>QHWQ01000312.1:0-32477 GCA_003222635.1 Acidobacteriota bacterium | reverse complement strand
AGAACAACCGCGGCTTCTCCTCGATCGAAGAGGAAATGTTTGCCCAGAGACGCGGCGGCGGAACATGCTCCTCGAGCGTGGACGCCGTGCGGCGGATGCTGGTGAAATCCTCGACGAGCGCCTGGCAGCGCGCACACGCGGCGAGGTGCCGCTCGAACTCCTCGTGGCGGAGCCCGTCGACGTAATCGTTCAACAGGTCGTCGTAGCGTTGGCAGTTCATCGGTTCAGCAGCGCGCGCAGCTTCATGCGCGCCTTGTGCACCTGCGACTTCGAGGTCCCCTCGGACACGCCGAGGATCTCCGCGATCTCGCGATGCTCGAATCCTTCCACGTCGTGCAGGAGAAAGGCCGCCCTGGACCCGGCCGGCAGCCGATCGATCGCCCGTTCGAGGTCCATGCGGCTGATCGCGGGCGGCACGGACGGCGCGGGCGCCGCCGGCTCGATGGCGCCTTCCTCGTCGAGCGAGTCGGTCGCGCGGCTCATCTTTGCCTGCCGTCCGCGCAGGTGGTCCAGGCAGTGGTTCATCGTCAGCCGATAGAGCCACGTGCCGAGCGTCGATTCCCCGCGGAAGCCCGCCAGCTTGCGATGCGCCTGCAGAAAGACCTCCTGGAGCAGGTCCTCGGCCTCGTCGGCCGAGCCCATCATGCGCAGCGCGAGGTTGAACAGCCGCCTCGCGTGCTGGCGATAGAGCTCCTCGAACGCATCGGCGTCTCCAGCGCGGCACCGCGCGGCCAGCTCGAGGTCGGCGGTTCTCACGTCTCCTGGCAGGTTAGACGGGAAAGCGGCCACGCCGGGTTGCTTGTCCCGGAACAAATCTTGTTTGCCTTGACGTGTAGGGAGGGCAATAGATGCCAACTTTCCGTCGGAAGGCAGCGGAACAGGAAATCAAGGGAGTCGGACAGAAGATCAAGGGCGTGGCACAGGAGATCGCCGGCCGGGCGACCGGCAACAAGGACATGCGCGCCAAGGGCGAGGTCAATCAGGTGGCGGGTCATGTCCGCAGCCGCGCGGGTGAAGCCGCGCGCAAAATCGGCAGCGCTGTCAGCCGCGAGAAATCGCGCAACCGCCGCTAAGCGCGTCGGGTAGGACGCCAGCGGAGCCGTTCGAAGCCGCGCACGCGTCCTATCCCGACTTCTATCCCTTCCGCACGCAGCAGCTCGCGCTTCATCTGCACGTTCCCGCCGAATCCGCCAATCGCTCCGCCCGCGCCGATCACGCGGTGACAAGGGACGCCCGGCACCCCGGCTGTGCGCATGATGTTGCCGACCGCGCGTGCGGCTCTCGGCTTGCCCGCCAGCGCCGCGACGTCACCGTAGGTGGCCACTCGTCCCGGCGGAATGCGACGCACCGCGGCGATCACGCGCCGCTCGAACTCGCTTGGCCCATTCATCGACCGATGATGATCCTCGCGCGCACGGTGAAGCCGCCGAGATCGTGTTCGTTGTACAGCTTCGCGACGCTCGTCGCCGACTCGTCGAAGTCGTTCGGCACGGCGGACCACTGCGCATCGACCGCCGCCGCGAGCCATCTCTGCAGCGGCACCTCGGCGCCGCCCAAGACGTGCCCGCCCGTGTAGGTGTGGTGCACGTTTTCCGTCTCTTCCGCATGCTCCGACGTTTCCGTGAAGCGGCTCCAGCTGACGCCGCCGCCCGCAAACGGCACGAGCCCGTGCGAGCGAAAGCGGAACCCGAACGTCACATCGACGGGCGTCACCGTCACTCTGTCCTTCACGTTGAGCGTGAACACCTGGTTTTCGAACACGAACACGCGGTGTCCCTCGCGGCTGAAGCGCCGCGCGCCGAGCGAGAGAAAGAACTGCTTCTCACCGAACTCGATGCCGCCGCCGTAGAGCGGTCCTGATGACTTGCCGAGGATAGCCTTGAAGCTGTCGGTCGCGGTGAACGTCATGAAGCCGGCGTCGGCGAAGCCCCGCACCGAGACCTGCGCGGAGGCGGCGGCAGGGACCAAGAGCAGCACAAAGAGGACGAGCGATGCGCGTCTCATTTCGCCAGTCCAAGGCCGCGCAGCGCCGCGCGCGGATTGATGAGGCCGTAGCCGTATTGATCGTCCTTGCCCGTGGGCCCCAGATCGGTGGCGAACTGTTCCATCGCGGCCTCCACCGCGGCAGGGCTCGTGATCCCCTGCTGCATCAGCAGCGCCGCGAAACCCGAGACGTGAGGCGCGGCCATCGACGTCCCCTGGAAGAACTGATACGCGAAGATATCGAACCGCGGCGGGCCGTACTGTGACGGACCGAACTGGTATGTCTCGACGAAGTTGAAGTCGAACGTCTGCTGGAGAATCCCTCCAGCTGTTCCGCCCGCGCGCTGGTTGCCGCCCGGTGCCGCGAGTTCGACGTTCGGGCCGGTCGACGAGTAGTACGCGTGCAGCTTGTCGCGGCCGACGGCGCCGACGGCCACGACCCCCTGAATCGAATTCGCGTAGGCGGCGGGCCACTCGGCCGGATTGCCCTGTTCGAAGTCGTTGCCGGCGGCAATCGACACGAACGCGCCGTGCGATGTCGCGTAGAGGAGCGCGTCCTGCAGCAGCGGGCTCGGCGGGCCCGAGCGCCCGATGCTCATGTTCAGCACCTTCGCGCCGTTGTCCACGGCGTACCTGACGCCGCGCGCCACCACGTCGTCTGTCCCCTCGAACGGGCTGCGGAAGATGTCGTCCCACAGCGAATCGATCACCTTCACCGGCATGATGCGCACGTTGAACGCCATCCCGGCGACGCCGACGCTGTTGTTCGTCAGCTGGCCGATGGTGCCGGTCACGTGCGTACCGTGGCCGTCCATGTCGAGCGGGTCGTTGTCGTTCCAGATGAAGTCGCGCGGCGCCACGAAGCGATCGGGACCCGCAAGGTCCGGTGCCGCGGCGAACGGCACGTCGATGTCACCCAGCGCCGGAAACGAAAAGATCGTGACGCCGTTGCTGGCGCGAAACGCCGGCGCGTTGAAGCGCCGCACGACGCTGCGATACGCGACGCCGCTGTCGAGCACCGCGACAATGATGTCGCGCGTCGCGCCGGGATTGAGATCCCATGCATGCTCCATGTCGATCGCCGGGAAGTTCCACTGCTGCGCGTAGAGCGGATCGTTGGGGACGAACATCGGATGCAGCAGGTAGCGCGCCTGCGCGTACTCGACGTCCGGCTGCTGCGCGAGCGCGGCGGCCGCGGCTTCCGGGTCGGCGTTCTCGTCGATGTTGACGATCGCGAAGTCGGCGTACGACGGCGTCTCCATCGTGGACGCCCCGACGCGGTCAATCATGATCCGCTGCGCCAGCGGCGCCGTGCCCTCGCGGAACTTCACGACGATGCTGCCGCGGAGATAGGGGATGCCGTTGTTGCGCGTCGCCACATCGGTCGGGTACGGCCGCGGCGGACGCGGCGCGTCCGACGCGCGCAGACCGTTGTCGATGCCGGGCAGCGCGAGGTCCGACACGATCGCGCGCAATCCCGTCGCGCCGTCCTGGGCGATGACGGCGCCGGCGGCAAGCGTCATCAGTGTCAGAACGGCGGCTGGTCTCGAAAGGAACATTAAGGGATGTTACTGCAGGTGTGTGAGCGGATCGATCCCGTAGAGCGCGGGATCGAGCGGCGCTTCAATCGACGTACGCTGCTCTTCCGTAGCCTCCCAGAGATTCATTTCGTAGGGGCGGTGCAGGTCCATGCCGTCGGCGGCGCGCAGCACCTTGACGCGCGGCCGGTACGGGTCGGGCGCGTACGCTTTGGTGACGACCGCGATCTCGCCGGTCTTCAAACGGACGAGGTTGCCCGCCGGATAGATGCCGACCAACTGCGCGAAGCGGCGAATCAGGTTCTGATCGAATTGCTTGCCGTCGTTGCGCTGCAGCACCGCCAGGATGCGATCGGTCGGAAACGCCTGCTGATAGGTGCGCTGCGAGCGCATGGCATCGTACACGTCCGCCACGCCGCACAGCATCGTCGCCAGGTTGAGCTGGCCGCGCTTGACGCCGTTCGGATAGCCGGTGCCGTCGAGGCGAAGGTGATGCTCGAACGCGACGACCGGCGCGAGCGTCGGCATCTCCGGCGTCCGGCGCAGAATCTCCGCGCCGTCCACGGTGTGCCGCTTCATGATCTCGAACTCGCGCTCGTCGAGCTTGTCGGGCTTGTTGAGCACTTCGGTCGGCGTCTTCACCTTGCCGATGTCGTGCATCAGCGCGGCGAGGCCGAACTCGCGCAGCATCGCGCCGTCGATGCCCAAGCCCCGCGCCTGGCCCATCGTCAGGATGGACACGTTCACCATGTGCGTGAACGTGTAGTTGTCGTAGTTCTTCAGCGCGGTGAGCGCGAGCAGCGCCGTGCGATTCTGCGCGACCGCCTGCGCGAGCGAGTCGACGACCCCGCGGCCGGCGTTCGGGTCCGGCCTGCCCTCGACCTGCGCCGTGTCCCACAGCTGCCCGGCGACGGCGACCGCGTCGCTGTACAGCCGCTGGAAGGTGGCGACGTCGCCGGCGGGCGCGTCCACCTTCGTTTCCACCTGCAGGCGTCCGACGCGAATGTGCTCGAGGTCCGTCAGCGCCGCGGTCTGGTTCGCGTCGGCCGTGGCAAGCGCCTGCACCAGCCGCGTCACCTCCGCCGCATCCACGCCGCGATCGACGACGATCCGCTCGACGCCGGCCTGCTGCAGCCGGCGCATCAGCTCGCCCATGTTCTCGGCGGCGCGCGGCAACGGAACCTCGCCGACGACGAGATCCTCGCCCACGATGCCGATGGCCAGTGACGGCGTCCATGCGTGCATGACGGCGAGCGCCTCGACGAGGGACGTCACGTTGCGCACGACGATCGGATGGCCGACGGCGTAGAGCTGCACGCCGCGAATCGACGCCGCCAGCCGCCGCACGAGATCGTCGGCGAGCTTGGCGCGATTGACCGCGTTCATGCGACGCCTCGATGCGGCGCGTAGCGCCGCGCCACGTTGCGCACGCCGCGGCCGCCCTGCGAGGCCGCCTCGTTGAGCACGTCGACGGCCTCGGACGTCCCCAGGCGTTGCAGCGCGGCGGCCGCCGCGTGACGCAGCGCCGCCGTTCTGAACGGCGCCCACCATTCGCCGCGGTAGAGGATGACGCGCAGCGTCCGGATCGAATCGGGGTTCGCGGCCAGATTGCCGATCGCTTCGACGATCTGCGCGTGCACCGCCACCAGATTGCCGCGCGGCGCCGTGTGATTGAGCACGTAGCAGAGCAGCGAGGCGGCCTTGTCGTCGCGCAGCGCAATCAGCTGCTGCAGGATGGTGGCGCGCGATGCGGTGCCGGCGACGAGCGCATGCTCGAGCACGGCAAACGCTTCATTGGTGCCAATCTGCACGATCGCGCGGATCGATTCGCGCTGCACCTGCGGATCCGCATCGTCGAGCATCGAGGCGAGCTCGGGGAGGGCCTCGCGGCCGCCGAACACGCGCAGCAGGTCGATCGCCATCCGGCGCACGCCGGGATTGGCCGAGTGCTTCAACGGCTCGACGGACTGCCGTCCGGCCGCGCCGAAGGAGAGGAGCAACTCACGCAGGCGGCGGATAGCGCGGTTGTTCTCCTCGGCGGCCAGCGCAATCGCGAGCGGACGCACGATCGACGGACCGATGGTGTGGCAGAGACGCGTGAGCGGCTCGACCTCGGGGTCCTCGACCTTGCGCAGGTGCGTGACGATGTGGCGAATGAGCGGACCGCCCGCGAGCTTGGTCAGCGCCGACTCCGCGGCGGGCCGCAGCGGCGCGCGCCCCTGATCGCCGCGTTCGGCGACGAGCGTGTCCAGCAGCGCGTGAGCCGTCGCGATGTCGCCCAGCAGCGTCCGCCGCTCGAGCTCGTCGGAGGCGACGGCGGCGATGGCCTGCCACGACGCGGGGTCTTCCTCGATGCGCAGCAGGTCCTGAATGAGCGCGAGATCGAGCTCGCGCACGGCGGTGTCGCTGACGCTGGCGAGCCACGTCTGGATACGTTCCGGCGGGTCGTCGGAGACGCGCTCGACCTCGAGCGCCTGTTCCCGGGAGCCCGACAGTTCGCGTGCGTATTCTTCGGAGACGAAGCTCTCGTCCGAATAGGACGTCAGCAGCTCCGCCGCCCCGTGCCACAGATTGTTGAACCCCGACTCGGTTCCCATCGGCGTCTGCTGCGCGACGGCTTTGGCGAGGTCGAGGAGACGCTCCTTGCGTTCGAGCTCCGGCACGAGCGCCTGGAAGGCGAGTGCCAGCCGCTGGCTCGCGCCGCGCTCGGCGACGACGGAGCCGGCGACGAACTCGGCGATCGTGTTGTCGCCGATGCGGTCGACGATCGGCGCGGCGAGCGGCGCGTCGTCGCCGCGCTGCCGTTCTTCCTTCGCCTGCTGCAGGAACGACAGCATCATGTCCGGCGTCATCTGCGCCGCGGAATCCGCCACCGATTGCAGCACCGCTGCCTCGTCCAGCCGATCCTGTTCGCGCAGGCGGTCGATCGCTTTGCGAATGAGGTTCAGCAGCGCCGCGGCGCGGGCGCCGATGGAGGCGGACTTGCCCTCCACCGACTGCACCGCCTTGACGAGCTCGGCGAACCGGTCCGCGTCGAGCGCCGCGATGACCGCGTCGAGCACGCGCTCTTCGACCGTCGCGTCGTTGCCCTGCAGGCAGAACTCGATGATGCGGTCCCAGTCCGCGCCTTCGCTGCCCTTGCGTTCGCGCAGCACCTCGGCGTAGTCGATCTCGCGGATCGCGAAATGCGTCTGCCCGGCGGCGGCCCACACTTTCGCGATGCCGCCTTCGGCGAGCAGTTCCTCGGGGCTTCGCGCGAGCAGCAGCAGGAACGTGCGCCACTCGGCGGCGTCGGCGCCGTGTGAGATGTGCAGCTCGCCGACCAGGCGATGGTGCAGGAGCTCGGCGAACTCGCCGATTGCCGGATCCGGCTTGGCCGGCGCTTTTCCTTCGATGACCATCAGATCCGGAAGGATCGCGATCGTGACGTCGCCAGCCCCCGTGAGCCGTTGCGAGGCGGTGACGACGCGGCCGAGCGCGCCCTTGATGGCGGGATGGGTTGCCGGGTAGAGCGAGACCGACCGCGCCGCGGTCTTGCAGCTGCGCGCGAACTCCGCGAGCGCGGCGCTCTGCTCGGCGGGCATCGGTTCGGTCGGCGCGGGCGTGGCCATCGTTCTAGAGCACCGTCAACGGATCGAGCTCGATCGAATCCGGATCGACGGATTCGACCACGGCTTTCGGGAAATCGCCGCGCGAGTCCCGCTCCCAGGTGTTGACGAGGTGTTCGCCTTCCAGCCGCGTGCCCGCGGCGTCGAAAATGATCTTCACTTGCGGCCGGAACGGATCCTCAGGATGCTCCGCCGTCACGACGCCAATCTCCTCCGAGCTCAGCCGGACGATGGTGCCGATGGGGAAGAGGCCCATCAAGTTGACGAAGCGGCGAAGCAGCGTCTGGTTGAACGCGGGATTGCCCTGTTCGCCCATGATCGACTTGATGCGCGCGGTTGCCAGCCCCTCGCGATAGGGCCGGTTGCTGCGCAGCGCGTCGAACACGTCGGCGATGCTGACGATCTGCGTGCAGAGATTCAGCTTCCGGTGCCCGATGTTTTCGGGATAGCCGGTCAGGTCCTGACGCAGGTGGTGTTCGAAGGCGACGACGGGCGCGAGCGCCGGCATCTCCGGCGTGCGCCGCAGGATGTGCGCGCCGTCGACCACGTGCATCTTCATGATCGTGAATTCTTCTGCGGTGAGCTTGCCCGGCTTGTTGAGCACCTCGAGCGGCGTGTTGACCTTGCCGATGTCGTGCATCAACGCCGCGAAGCCGAACTCGCGCAGCAGCGGACCGTCGAGATTGAGCGCGCGCGCCTGCGCCATCGCCAGCGCCGCGACGTTCACCATGTGCGTGAAGGTGTAGTTGTCGTACTTCTTCAGCGCGGTGAGCGCCATCAGCGACGTGCGGTCCTGCGTGACGATGTTGGCGAGGCTGTCGATGATCTTGCGCGCGTCGTCGGGGTTCGGCTTCTCGCCGGCCTTCGCCTGCTCCCACAGCGTCTCGGCCGACGACACCGCCCCGGTCCGCGACCTCGCTCAGGAACGCTTTGATCTCGTCGAGCGCGATGCCGCGATGGAACGTGATCTTTTCGATCTCGCGATCCTGCAGGCCGCGGACGAAGCCCGTGAGCGACGCCGACCCCTTGCCGAGCCGCGTCTCGTTGACGACGATGTCTTCGCCAATGAGTCCCACGACGACGAATTGCGCTTCGCCAAGATACGGCGTCAGCGCGCTGTTCAGCGCGGCGACCGAGCGCTGCACCAGCGGATGCTGCGGCGCGTAGAGCTCCGCCGCGCGAAGCGCCGCCGCGAGACGCCGGACCAATTCTTCGATATTCCGGCTCATGCCGCACCCTGCATCTGTTTGATCACGCGCTTCAGCATCCAGTCACCGGTCCGCGCCGCCTCCTCGAGCGCCGATTTGGCGTGCGCCGAGGCGATGGCCGTCAACGCCATGACCGCGGCCTCTTTCACCACGCGCGCCTTCTTCCACGCCAACAATTTCGTGCGGCGCATCACGCCGACCACTGACCGCACTGAGCGGTCGTCCGCCAGCTGCCGCACCGCCTGCAGGGTGTCGAGCACGGTCTGGTGATCGGCGCCAAACGGGTCGCTTTCCGCCAGAATTCGCGCGAGCATCGGCACCACTCGTGGATCTTTTTCGGCCACCAGCGCCTCGACGACAGCGTCGCGGTTGGTGCCGGACGCCGCCCGCAGGGCCGTCTGCACGGCGCGCGCGGCGGCCGGATCGTCGATGCCGGCCAGCGCCGACACGGCGGCTTTCAGGACCCGTGAATCGTTGCGGCGAAGGAGCCCCTGCAGCACCGCCACGGCGTCCGCATGTTTCGTGGCGCCGAGCAGCAGGGCGGCATTCCGCTGCACGAACCAGCGGTCGTCGTCCGCGAGCGCCGCCAGGTGCGAAATGCCCGGCGCGCCGAAGCGCGTCACGAGATCCCGCGCGCGCACGTACTCGACGGTCTCGTGTTCACTCTGCAGCGCCGGATGGAACGCGCGAATCGTCACCGGTCCGGCGCATTCGCAGCACTCCATGAACAGTGGCAGCGTCCGATCGTCGAAGTCCGCGATCATCGACGCCGCCTCGCGCAGCGCGATCGATTCGCCGATTTGCGTCAGCGCCGCGCGCGCGGCGGCCGGCGCCACCTTGCCCTCGCGCGCCCGCTTCAGCTCGCGCATCACGAGCGCGGAGTTGTCGAAGTCGCCCGACATCATCAGGTCCTCGACGAGCGCGGTCATGTCGTCGGCGATTTCCGCCGCACGTTCCGCCTTCTCCTCGATGCGCAGCAGGTCGGTAATCAGCAGCACCGAGAGCGCTCGGACGTTGTCCTGCTGCAGCGACTCGACCCATTCCGGCAGCTCGGGCGGCAGGTCGCGCGTCGAGAACATCTCGCTGCGCCCGACGGCGCCTTCGAGCGAGGCCTGGTACGAGGAGGAGACGTAGGGCGATTCGTCGTAGCTGAGGAGCAGCTCCTCCATCGAGTTCCAGACGGCCTTGAACTGGCTGCTGCGTCCGAAGTCGTGCTCGCTGAGCAAATTCCTGGTCAGGCGCAGCACGCGCTTCTTGCGCTCTTCGTCGGGCGCGATCGTGTCGAAGATGCGCGCCAGGCGCTTGCTCGCCTTGCCGTCTTTCGCCAGCGCCGTCGCCAGCAGCTCCGCCACCTTCTCGTCGTCGAACGACTCGGCGATCTGGCCGATGATCGGCGTCTCCTGCATCCCTTCGTCGGTCTGCATGATCTGCATGACGACGTGCGGGTCGAGCTGCGTGGTGGCGGCGGCGACGTTGCGCATCACCTGCGGCAGCTTCTCGGGGTCCATGACGCTCACGATCCCGGCGAGGTGACGGAACGTGGCGAGCACCGTGGCGGCCTGCGTGGTGATGAGCGGCGAGCCGTCGATGTTGCACTTCGGCGCCGAGACCGCGGCGGCGAGCTCCTTGATTTCGAACGCGCTGTCGGCGATTTCGAGCAGCCGCTGCTGCTGCAGCGAGTCGAACGTGCCGTGCCCCTCGACGATGGAGTTCACCACCGAGCGCCAGATGTCGTCGCGCTTCCTTGCCGGGACCGCCTTCGGCGCGCAGCTCCTCGGCGGAGCGCGCGAGCAGCCCGAGCAGCGACTGCAGCGCGTCGGGTTCGGGTTCGCCGACGAACGTGATCTGCAGGATGTCGTGATCGTGGAGCAGACGCGCCGTCTCGCTGACCGAATGCTCTTCGGGGAGCGGATAGCCGGCGACCAGCAGCGTTTTCGGCGTGACGCCGAAGGCGAACGCCGCCCCCGCCGTGCTCGTCGCGATGGTCTCGCCGAGCCGCCGAACGGAGGCGACGACCGCGGGGTGCTCGGGTGGATAGAGCACCCAGTTCCGGGCCGCCGCCGAGAGCGCGCGAGAGAGCGCGATCGATTGCCGTGCCAGTTCCTGGGACAGGGTCGCCTGAGTCATCTGCCAGTAGGTTTATCGGATTATTGAATAGAATGCCTCATTCATGCCCGTCGTCGACGTCATAGCGAAAAAGCGGGACGGCTGCACACTCTCGCGCGAAGAGATCGATTTTTTCGTCAACGGCGTGACCCGCGGAACGCTGCCCGACTACCAGGCGTCGGCGCTGCTGATGGCCATCGTGCTGCGCGGAATGACAATCGAGGAAACGTCATGGCTGACCGATTCGATGGTGAATTCGGGCGACCGTGTCGACCTCTCCGACATCCCCGGCGTGAAAGTCGGCAAGCACAGCACTGGCGGCGTCGGCGACAAAATCTCCATCGTCCTCGCGCCGCTGGCGGCCGCCTGCGGCGTCATCATGCCGAAGATGTCGGGGCGCGGGCTCGGCCATACCGGCGGCACGCTCGACAAGCTCGAATCGATTCCCGGCTACCGCGTTGATCTCCGCGTCGACGAATTCAAGGCGGTGCTCAGGGACGTCGGCACCAGCATCATCGGCCAGACCGCCTCGCTCGCCCCCGCAGACAAGAAGCTCTACGCCCTCCGCGACGTGACCGCGACCATCGGCAGCATCCCGCTCATCTCCGCATCGGTCATGAGCAAGAAGCTCGCGGAGGGGAGCGACGTCGTCGTTCTCGACGTCAAATGCGGCGACGGCGCGTTCATGAAGGACGAGGCCGACGCGAAGGCGCTCGCGACGGCGATGGTGGCGATCGGCACGCGCGCCGGCGTGCGCACCGAAGCGTTGATCACGGACATGGACACGCCGCTCGGGCGAGCCGTCGGCAACGCCATCGAGGTGGTCGAGTGCATCGAGACCCTCAAGGGACGCGGCCCGGACGATGTCATGGCGGTCGTCAGGCGGTTCGCGTCGCGCGTGCTCGTGCTGGCGGGCCGCGAGCCGAACGAGGCGGCGGCGCTCTGCCGCGTCGAGAACGCGTTGGCCTCGGGGAAGGCGCTCGAAACCTTCGGCCGCATGATCGAGCGGCAGGGCGGCAATCGCGCGGTCGTGGACAACGAGGGGCTGCTGCCGTCGGTGCGCGGACGGGAGCACTGCGCCGCGCCGCGCGACGGCTACGTGACGCAGATGCGCGCGGAGGCGATCGGCCTGGCCACGAACCTGCTCGGCGCCGGCCGCACGAAAGTCGGCGAGCCGATCGACCACGCGGTCGGCGTCGTCATGCTCGAGAAGCCGGGTGCGCGCGTCGAGCGCGGACAGCCGCTCATCGAGATTCACCATCGCGACGGCCGCGGCGTCAACGCCGCGCTCGCGCTCTGCAGCGATGCGATCGCGATCGGCGACGAGCCGCCGCCGACCCGCGCGGTGGTGCTGGGAGACGTGCGATGAAGCAGACTGCGGCGCTGACGATCATCGTGCTGGCGCTCATCGCGCCCGCGTGCCGCCGCGCCCGCTACGTCGAGGACGACACGTCGAAGGTCCATGTCGGCATCGTCTTCGACATCGGCGGCAAGGACGATCGTTCCTTCAACGCCGCCGCGTGGAGAGGCGTCAAGTGCGCGGAGAGCGGCACGCTGCCGGACGGCAAGACCAGCTGCGATAAGCCGGCGCTCGGCATCGTGCTCCGCGACGTCGAGCCGGGCACGCCGAATTCCATCGAGCCGGCGATGCGCGCATTCGCCGAGCGCGGGTATGACCTCGTCATCGGCGTCGGCTTTGCACAGGCGCCCATCATGCAGGTCGTCGCTCGTGATTACCCCGATATCCACTTCGCGATCATCGACGGCGTCGTATTCGCGGACGATGGCAAGACGCCGATGCCGAACGTGGCGGGCCTGCTGTTCAAGGAACACGAGGGTTCCTATCTCGTCGGAATGATCGCGGCCAAGACATCGCGGACCGGCACGCTCGGCTTTGTCGGCGGCATGGACATCCCGCTGATTCGCCGCTTCGAGAAGGGATACGAAGAGGGCGCGAAGGCGGTGAACCCGCGCATCCAGGTGCTGCAGAATTACGTCGGCGTCACCGACGCCGCGTGGAACAATCCCGGCAAAGGCAAAGAGCTCTCCCTCGCCCAGATGGACAGAGGCGCGGACGTCATCTTCACCGCCGCGGGCAACTCGGGGCTCGGCGCCTTCGATGCGGTCGAGCAGGCCGGCATGCAGAACGGCCGCGCCACTCACTTCGTGATCGGCGTCGATTCGAATCAGAACATGGTGAAACCGGGCTTCGTGCTGACCAGCATGGTCAAGCGCGTGGACAACGCGGTGTACGACATCGTCAAGGAGGTCGTCGAGGGCCGGTTCAAGGGCGGCTTCCACGTCTACGGCCTCGAGAGCGAGGGCGTCGGATACGTCATCGATCAGTACAACCGCGACCTCGTCTCGCCGGACGCGATTCGCGAGGCCGAGGACGCGAGGAAGAAGATCATCTCGGGGCAAATCAAGGTGACGGACGCGATGGCGCAATGAGACTCGAGCTGCGCAACATTACCAAGCGCTTCGGCGCCGTTCTCGCCAACGACCATCTCAACATCGTCATCCCCTCCGGCACCATCCACGCCATCGTCGGCGAAAACGGCGCGGGCAAGTCCACCGCCATGCGCATCGCGTACGGCTTCTACCGCGCCGACAGCGGCGAGATCCTCGTCAACGACGAGGTGCGGGAGATCCGCGCGCCGCTCGATGCCATTGCGCTCGGCATCGGCATGGTGCACCAGCATTTCATGCTCGTGCGGCCGATGACGGTGACCGAGAACATCGTCCTCGGCGCCGAACCGGGCTCAGCCCTGGCGCTCGACCTGAAGGCGGCGGCCGCGCGCGTTCGCGCGCTGTCGGAGGAATTCAAGCTCGCGGTCGATCCCGATGCAGTGATCGAAGACCTTTCCGTCGGCCAGCAGCAGCGCGTCGAGCTGCTGAAGGCGCTCTACCGGAAGGCCGAGCTGCTGATTCTCGACGAGCCGACGGCCGTGCTGACGCCGCAGGAAGTGGAGGAGTTCTTCGCGATCCTGCGCCGCATGCGCGAGCAGAGCAAGACGGTCGTCATCATCACGCACAAGCTTTCCGAGGTGCTCGCGATCTCGGACAACGTCACCGTGATGCGCGACGGCCGTGTCGTCGGAAACGTGAAGACGGGCGAGACGGACGCGGCGGCGCTGGCGAGGATGATGGTGGGGCGTGAGGTGCTGCTTCGCGTGGAGAAGCCGCCGGCCAAGCCCGGTGCGACCGCGCTGAGCGTGCGTGGCCTGTCGATCACCGGCCGCGACGGCGCTCGCCGGCTCGACAACGTCTCGTTCGAGGTCCGCGGCGGCGAGATCGTCGGCATCGCGGGCGTCGAGGGGAACGGGCAGACGGAACTGATCGAAGCGCTCGCGGGACTGCTTCCCGAATCGCAGGTGTCGGGCTCGATTGCCTTCGGCGGCCGGGATATCCGTGCGCTCGACGCGCGGCGCCGGCGCGAGGCAGGCATCGCGCACGTGCCGGAAGATCGGCATCGACGCGGCCTGCTCCTCGACTTCAGCCTCGCCGAGAACACGATTCTTGGCGTGCACTACCGGCCGCCGGCGGTCAGCGGAGCCGGCTCGGTGCTGCTCAACGAGCCGGCCATCCGCCATCGCGCCGAGCTCGTGATTCGCGAATTCGATGTGCGGCCGCCGAACCCGGCGCTCCCCGCGCGGGCGCTCTCCGGCGGCAATCAGCAGAAGCTGATCATCGGCCGCGAGTTCGAGCTGCCGCCGCTGTTGCTGCTGATTTCGCAGCCGACGCGCGGCGTCGACATCGGCGCCATCGAGTTCATTCATCGCAAGATCGTGGCGCTGCGCGACTCCGGATGCGCGGTGCTGCTCGTCTCCGCGGAGCTCGAGGAAGTCACCGCGCTCGCCGATCGCGTGCTCGTGCTGCACAACGGACGCATCGCGGGTGAGGTCGATCCGGCCGCCGTCACACACGAACAGATTGGCTTGCTGATGACAGGCGGCCATGCGTGACGCGGCTGCGCGAGCTGCTCTTCCCGCTGATCGCCGTGCTCTGCGCGTTTGCGGTCGGCGCGCTCGTCGTGCTGTTCATCGGCGACAGTCCGATCGAAACCTACCGTCTGCTCCTTGGCAGCGCCTTCTCGTGGCCGGACGGCATCGGCTACACATTGTTCTTCGCGACGCCGCTCATCTTCACCGGCCTTGCCGTTGCCGTCGCGCTGCGCGGCGGCCTCCTGAACATCGGCGCCGAAGGCCAGCTCTACATCGCCGCCTTTGCGACAGCGTGGGTGGGCATCACCTTGTCGAACCTGCCGTCCGCGCTGCTCATCCCGTTGTGCTGTCTCGCCGGCATCGCCGCCGGCGCGGCGTGGGCCGCGATTCCGGGCATCCTCAAGGCGCGCTTCGGTTCGCACGAAGTCATCAACACGATCATGTTGAACTTCATCGCGGTCGCGCTGGTCGGGTATCTGACGCAGTATCACTACCGGACTGCCGGCGATCCGATCATGGAGTCGGCGCCGATTAGCGCCGCGGCGCACATCCCGAGGCTTGGCCAGTTCGTTCCCGGCCTGCCGGCTCGCATTCCACTCAACGCCGCGTTTCTCCTCGCGCTGCTCTCGTGCTGGCTCGTCTACGTTCTGCTGTGGAAGACGAAATGGGGCTACGAGATTCGCGCGACCGGGCAGAACCCCTCCGCGGCCGAGTACGGCGGCGTCTCGATTCGCAAGGAGATCGTGCTGACGATGGCGATATCGGGAGCACTGGCGGGGATGGTCGGCATCAACGAGGTGATGGGCTATCGATATCGCTACTACGACGGGTTCTCGGACAACTACGGCTTCACCGGCATCGCGGTCGCGCTGCTCGGCCGCAACCATCCGGTCGGCGTCATCGCGGCGGCGCTGCTGTTCGCGGTGTTGCAGCGCGGCGGCGTGCCCGTCGATGCCTTCACGCAGCTCGTGTCGAAGGACATCGTGCTGATCCTGCAGGCGCTCGTCATTCTCTTCGTGGCGGCGGAAGCGATGTTTAGACGAGGGGGCAGGGGGCCGGGGGCGGGGGGCAGGATCTGATGCGATCGATCCTCACGCTGTCGCTCGTCTTCTCGACCATCCGCCTGGCGACGCCGCTCGTCTGGGCGGCGATTGGCGGGCTCTATTCCGAGCGATCGGGGGTCATCAACATCGCGCTCGAAGGGTTGATGCTCGCCGGTGCCTTCACCGCCGCCGCGACGACGTACTACACGCACAGCCCGTGGGCGGGGCTCGGATCCGCGATGCTTGCGGCGGCCTTCTTCGCATTCCTGCTCGCCATCGTCTGCATCCGGTTCAAGGCGAACGAAGTGGTCGCGGGCACCGGCATCAACATCCTCTTTCTTGGATTGCCGGCCGTCCTGAGCGGCGCGCTGTTTCTGTCGTCGGGGTCGACGCCGCAGCTTCCGAAAGACGAGCTGCTGCCGGAGGTGGCGCAGCTCTCGGTCGTCTCGTTGCTCGCGCTGCTCCTCGTCTTCGTCACGCAGTACGTCCTGTACCGGACGCCGTTCGGCTTGCGGCTCCGATCGGTCGGCGAAAATCCCGAAGCGGCGGATGCCGCGGGCATCCGCGTGAACCGCCTTCGTTATACCGGCGTCGTGCTCTCCGGCGTGCTGGCTGGTATCGGCGGCGCGTACCTGTCGATTGGTCAGTCGTCGCTCTTCACGCGCAACATGACCGCGGGGCGCGGCTTCATCGCGCTGGCCGCGTTGATCTTCGGCAAGTGGCGCCCGATCCAGACGATGCTCGCCTGCTTACTCTTCGGGTTTGCGGATGCGCTGACGATTCAGATGCAGGGCGTCGCCAAGCTGCCCTCCGGCGAGGATGTGCCGGTGCAGTTCATCCAGATGATTCCCTACGTGGTGACCATCGTGGTGCTGGCGGGCTTCATCGGGCACTCGCGCGCGCCCGGCGCGCTCGGCGTGCCCTACGATAAGGAGTCGTGAGTCACCTCTCGGTGTGGGACCGGGTCGAGCAGGCTGCCGACCACATCCGACGCCGCTGCCCGTCGCTTCCGGAAACTGCGATCGTGCTTGGTTCGGGTCTTGGTGACTTCGCCGGCACGCTGCTCGACGCCATCGCCACGCCATATGCGGACGTTCCGCACTGGCCCGCGTCGAACGTGGCCGGCCATCCCGGCCGGTTGGTGATCGGCAACGTGGCCGGCAAGCGCGTCGCTGCGCTTGCCGGGCGCGTGCACTTCTACGAAGGGTACGATCTCGCGACCGTTGTGTTCGCCACGCGCGTCATGGGGCGGCTGGGCGTCAAACGCGTCATCCTTACCAACGCCGCGGGCGGCATCAACACCGGGTTCGCGCGGGGGGCGCTGATGATCATCGACGACCACATCAACATGGTTGGCGGCAGTCCGCTGATTGGTCCCAACGACGATCGCTTCGGCCCGCGCTTTCCCGATATGAGCGAGGTCTATTCGGCGCGGCTGCGAACGATCGCCGACGAAGCGGCGCGGGCGAAGGGCGTGGCGGTGTCGCACGGCATCTACGTGGCAACGCACGGGCCGAGCTACGAAACGCCCGCGGAGATCCGGTTCTTCCGCGGCATCGGCGCGGATGCGATTGGCATGTCCACCGTGCCCGAAGCGATCGCCGCGCGCCACATGGGGATGGAGGTGCTTGGCGTCTCGTGCATTTCCAACGCGGCGGCGGGCGTGCTGCCGCACCCGATCGTCCACGAAGAGGTCCTGGCCACCATGCAACGCGTCCGCAGCTCGTTCATCGCGCTGCTCGAGGGAGTCGTTGAGCGACTCTAACGTCGACCGGGATCCGGGATCCGGGATCCGGGATCCGAAAATCGCAGAGTTGATTGCGGCGGCGCGCGCCGCGCGCGAGCACGCCTGCGCGGATTTCTCGCGCTTCAAGGTGGGCGCCGCGCTCGAAACGATCGACGGTGCCATCGTCACCGGCTGCAACGTCGAGAACGCGACCTATGGCCTGACGGTGTGCGCCGAGCGCATCGCGCTCTTCAAGGCCCTGTCGGAAGGCCACCGCAAGTTCCGCCGCATCGTCGTCGTCGCGCCGCCCGATGCGCCGACGCCGCCGTGCGGACCCTGCCGTCAGCTGCTCTGGGAGTTCGCGGGTGACATTGAAGTGATCCTCGCGAACCTTCACGGAGAAACAGGCCGCCACACGATCGGCGAGCTGCTGCCTCAGCCGTTCGACGCGCGGTTGCTTAAGTAGGGGGCAGGGGCAGGGGGCAGGGGGCAGTAGGTTGCAGGGTGCAGGGCGCAGCGGGTTTTTCTAAGTACGCCCTCGTTTGGCTTCTATCCGCGTTCTAACTGTCTTCATCAGGCCGTTGAGAATCCGCCCGACTTCGTGACATTGATCGAACACCGGCTTTGTGTCCGCTTCTTTCAAGAGACGAAGTCGCTGAGCGAGCAACGTTTGGGTCTCGAGTTCCCTTAACGAGCCGTAGGAAATCCGCAGGCTGCGTAAAAGGTTCCCGTCGTCGCCGCGCCCCTCGCCTTCGGCGATATTGGACGGAATCGATACGGCGGCACGCCGCATCTGCGAAACGAGGCCATATCGCTCTTCGCGGGGCAGTTGTTGAGTCGTTTTGTAAATGGATTCCGCGAGCGCCATTGCTTTCTGCCACGCCACCAGATCCCTGTAGTTTCGAATGGTCATGATGTGGAGTTGAGCTAGCGAATTGCGTACCTGCCACCTTCAAACCTGCCTCCTCCTGCCACCTGCCACCTGCCACCCGCCACCTGACTGCTATCATCCAGAATCCATGCTCCCGACGATCGAATGGAAAGACGACGCCGTCGTCATGATTGACCAGCGCAAGCTGCCCGCGTCGGAGATCTATGTCTCCTGCAAGACCGCACAGGAAGTCGCCAGGGCCATCAAGACGATGGTGATTCGCGGCGCGCCGGCGATCGGCGTCGCGGCGGCGATGGGCATCGCGCTCGGGATGCGGCGGAGCAAGGCGACCGGCACCAAGCAGTTCGCGACGGAGTTCCAGAAGCTGTGCGAACTGATGGCGGCAACCCGGCCGACCGCCGTGAATCTCTTCTGGGCCATCGAGCGTATGAAACGCGTGTTCGCGGAAGCGGCGCAGGGGGGATGCTCGGTGGAAGAGATCAGGCAGCGGCTCGAAGCCGACGCGCGGCGCATCCACGACGAAGACGTCGCGAGCTGCCGGACGATGGGCGCGTTCGGGGCGGAGCTGGTGCCCGAGCAGGCGCGCATCCTGACGCACTGCAACGCCGGCGCGCTGGCGACCGCCGGTTACGGCACCGCGCTCGGCGTGATTCGCGCGGCGGCGGAGCAGGGCAAGAAGGTGGCGGTCCTTGCCGACGAGACGCGGCCGTTCCTGCAGGGCGCGCGGTTGACGGCGTGGGAGCTCGTCAAGGACGGCATCGATACGACCGTGATCACCGACAACATGGCGGCGTCGATGATGCGCCTTGGCAACGTCGATCTGGTCGTCGTCGGCGCCGATCGGATCGCCGCCAACGGTGATGTCGCCAACAAGATCGGCACCTACGGCGTCGCGGTGCTCGCCAGGGCGCACGAGATTCCGTTTTACGTCGCGGCGCCGCTGTCGACGATCGACCTCCAGACCCCTGACGGATCCACGATCCCGATCGAGGAGCGCAACGATCGCGAGGTCACGCACGTCGGCGCGAACCGCTTGACGCCCGAAGGCGCGCGCATCAGGAATCCCGCCTTCGATGTGACGCCCGCGAAGTACATCACCGCGATCATCACGGAGCGCGGCGTGGCCCGCGCGCCGTATCACGAATCGCTGGCGGAGCTGGTGAACAGGGGGCAGGAGGCAGGTGGCAGGTGGCAGCAGGAGGCAGGAACGAGGCCATGACTGCGACCTTCTGCCCCCTGCCCACTGCCCCCTGCCACCTATCATGATCATCCTCGGCATCGAGACCTCCTGCGACGAGACGTCGGCGGCGGTGGTCGAGGAAACCGCCGGCGCCGATCGCCCCTGGCGGATCCGTTCGAACGTCGTCGCCTCGCAGGTCGCCATCCATCGCGAGTGGGGCGGCGTCGTTCCCGAGCTGTCGGCGCGGCAGCACATCCGCGACATCTGCGGCGTGGTCGAGCGCGCGCTCACCGATGCCGGATCGCCGACGCTCGAGGCGGTCGCCGTGACGCAGGGGCCGGGCCTCGTCGGATCGCTGCTCGTCGGCCTGCAGTTCGCGAAGGCATTGGCGTGGACGCGAAGCGTCCCCGTGATTCCCGTTCATCACCTGGCCGGTCACATCGAGTCCCTCGTGCTCCAGGGCGGAGAGATGCCGATGCCGGCGATCGTGCTCGTCGTCTCGGGCGGACATACGAGCCTCTATCGCCTCGCAGCGCCCGGTTCGTACGAACGGCTCGGACGTACTCGAGATGACGCGGCGGGGGAGGCGTATGACAAGGTCGGCAAGCTCCTGCATCTGGGATATCCCGGCGGGCCGGTCATCGATCGGCTGGCGACGCAGGGCAACGATCGCGCGGTGGCATTTCCGAAGATGCGTCTCACGCATGCGGATCGAAACGCGCCGGAGCTGCCGGGCACCCGCGACTTCAGCTTCAGCGGGCTGAAGACGTCCGTGCTGCGCCACGTGACCGCGCGACGCGCGGCGCTCGGGCTCACGGCTGCCGATCCGCTTCCGGAGAGGGAGACGATTGACGTCGCCGCGAGCTTTCAGCGGGTCGTCGTCGACACACTGCTCGATCGGCTGTTCGACGCGGCACGCTGGTATCAGGCGCGCAGCATCGGGATCGCCGGCGGTGTCTCGGCCAACAGCCGGCTGCGCGCCGACGCGGAGGAGCGCGGCCGCGCGAAAGGCATTCCGGTCTTCGTTCCCGATCTGGCGCTTGCAACGGACAATGCCGCGATGATCGCCGCCGCAGGCCTGCGCCGGCTGCGAGGCGCGGGCGTCGAACCGCATATCGAGATCAACGCCGAAGCGAGTTTGGCGCTATGACGTTTTTCACCGAATATCTCTGGTTCAACACGAAGAAGCGGCAGGAGTTCATCCGCATCACGGATGACGTGGCGAAGATCGTAGACAAGAGCGGCGTGAAGGAAGGGATGGTGCTCGTGTCGGCGATGCACATCACCGCCGGTGTCTATGTCAACGATTGGGAGAGCGGCCTCATTCAGGACTTTCAGGTGTGGCTCGAGAAGCTGGCGCCGTCGGGCCTCGACTACAGGCATCATCAGACCGGCGAGGACAACGCCGACGCGCACCTGAAGCGGACGATCATGGGTCACCAGGTGATGCTGCCGATCACCGCGGGCAAGCTCGATCTGGGCCCATGGGAACAGATGTTCTACGCGGAGTTCGACGGCCAGCGCCGAAAGCGTGTCATCGTGAAGGTGATGGGTGAATAGGATGCAGCCGTTCACTCTTCCAGGTTCTGTGTTCTCTGTTCGTGTTCAGGTTCGGTTCGATGTTCGTGGTTCGATGTACCGAGTTCGGCGCGCGCAGCGCGCCGGAACCGAACATGAACACGAACGGAGAAGTGAGAAGGCGGAAGTTTGAACGACACGCGCCAGTACCCCGAGCGTCCGATTGTCGGTGTCGGCGCCGTGATCGTTGACGAGGGGAAGATCGTGCTGGTCAAGCGGAAGTACGAGCCGCTCAAGGGACACTGGAGCCTGCCGGGCGGCATGGTGGAAGTGGGCGAGACGCTCGAGGCGGCGCTGACGCGCGAAATGCTCGAAGAGACCGGTTTGTCCGTCGCCGTCGGCCCCGTGATCGAAGTGTTCGATCGCATCACGCTCGACGGGCAGGAGCGCGCCCGTTATCACTACGTGCTCATCGACTACCTGTGCTGGCCGTCGGACGGAACACTCCGTCCCGGTTCGGATGTCGATGCGGCGATCTGGGTGGAGCCGCCGATGCTGAGCGAGTACTCGTTGACGGAGAAGGCCATCTCGATCATTCATCGTGCGCTGACGCTGGCGCGCGAGGCGCCGCGACCGGTGAGGTGACGATGGACGCCCTTTTGAGCCGCGATTCGGCGTGGGCCCTGCTGACGGAGTGGACCAGGAGCGAGAGCCTGCGCAAGCACGCGCTCGCCGTCGAAGCGTCGGTGCGCGGCTACGCGCGCATGTTCGGCGAGGACGAGGACGCCTGGGGCGTGGTCGCGCTGCTGCACGACTTCGATTACGAACGCTACCAGACGCCCGCCGACCACCCGTTCCGCGGCTGCGAGGAGCTGCAGCGCCGCGGCTATCCGGAATGGGTGACGCGCGCGATCCTCTCGCATGCGGATTACTCGGACGTCGCGCGCGAGAGCCCGCTCGAGAAGACGCTCTACGCGTGCGACGAGATGTCCGGCTTCGTCACCGCCGCGTCGCTCGTCCGTCCGTCGAAGAGCGTGCTCGACCTCGAGCCGTCATCGGTCATCAAGCGCATGAAGGACAAGGCGTTCGCGCGGAACGTCTCGCGCGACGACCTTCGCCGCGGCGCCGAGGAGCTCGGCCTGCCGCTCGAGCAGCACGTCGCGAACGTCATCGCGTTCATGCGTGAACGCGCGGATGCTCTCGGTCTGCGCGGAAGCCTGTGAACGAACCTGCCGTCGTCCTCGACGGCGTCACGGTCTCCTACGGCCGGCATGAGGCGCTCCGCAACGTCAGCGTGGAGTTTCCGCGGGGCGCCATCGGGCTGCTTGGCCCGAACGGCGCCGGCAAGAGCACGCTCATCAAGGCGCTGCTCGGGCTGCTGCCGCCGTCGAGCGGCCGCATGCGCGTTCTCGGCTACGACATCAGCGAGGCGCCGCTCGCCGTGCGCGCGCGCGTCGGCTACATGCCGGAAAGCGACGCGCACATCCCCGGCATGACGGCGTTCTCGTTTGTCTCCTATTGCGCGAAGCTCTCGGGCCTGCCGCCCGCCGACGCGATGCAGCGTGCGCACGAGGTCCTCTTCTACGTCGGCCTCGGCGAGGCGCGCTATCGCAACGTGGAGACCTACTCCACCGGCATGAAACAGCGCGTCAAGCTGGCGCAGGCGCTGGTCCACGATCCGGAGCTGCTCTTTCTCGACGAACCGACCGACGGGATGGACCCGACAGGACGCGACGAGATGCTCGCGCTGGTTCGCGACATCGCCGCCCGCAAGGGGATGACGCTGATTCTCTCGTCGCATCTGCTGCCCGACGTCGAGTTCGCGTGCGATCACGTCGTCGTCCTGCACAAGGGCGCGGTCGCCACAGAGGGGCCGATCGCCGCGCTGAAGGGGCCGTCGGGCCGCGTGTTCGAGCTGCGCGTGAAAGGTGAGGAGGCGCGCTTCGCCGACGCGATTCGCGCGGAGGGGCTCGAGTACCGCGGCGACCCTGGCGACGTCATCCGTGTCTTCGTCCCGGAGGATCGCTCGCCGCAGCTCCTGTTTCAGCTCGCCGCCCGCAGCGGCGTGCAGGTGCGCCATCTGCGGCCGAGCGTCCCGTCGCTCGAGGACGTGTTCGCGCGCGCGCTGGGCGACGAACCGTAACATGCCGATTCACGACCAGGGTTACCGGCACTACACCGGCGGGCGCGCGCTGCACGGCCGCGGGTGGTGGGTCATCGCGCATCATGGCGTCCTCGATCGGCTGCGCGAACGCCGCTTCCTCGCGCTGCTCCTGTTTGCCTGGTCGCTGTTCGTGTTTCGCGCCGTCGAGCTCTATATCGGCACGACCGTGATCCGCGGCGCGTTCTTCTTCGCACCCTCCGAAGAAACGTTCCGAACGTTCCTCGAACAGCAGCGGCTGTTCGTGTTCTTCATCACGATCTATGCGGGCGCGGGGCTGATCGCGACGGACCGCCAGTCCAACGCGCTGCAGATCTATCTCTCGAAGCCGATCACGCGCAACAACTACATCGGCGGGAAGCTCCTGACGCTCGCGCTGTTCCTGGTCGCCGTGACGTGGTTCCCCGCCATGCTGCTGCTCGTCCTCCAGATTCTGTTCAGCGGCAGCCTCGATTTCGTCATCTCCCACCCGCGGCTCGTTCCGGCCATCACCCTCGCCTCAATGCTTCAGGTCGCGCTCGCGTCGATGATGATGCTGGCGCTCTCCTCGCTCTCGCGAAGCCGCCGCTTCGCCGCGATGATGTACGCGGGCATCGTCATCTTTGCCGGCGTGCTCGACGGCGCACTCGAACGTGTGAGCGGCAACCCGCTGTGGGTGCTGATCTCGCCGCAGAACACGCTGCTGCTCCTCATCGACTCGATCTTCGGTGTGCCGCCGGATGACACGGCCGTGCTCGGCCTCGCCGTGGCGGCGTTCGCGATCCTCCTGGCGGCATGTCTGTTCACTCTCGAACGGCGCGTACATGCCGTTGACGTCGTCGCATGATCATTGCGGCCGATCATCTGTCGAAGTGGTACGGCCACGTCTCGGGTCTCAACGACGTGACCGTCTCCCTGCCTGAAGGCATCACGGGTCTGCTTGGTCCCAACGGGGCGGGGAAGTCCACGTTCATGAAGCTCGTGACAGGGCAGCTTCGACCGAGCGCGGGCAGCGTTCGCGTGTTCGGCGAGCCGATCTGGGGCAACCCCGCGCAGTATCGCCGGCTCGGCTTCTGTCCGGAACACGATGCGTTCTACGACCACATGACGGGTGTCGAATGGGTCGCGGCGCTCGCGCGGCTGCATGGCATGGATGACGATGCGGCGACGGCTGCGGCGAAGCGTGCGCTCGAGGCGGTCGATCTGCTCGACGTGGGCCACCGGAAGATCGGCAGCTACAGCAAGGGGATGCGGCAGCGCGTGAAGCTCGCGCAGGCGATTGCGCACGACCCGCAGCTCCTCATCCTCGATGAGCCGTTGAGCGGCATGGACCCGCTGATGCGCCGCCGCACCATCCGGTTGATCAAGGAGTGGGCGAGCGCGGGCAAGAGCATCGTCGTGTCGAGCCACATCCTGCACGAGATCGAAGCGATGACCGCGAATATCGTCCTGATGCACAACGGGCGCGTCGTCGCGGAAGGCGACGTCCACCAGATTCGCGCCCTCATCGACGAGCATCCGCACCGCGTCTGGATTCGCGCGCAGGATCCGCAGGCCGTCGCGCGAACGCTGCTCGCTCGCCTCGAGCCAAGTCGAGGGGTGGCGGACGATGTGGCGAGCGTGCGGTTCGAGGAGGGGGCGGTCGTCGTGGAGACGCCGAAGCCGGATGCGTTTTACGCGCGGCTCACCGAGATCGCGGCGTCGGGCGAAGCGGGGCTCATCGAGGAGGTCACCTCGCCCGATGACAACCTGCAGGCGGTCTTCACGTATCTGGTGAAGCCATGAGCGGACCGCTGCTGGGGCCCGCGCGGCGGATGTTCGAGCTCGCGCTGGGCGAGATGCTGTGGGGCCGCCGGGCGGTGTTCATGGGGCTCGCCGCCGGCGCGCCGATTCTGCTGGCGGTGGTCGCGCGGCTCACCCTCGCCGGCGGGAGCGCCGTGCTGGTCGTCAACGGCAGCCGCATCGACAGCGAGGCGATGTTCGGCACGGCGGTCTCCCTCCTCTACCTGCGGTTCATCGTGCCGGCGCTGGGCGTCTTCTACGGCACCTCGCTCATCGCGGAAGAGATCGAGGAGAAAACGATCACGTATCTCTTCGTGCGGCCGATGGCGCGAGGCGCGATCGTGCTCGGGAAGTATCTCGCCTACCTCGTCTGTGTCGTGGCAGTGGTCCTGCCGTCGGCTGCGCTGGTGTTCGTGATCATGGTCCCCTTCGCCAGCATAGGGCCGCTTTTTGGCACGGTTCTCCGCGATCTTGGCGTGATGGCGCTCGGCCTCGCCACGTATGGCGCGCTGTTTCTCTGGGCTGGCGTGTCGTTCAAGCGTCCGCTCGTCGGCGGACTGATCTTCGTGTTCGGGTGGGAATCGGTGGCGCTGGTGCTTCCCGGTTATGTGCGCCGGCTGACGATTGCCTACTATCTGCAGCCGACTGTGCCGGGCGTCGCAACGCTGCTGGCGGTCGCCATCATCGCGTTATTTCTGGCGATGCAGACGATCGAGCGGCGCGAATACGTGCTGGAGCAATGACTGTCTTGCGCCGAAACCCTACACAGACCCCCCTCGTATAATGCTCCAGGGACGAGGAGCCCTTCAGATGGCGAAACGCACCAGAATTTTCCTGCTGGCATCCGCAGGCGTGCTGACCGCCGTGCTCGCGACCGGGCTGGTCGCCTGGGCCGGGGGCGCCGTGGCCGGCTCGACGACTCCCGACGACATTGCCTACGTCCCGGGCAACGCGCAGATGGTGGCCTACGCCGACGTGCGCCAGGTGATGAACTCTCCGTTCCGCGACCGGTTGCGTCAGCTCGATGCGGATAACAACGCGGCGGCCGACGGATTCGAAGCGCGCACCGGCATCAACTTCGAGCGCGACGTGGATTCGGTGCTCATCGCGTCGACGGGCCGCATTTCGGTGCCGACGCCTTCCGACCGCGCGCTGCTCATCGCCCACGGCCGCTTCGATGCCGTTCGCATCGAGGGCTTGATGCGCCAGCAGGGGGCGCAGGTGGATCAGTACCGCGGCAAACGCGTGGTCGCGATCAAGAACGACGCGAACGATGCCGCGCTCACCTTTGCCGGACCTGGCCTGCTGCTCTTCGGCGCGGGCGACAGTGTTCGCGCCGCGCTCGACGCGAAGGCAGGCGCCGCGCAGGGCATCGGCGCCAACACCGAGTTCATGGCGCTCGTCAACGATGTCGACGAGGGCACCGCGTGGAGCGTGGCGAAGTTCGATTCCGTCGCCGGGCGCTCGCCGCTGCCGGGCGGCATCGTCAATCAGCTGCCGCCGATCAACTGGCTCGCCGCGAGCGGCCGCATCGACAGCGGCCTGCATGGCCGCGTGCGCGCGGAAGCGCAGGACGAGCAGTCCGCGCGCGACCTGCGCGACGTGGTGCAGGGGTTCCTGTCGCTCGCGCGGCTGCAGGGCTCCCGCGATCCCGGCTACAAGGGGATGCTCGACTCGGTGATGTTGAACGCGCAGGGCAAGTCCGTGTCCCTCTACTTCGAGCTGACACCCGCCGTCCTCGACTCGTTGAGCCAGGGGGGCGCCGTACGCCGTCGCTGATCTTCTTCTACGGCACGCTGATGACGCCGTTCAACCGCCCCGGACGGCGTCGCATCGACTCCCATCTCGTCTTCAAAGGCTCCGGCACCATCGGCGCCGCCCTCTTCGACCTCGGCATCTACCCGGCGGCGGTGCCCGCCGCACATGAGAGCGCGCGCGTGCGCGGCGAGGTCTACGAGATGACCGACTCGTCGGCCGTGCTCGACGTGCTGGACGACATCGAAGGCTACAGCTCGAAGGAGCCCGACACGAGCCTGTATACCCGCGCCGTCACGCCGGTCACGATGAATGATGGGAGCCTCGTGGATGCGTGGGCGTATTTCTACAACGCGCCGCTCGGCGGCGCGCAGCGCATTCCCTCCGGTGACTATCTCGAGTACTTGAAGGCGCGATGATGTGGCGGCCCGTAAAGGGCCGCCCTACACCCCACTGCGGTGGGCCTTCAGCGTTTCCAGAAATTCGGCGATGACCGCGCGCACGCGATCGGACGGCTCGACGAACTCGATACCGGTCCGGTAGGTGACGATTTCCTGATCGACGTCCGAGATGCGCGAATGCGCGACACGTCCCTTCAGCACGACGGACCTGTTGCCGAGTGTGAGGCGCAATTCGTGAAGAGAGTTGAGCGCGAGCGGGAAGCGCGTTTCGACGGAGGCGCCGCCGCGGCTGATCTCCTTGATCTGCAGCGGCTCGAACACCATGATTTCGCCCTGGAGATCGCCGAGAATCAGCACGCGCTCGGTGTCGCGTTTGTCTGACTCGGAACCCATCCGGGCGGCACTATAGCATCAGTTCATCCGCAGGGCGGGCCGCTGCGGCGGCAGGAAGTCCTCCTCGTCGTCGGCGAGCTGCGAGATCGCGGAGTCGAAATCCTGTCCTTCGTACTCGGTCGTGTAGGTCAGGATTGGGATGTCTTTCGTCTCCGCATCGAGCTTCAGCATCGTCAGCAGCTGGAAGCCTTCGAGCTCCTCGATGCGCGTGCAGAGAATCACGAGGTTCGGCACGACCTTCTTGATCTGCGAATAGGCGCGGTCACTCGACTCCACAAACACCATGTCGTAGCGGCCGGCGTCCAGCACTGTCTCGAGCATCCCGAGCACTTCGGTATTGCCGTTGACGACCACCACTTTCTGAACCGGCGTGGCGGCGATCTGGTTCGTGTCAGCCATCTGAGTAACCCGCCCTTCTGTCCTCGTCATAATTCAGGATTCGTGCCACGCACGGTTCACCTTCTTTCTCGGCATCTATGAGCAGATTCCGGCAATTTCTCAGGTAGCTGTCCTCGCCTGGACGATGGGAAATCGCTACGCACGAGCTGTAAACCGTTTGTTCCCCTGATGTTGGCCCCCGCGTGCCGCAGTGGGTCAGCTGCGCGTCAGTTTTGGCATTGCACGTCTGATCGCCTTGCGGCACAGTCCCCATGATGCGTCTGGAGTCCTCGCCGGAGGATGCCGGGCGCGCGATTGCGGCAGCCGAACGCGCCTATGCGACCTGGCGTCTCGTGCCCGCGCCGAAGCGCGCGGAGCTGCTGTTTCGCGCCGCACAGCTCATCGCCGAGCGCAAGGAGACGTTCGCGCGCGACATGACGCGCGAGATGGGCAAGGTGCTCGAGGAAACGCGCGGCGACGTCCAGGAAGCGATCGACATGACGTTCTTCATGGCGGGCGAAGGTCGGCGCCTCTACGGCCAGACCGTCCCGTCGGAGCTGCGCGACAAGTTCGCCATGTCGGTGCGCCAGCCGCTCGGCGTCTGCGGCATCATCACGCCGTGGAACTTTCCGATGGCGATCCCGTCGTGGAAGATCATTCCCGCGCTCGTCTGCGGCAACACCGTCGTCTTCAAGCCCTCGTCATTGACGCCGCTCTCCGCCATCAACTTCGTCAAGGTGCTCGAGGAAGCCGGCGTTCCCGCGGGCGTGGTGAACATGGTGACCGGCGGTCCCGAGGTCGGAGAAATCCTCTGCAAACACGATGCGGTGAAGGTCGTGTCCTTCACGGGATCGACGACGGTCGGCCGCATCGTCAATCAGAACGCCGCGCCGACGTTCAAGAAAGTCCACCTCGAAATGGGCGGCAAGAACATCGTCATGATCATGGACGATGCGCAGCTGGAGCTCGCGGTCGAAGGATGCGTGTGGGGCGGCTTCGGAACGACGGGGCAGCGCTGCACGGCGGCGAGCCGCGTGGTCGTGCACGAGCGGGTGTACGACGAGTTCCTCAGCGAGTTCTCGCGCCGTGTGCGGGCGCTGCGCGTCGGCGACGGCGCGGACGATCGAGTGCAGATGGGGCCGTCGATCAGCGAGTCACAGCTGCAGACCGTGATGAAGTACGTCGAGATCGGCAAGGAGGAGGGCGCGAAGGTGGTCGTCGGCGGCAAGCGGCTGACCGGCGGCGCCTACGCGCGCGGCTGGTTTCACGAGCCGACGATCTTCGCGGAGGTCAGCCCCTCGATGCGGATCGCGCGCGAGGAGATCTTCGGCCCGGTCGTGTCGGTGATGCGCTGCCGATCGCTCGACGAGGCGATCGCCATCGGCAATGACGTGGCCTACGGGCTGTCCGCGTCGATCTACACGCGCGACATCAACAAGGCGTTCACGGCGATGCGGGATCTGTACACCGGCATCTTCTACGTGAACGCGCCGACCATCGGCGCCGAGGTGCACCTCCCCTTCGGCGGCACGAAAGCGACCGGCAACGGCCACCGCGAGGCGGGCATCGCGGCGCTCGACGTGTTCTCGGAGTGGAAGTCGATCTACGTGGACTTCAGCGGCAAGCTGCAGCGCGCGCAGATCGACACAGAGTAAATCCCAAATCCCAAATCCCAAGATCCAAATCCCAAGATTGGGCTCATGGGCGTGGTGCGAGGTACCGCATCAACAGCGCCGTAAAAGTGAACAATACGATTGCGAAACCGCGCCATGGCCCGCATATCCGTGGCCAGGCCTACATCCACGACGCGATGCGTCTCGAGCAGATCGAAGGCTTCTGCATAGGAGGCGGGGATCCCGAGATCGTCGGCGGCGCAGATCTGGGTCGCAATATCGACCGACGCCTCGATGGCCAGCTGCACTGCGTGCAGCACCGCGTATTGGCGCTCACGGTTCTGCAGGAATGCGTCCTCGGGAATCGCAGATAGCGTCTTGAGGTCAGCCAGGTAAGCTCGGATGCGCGCTTCGCGGTCGCGCACGACTTCGACGTCAGCGACCATCGGCTGCGCGGAGTATCCTGCTACGCAGGACTTCGAAGGCACGATCCCGCAGCGGCTGAAAATCCAGGTACTGCAATACGGTATCCGCGATGAAGCGCTCGAGGCGCGCCGCATCGCGGCAGACGATCAGCCGGCCTTCGCGGATCACGCGGAAGGCCAATGGCGGCGGCGCCTCGTCCAGCGACACAACCTCGACTCGGTCGGTGCCGAGTTGGCGGGACAGTTCATCGACGACGCGCCCGCAGACATCAGCTGAGGCGGCTCCAGGCGTGAGCAGCAGCGCGACGTCGACATCGCTCAACGACGTCGCCGTTCCACGTGCGACGGATCCGAACACGTACGCCGCAACGACGCTCGATTCGCGTGTAGTGTAGCCCTGTCGGATCAACCTACGAAGATTCCTTCGGCATCGACTGGATGTCGGACTTGAGCTGCGGGTTGACGCGGAAGCCGGATTTCTCCGCGGCCTTCACCGCCTCCTCCGCCTCTTTCTTCCGCTTCGTCATCATGTAGATGACGGCGAGGTTATTGTGCGCCTCGCCGTACTTCGGATCGGCGATGACCGCGGCTTCCCACTGCTCCTCGGCGGGGGCCAGCTCGCCGTTGCGGAAGTAGGCGCTGCCGAGCGCGAGCAGGACGAACGCCGGCGGATGAAACTCGGCGCGGTAGTCGGCGCGCTGCGATTCGAGCGCGTGCAGCCGCTGCTCGAGCACCTCGCGCTTGAGCGAGCTCACGCCTTTCACCTGGTTGATCTCGACGCGGAGCTCGCGGATCTCTTCCTCGCGCATCTTGTCCACCTGGAACTTGCTCGACTCTTCCAGGGCGTGCAGGCGCGCCATCGCATCCAGACACCCTTTGTAGGCCTGGATCGCGCTGCCGTAGCGCTTCAGGTTCATGTAAGCCTGGCCAAGCTGATAGCGGGCGACGCTCAGGAGGGGATCCTTGTCGATCGCCGCCATGTAGGACTGCGCCGCGAGCTCGAACCGCTCCGCGGCCATGTATTCCTGCCCCATGCGATACAGGTCCAGCGCCTGCCGGCGGGTCTGATCGTCGGCGAGGCCCTGCGCGAACAGGGAGGAGCTGAAGGTCAGGACGAGAAGCGCGACGCGTGCGGCGAGTCGGACGGCCATGGCGCCTCCAGGAAACCAAAAAAAAAGGGGGACCACCGAAGTGGCCCCCCATCTTACAGCGACAGGTTTCCGGTTTAGAACTCGTACCGGACGCCGACGCGAACGCTGATCGGCACCTGGAATTGCGGCGGGTTGCCCCCGAGGATCGTGCTGATCGGCTTGCCGAAGTCCGGATCCGTCGGTCCGTTGGACAACTGCGTGTTCTGGTTGTAATTGAGCACGCGGCGCTCGTTGAAGAGGTTGAAGATGTCCGCGAGCAGCGTCGCTCGACGCCCACCGACTGCCCCGAGCGAGTAGGCCGCCTGCAGATCCACCTGGCTCTCGAACGGCGTCCGCTTCTTGAAGCCGTCGATCGTCTGGATGCCGGCTCCGCGCGCCGTGACGGGGATTTCACCGTTGCTGCCATAGTTCGGGTTGGCAGCCATCCCTGTGAGCGGCTTGCCGGACGAGAGGTTCACGCCCGTGCCGACGTTGAACCCGCCCCAGGTGCGGTTCGCATAGAACTTGATCTGATGCGGACGATCGAGCGGCAGGATGCCGTTCTTGTCGCCGAGGAAGCGGATGTCGCCCGACTGTGACGCGGCGTAGAACGGCGCGTAACTCGGATCGTTGGTCGGGAAGTCGTAGAGCGACGAGATGCCCGGGTCCGACTGCCCGTTGTCGTCACGGTAGAACCCTTCGAAGTTCCCGCGCAGCCGCGACCAGCGATACGACGCTATTGCCGACCAGTTCGTCATGCGGCGGTTCAGCGTGAACTCCAGCGAGTTGTACTTGTGCACCGGGTCGTCGAAATGCGCACCGAGGAACTCGGTGCCGGGGTGAACCGGAATCGACGCCTTCGGGTTGGTGAGGATGTACTCGACGCTGCCGCAGATATTGGCCGTTTGCGGAAGCTCGTACGCCACCATCGGGCAATCCGCGATGTCCTCGAGCACCTGCGGCATGTTGCGGAACACGTACCGCACGCCGAACGTGGTGTTGGCGGCGATTTCGCGGTCGACGCCGAAGAGGATCTCATTGGTGTAGGTCAGCTTCGCCTTCGTGTCGATTGTGTCCGCGCCGACACCGGCGAGGATGAAATGACGCGTCACGCCGGCGGCCGCCACGCCTTCTGGAACAAGCTGCGTGAGTCCAGCATCGAAGTAGTCACCACGGGTGAATCCATCGTCGGCTGACAGCGCGCGCGCCGCGAGGTCGTTCGGGATGCGCGCGTAGAAGCGGCCGTAGTTCGCATAGACCTTCGTGCGGCCGTCGCCCGATGCGTCATAGGTGACGCCGATGCGCGGCGCCCAGTTGTTCTTCAGCGTCCAGTCCTGGATGATCGTGCCGCTCATCTTCTCCTGCTCGTAGCGGAGGCCCGGATTGACGGTCAGCTTGTTCCCGACCTGCCACGAGTCCTGCGCGAAGAAGTCCCAGTACGTCTGCGGCGTCGTCCGCGCGGTATTGAAGTTCGCGCGCGTCACGCGGTAGACGCGCCCCTGCGCGATCTCCGGCGCCGGGACGATGTCGATGCGCGCGCCGGTCGCCGTCTGCCGCCCGTCGGCGGCCTTGAACGTCGGGCCCGTGATCTGGTTCAACTGCGAGTACACCGCATCGTTCCACTCGAAGCCGTACTTGACCTGGTGACCGCTGAAGATGTTGGTCGACTTGATCGTGTACTGCTTGTTCAGGCTGCGGTTGCCTGCCTCGTAGC
>QHWQ01000202.1 GCA_003222635.1 Acidobacteriota bacterium | reverse complement strand
AGCGCTGCGGTATTCGACCTACGTCGGCGGCGATGGCGACGATGCGGGGACCGGCATTGCATTGGACGAGAGCGGTCGCGCGTATCTGACGGGCTTCACCTCCTCAGCCAATTTTCCGACGACTCCCGGCGCGTTCGACGCGAGCGTGAATGGTAGTCGTGACGTATTTATTACGAAGCTCGACGCGGCAGGTGCAGCGCTGGTGTATTCCACGTATCTGGGGGGCGGCTGCGACGACAACGGGCAGGCCGTCGCGGTCGATGCAGGTGGCAGCGCGTATGTAACTGGGACTACGTGTTCGAAAGACTTTCCAACCACAATCGGAGCCTTCGACACGTCGGTCCGCGGACAGAACGCATTCGTCACGAAGATGAATATCGCGGGAACGGCACCAGTCTATTCGACCTATCTGGGTGGTGATTTTCTGTCCGGCCTGCATGGTGACACCGGCGGCCAGATCGCGGTGGACGCGGACGGCAGCGCGTATGTAACGGGGACCACCATCTCGATCGACTTCCCGACGACAATCGGCGCGTTCAAGACGAACAGAACGGCCTTCCTGGATGCCTTCGTGACGAAGCTCGATGCAACGGGCTCCGCGCTGGTCTATTCCACGTATCTCGGAGGAAGCGATCAAGACTACGGTAACGGCATTGCGGTCGATGCGGTGGGCAGCGCCTACGTGACGGGCAACACATCATCGGCAGACTTCCCGACGACCCTCGGGGCGTTTGCCCCGTACTTTTACCGCCCTGGCGCATTTGTTACGAAGCTCGACCCGGCGGGCGCGGCGCTGGTGTATTCGACGTATCTGGGAAGTGATGCGGACGCAGAGGACATTGCCGTTGATGGCGGCGGCAACGCGTACGTGACGGGATCCGCAGGCGATTACTTCCCGACGACCATCGGTGCCTTCGACCCGTTGTCCAATGGCTACAGGGACGCGTTCGTGACGAAGCTGGACGCGGCCGGCGCGGCGCTGGTGTATTCGACGTATCTTGGCGGCAGCGATTTCGATTCCGCTTCCGGCATCGCGATCGATGCGAACGGCAGCGCGTATGTGACTGGTTCCACACGTTCTCTGGATTTCCCGATAACCGTCGGCGCGTTCGACACGGCCGCGAGTACTTCCGGTGATGCGTTTGTCACGAAGCTGGATCCGGCGGGCGCGGTGCTGCTGTATTCGACTTTTCTGGGTGGTCGCGAGTCCGAGGGAGGGACGAGCATCGCAGTCGACGCGAGCGGACGCGCCTATGTGACGGGCATCACCCACTCTGACGACTTCCCGACGACCGCCGGTGCATTCGACACGACTGCGAACGGGGGTGACGACGTCTTTCTGACGAAGCTCGACGCAGCGGGCGCCGCGGTGGTGTATTCAACGTATCTCGGTGGGATCCGCGACGACCACGCACTCGCCATCGAAATCGACGCGAGCGGCAGTGCCTATGTGACGGGCCGTACCTTCTCGTGGAACTTTCCGACGACCGCGGGGGCCGTCGACAGGATCTGGAGTGGCGGTGCTGATGTCTTTGTGACGAAGGTCGACGCGACGGGCGCACTGACGTATTCGACCTTCCTGGGCGGGAGCGGTGATGAGTGGGGCACGGCCCTGGCCCTTGACGCAAGCGGTAACGTCTATGTGACGGGCACCACCTCCTCCTTCAATTTCCCGACGACGGAGGGTGCCTTCGACAGGACGTTCAGTTATCCTGCGGACGCGTTCGTCGCGAAGATCGCGGCCATTGGCGTCTCAGCGACGCTGACGCTGGTTCCCCAGACCGCCATCAATCGCGTCGACCAGCTGCACTGCGTGACCGCCACGTTGCGCGATCCATTCGGCATTCCGATCCCCGGCGTGATCGTCCGCTTCAGCGTGAACAGCTACCGGAGCCGGCCCACCGAGTCCGTCAGGACAGGTCCGAATGGCAACGCGCTCTTCTGTTACTCAGCAACGCTGCCCTGGGTGGACCTGATCATCGCGCACGCAGACTTCGATGGCGATGCTTTCAAGGAGCCTGGTGAACCGGCCGTGTTTGCCCACAAGGCGTGGGTCCCGCCGCCATCTACGCCAGGCTGCGGTCAGGTCACAGGCCTGGGGCTCCAGCCGATCCAGGGACTCGCGACTTTCAGTATAGACGTCCGACAAGACCCCTCGAGCCCGATGCCTCGAGGAGAGGTCATCTACACCGGCTACTTTGGCACTGGCACCCGATTCCAATCGACCACGATCAGCAGCCTCATCATCGCCGGCAAGCTGGCGACCATTATTGGTGAGGGAACCGTCAATGGCGGACCCGTGGGACCGTTCCGAGTGGATGTCACGGACGGAGTCGTGGACACGTTGACGATGACGTTGTTCGGCTACCTTTCCCAGTCGGTTGTCATCGGCCAGGTCGCAGTTGCGACCTGCAATTAATTCTTCGTCACGCGCGCCACATCACCACTCAGGTGGGTGGCCGGATCGTTCACGTCGGCGCCATGCTCCGTCAGGATGACGAACCAGGTGTATTCGCCGGCTGGTTCGGTGCTCCATGTGAAGTTGCCGACCGGGATGTCGAACACCTCGGTCAGCGGCGCGATGGTGATCGGCGTCGTGCTCAACGTCGATCCGCCCGGGAAGATGACTCCCAGATGGAGATCGAGGCTCCAGCCGGTCGTAAGCGGACTGACGAGCGACACGCGAATGCTGGCGATCTCGCCCGTGCTGTACACCGACTTGTCCGCATAGATGTTGATGAGCGCGATGCCGGGAACGGCATCGTGCCGGCCCCACCCGAACACGTTGTTCGGATGCGTCGTGGGCCCGTTGCCGCCGCACGCCTGTGACGTGTTGAGAATCGACGCCGCCGGCCGCAGCTTCTTCTCCGTGTTGTCGACGTCGCGCACCAGCCCCGGATAGAACGACCACAGCAGCGCCACGAGACCGGCGGTGTGCGGCGAGGCCATCGACGTTCCGGAGAATGTCGCATAGCTGTTGGTCGGCACGCTCGAGCGAACCGCCACGCCGGGCGCCGACGCATCCGGTTTGACGATTCCCGAGAAGGCGGATGGGCCGCGGCTGCTGAAGTCGGCAATGGCGTCAGAACGATCGGTCGCACCTGTGGCAAACGCTTCCGGGTAGTCGCCCGGCGATGCCGTGGTGTTACAGCCCGGGCCGGCGTTCCCCGCGGAGAACGCCGGAAAGATGCCGGCAGCCCTCCAATTCTGGACGACCGTGCGATAGAGGCCAATGCCGCCGAACGCGAACCCCCAGGAGTTGTTGACCACGTGCGGCCGCAGATCCGGATTCGGATTCTGTTCCGCCAGATTCCATGGCGCGAGAACGAATTGACCGCACTCCAGCAGTCCGATGAAGGAACACGACAATGTCGAGCACGCCTTGCAGGCCATCCACCTGGCCGAAGGGGCGACGCCTATCTGGTTGGCGCCTCCATCGTTGCCGACCATGGTGCCCATCGTGTGGGTGCCGTGTCCCTGGTCATCGATCGGCACGAGAGCGCCGGGACCGCCGAGTGGTCCCGACGCATCCCACCAGTTGTAGTTGTGATCGAACACACCGCCGCCGAGGTTGCCGCGGTACTGCGTCACGAGCGCGGGATGATCGAATTGCACACCGGTGTCGATGTTGGCGACGACGATGCCCTGGCCTTTGATACCGTTGGCCCAGAGCGTAGGCGCACCGATCTGAGTCAGGTTCCACTCGATCGCCTGCGGCGTTGCCGCGTCGGACGCCGGTTGCGGCGCTGGAATCGTTGCCTCCGGCGGGACAATGATGCGATCGACCTCGGGAAAGGCCGCGAGCGCCAGCGCCACGCTCCTCGTCGAGCGCACGGCAATGGCATTGATGATGAAGTAGGGACGCATCTGACGGACACGGCCCGCCTGCTGCTCTGCGCGGAGAAATGTGCGAATCGATGCCTGCGAGCTCTCGGCAACCTGTTGCAGCCGCGAGTAGACGAACCGGCCACGCTCGAGGCGATCCGTCATCGCCGTGGCGGCGCTCACATCCGCAGCCTCACGCAGCAAGACCAGATAGCTCGCTTCTCCTGCCCGCGCGAAGGCGGTGAGCACCGCGGGATCGATCCGCTCGGCGTTCGCCACCTGCGCCCGGGCCGCCGGAGCCCGCCACATCAGCAACAGGAGCACAACGACGACCCATCGGGCAGGTGCGATCACACGCATGGCTTTCTCCCCTGGTGAAGGAATCCGATTCTCGCATCAACACTCGCCGCGATATCTTCAGGTGCGGGGATTCCGTGCAAGGGTCGCGATCTTCTGCCTGGGAACAGAATTGTGAACAAGGAGCGTGACGTGAGCTCGTTGGGCAATCCGTGGCAGACGCTTGCGTCGTCGGTGAAGTACGTCACCAGATGGTTCAGCGTGCGGGAAGACGATGTCATCCGGCCCGACGGTCAGCGCGGCACGTACAGCGTGGTCCGGGCCGAGCGCGTCGCAACCGGCATCGTCGCCGTGTGGCCCGATGAGTCGGTGACGCTTGTCGGCCAGTTCCGTTACGCCGTCAACGAATACTCATGGGAGATTCCCGAAGGCGGAGGCGCGTTCGACGTCGATCCGATCGAGATCGCGAGGCGGGAGCTGCACGAGGAGACCGGCATCCGGGCCGGCACGTGGACGCTCCTCGGTCGCGTCCACACCTCCAATTGCTTCGTCGACGAAGTCTGCTACATCTACCTGGCAACGGATCTTGCACCCGGTGTTGCGAGGCCAGACCCGGAAGAGGTCCTGCAGACACAGCGCGTGCCGCTCGAGCGCGCCATCTCGATGGCGCGCGACGGATCGATCACCGACGCAATCACGATCGCCGGCCTCTTCTGGACGTGGGCGATGCGGAGATCCGGGTGATGCGGACCGTTATCCGCGAGCGGTACATCGGGTGTAGGATTGGCGGCGCTGGCGCCACGGACGAATCGCGAGCGCGCGGCGGCGGAGGGCTGCTGTGGCAACGAGACTCATCGTCAATCAGCGCATGCAGGACGTCGATGCGGCGCCGGACACGCCGCTCCTCTATATTCTTTCGAACAATCTCGAGCTGCAGGGACCACGATTCGGATGCGGGCTGGCGCAATGCGGCTCGTGCTCGGTGCTCCTGGACGGAGTCGAGATACGGTCTTGCGTCACACCTCTCTCAGCGGTCGCCGGCAAATCCGTGACGACGCTCGAAGGGTTGCCCGCCTTATACGCTCAACAGAAGAAGCTCGCGAGCGCTCCGGAACTGCATCCGCTGCAGCAGGCGGTGATCGATGAACAGGCCCTGCAGTGCGGCTACTGCTACAACGGGCAGATCATCAAAGGGGCGGAACTGCTTTCGAAGAACCCGCAGCCGAGCGTCGAACAGATTCGCACGGCGATGAACGGCCATCTGTGCCGGTGCGGTACGTATCCCCGCATGATCAAAGCGATCCAGCGCGCTTCGCGCGCGATCGCGGGAGGCGGGCGATGAGCAGCGACTTTCCCGCAACCACGTTTCCCAGGCGCGACTTTCTCAAGGCAGGCGGCGCGCTGCTGGTCGGGCTCACCTTCGCACCTCGAGCCGATGCGCAACAGCCGCCCGGCGGTGCGATTGCGGGTCCATTTACACCGGATCCGGAACAGCTCGATACCTGGATCGCGATTCACGCCGACAACACCGCGACGATCTTCAGCGCGTCGATCAATCGAGGAGGACCGCGCATCCGCCTCGCAGCGGCGGATGCACGTCAGGCATTGCTGGCCCGCGCCTCGCAGCAACTCGGCGCGCCGGTCGAGCGCCTCACCGTCAGCCGCGGAGTGGTGTCCGTCGCCGGCAGTCCCGGGCAGTCGGTCACCTATGGGGCGTTGATCGGCGACCGCCGATTCGACGTGCCCTATACCGGCAAGGCACCCGTCAAGGATTACCGCAATCACACGATCGTGGGAGCGAGCGTCCCGCGCAACGACATCCCGGCGAAGGCGAGCGGCAAGTACGTGTACATGCAGCACGTGCGCGTCCCCGGCATGCTGCACGGCCGCGTGGTGCGCCCGCGCGGTCAGGGCGCGTACGGAGACGGTGCACGCGTCCTGAGCCTGGACGCCGGCTCAATCCGCGACATTCCCGGTGCCCGCGTGGTGCGGCGTCGCGATTTCGTGGGCGTCGTTGCGAGCGAGGAGTGGGATGCGGTTCGCGCCGCGCAGCGGCTCCGCGTGACGTGGGATCAGCCGGCGAGTCTGCCGGAAACACCCGCTGCTCTCTTCGAGCGGATGCGCGCCGCGAAGACGATCGACTCCGTCGTGATGGATCGCGGCGGCGTCGACGCCGCGTTCGCGTCCGCGCGCCACGTCGTGTCTCACAGGTTCGACTCGCCCTACCAGATTCACGCGGGTTTCGGACCCAACTGCGCCATCGCGGACGTCAAGACCGATTCGGCGGTCGTCATGTGCTCGACGCAGGGCCCCTATGCGACGCGCGCAAAGATCGCCGATGTGTTGGAGATGCCCGAAGGAAACATCACGGTCCGCTACTACGAGGGATCCGGGACCTTCGGCCGCAGTTGCTACGACGACGTGGCGCAGGCGGCGGCTGTCATGTCGCAGGAGACCGGCGCTCCGGTCCGCGTGCAGTTCATGCGATGGGACGAACATGGCTGGGACAACTTCGGACCGGCGCACACCGCCGACGTGAAGATCGCCGCCGATGCGAACGGCAAGCTCGTCGCCTACCAATACCACGGGTGGCAGCACACGTGGAGCGTGACGGACACGACCGCGCAGCTCGCGGCGGGACGACCGGCGAGCGAGGGGCAGGATGGCCGCGCGCAGTCGCTCACGCCGACCAACACCGGGGAGATGTACGCCCTTCCGAACTGGCGCATCGTGAACCACCGCGTGCCGGGCCTGCAGGGCTATTTCAAGGGGGCGCCGCTGCGGTCACCGCTGGATCTCGCCATTGCCTTCGGCGCCGAACAGGTGATCGATGAATTGGCGTACCTCGCCAACATGGATCCGTACGTGTTCCGCCGGCAGAACATGAACGGCGACCGCTGGCTTGCCGTGTTGAATGCGGCCGCCGAGGCCGCGAAGTGGAGCCCGAGGAAAGCGGCGGCGAATCTCTCGAAGGCGCGCGTCGTGAAGGGACGGGGCATCGCGGTCGGAACCCACCTGTCGTCGTACGGCGCCGCCGTCGCGGAGATCGAGGTCGACAGGGACACCGGCGTGATCGTGGCCAAGCGCATGTACGGCGCGATCGAAGCCGGCCAGATCGTCAACCCCGGATTCGTCGAAAACCAGATCACCGGCATGCTGGTGCAGGCCGCGAGCCGGATGCTGAAGGAAGAGGTCACCTTCTCGCGCACCAACGTCACCAGCGTGGACTGGGTCAGCTATCCGATCCTCCGGTGCAGCGAAGCGCCCGAGGTCTTTCCGGTCGTCGTCAAGCGGCAGGATCAGCCGTCGACCGGCGTGGGTGAAGAATGCATCGCGGCTGCGGCCGCCGCGATCGCGAATGCGTTCTTCGATGCAACCGGCGTGCGACTTCGCGAGCAGCCCATGACGCCACCGCGAGTCGTGGCGGCGCTGCGGCGGGCCTGAGGCAGCGGCGCGACTCTACGCGCCGTTGTCGATACGTGTCTGCCCGCGCAGCTTGAGAATCGTCTTCGGATCCGTCTTCGTGTCCGTGATGATCGAGAAGAACGGACTCATCATCTCTTCCCACGTCATGCGCCCGCGATACACCGTGCGGTTGGGATCCGGGTTGAACTTGTTCGCGGACGAGTTGTTGAAATGCGCGTCGACGTGGAGCCTCGTGCCCTTGGGCGCGAAGATCGGCTTCATCGGGTTGTAGACGAGCTGCCAGTTGAAGTCGTACTTCGGCACGTTCAGGATGATCTCGTCCCGGCCGTCCGGATAAATCAGGTGATACGTCATGTCCTTCCCGCGCAGGTGCATGTGCGGCATCATCTGCACGAGCCAGACGTCCGTCGTGAACTCGGCGTCGGCCGGCGGACTCTTGTAGTTCGGATCCTGCGGAGGAATCGCGAAGTCCGAGCTCGCTCCGGAAATCGCGTACGACACCCACTGCATTTCGGCCGGCTTGTCGGCCACCGTGAAGCCAATCAGCGGGCGATCGATGACTTCCTGGCCGATCGGCGTGTAGTGGACCGCGAATTGGATGTCGGTGTTGGCGGGAATCAGCCTGGCCGCGTTGACCTTGCGGAAGTCGTCGGCCTGCACGCCCGGAACGTAGCAGCTGATCCCGCCCCCGATGCCTGACGCGGCGCCGACCGCCTGTGCATCGACGCCACTGGCGGCGCCGAACGGCGTCGCCCCCGCATCCGTCGCGACACCCTCTTCGTCGCGGGGCGACTCGTTCCAGTTCCACTCGTAGTACTTGACGTTGTCGCGATGGGGCACGAACGTCGCGCAGATGTGATGCGTGACCGTCAGATCGCTCGGTTTGATCTCGAGCGAGGTAATCCACGTGTCCTTCGTGAATCCGCTGGGAATGATCGCGGTGGCCCACTCGATGACGTTCTTCGGCGGACGCGCGGGCACGCGGAACTCGGGTCCTCTGACGATGACGTCGGGCGTCAGCTGCCAGCCATCCGCGGCCCATTCAACTGGAGGCGGTGCATCCTTCGGATCGCCTTCAGGCGCGCCGGCGTCCACCCACTTCGTGATCGTGTCGATGTCGGTCTGCTCGAGCGACCGATCGTTGGCAAAGGATCCGTGCTGCGGATCGGCGAACCACGGCGGCATCTCGCGGGCGATGACTCGCAATTTCATCGCGCGCGCCCACGGCCGGGCCTGTTCGTAGGTCAGCAGCGACATCGGCGCGATCTGGCCCGGCCGATGACACGTCTGACAATTCTTCTGCAGGATAGGAAGGACGTCCTTGGAGAATGTGACCGGAGTGCCGGCCGCATCCTGCGCCTTTGTCGTCCCGGTGGCGATCAGCACGCCCACCACGATGAGAACCAGAAGGATCCATCCGTAGCGCAGCATACGCACACTCCTCGACCAGCGAGGCTGCGCTTCCACTATACGGAGCTCGCCTCGCTGGTGACAGTATTTCTTTGCCCCGCCTCCGGCGGGGCGTGACGTCTCGAAGGCCTCCGCAGAAAACTGGCCTTCAAGACGTCAGGTCTCGTGGCGATTATGCGCCTTTCAGGGGCATGGCGTCTGGCCCACTCTCTGCACGAATCCGACGTTGAGCATCGGCGCCGCCGCTCCGTCACGAGGTGGACGGTCGTCGATTTCGCCTGAAATCTCGACTCGTGCACCGGCAAACGGGACGAGCGCGCTGTTGACCGCCGAGAGCCGGTATGTCTGACTCGCCGATTTTTTCGCGACGTCCGACGTGCCCGTGCCGGGCGGAACGCGAGCCACCCGCGTCGCGTTGGCGAGGAGGAATGTCGAGCTGCTGAGTGTGTTGAGCTCTTGCGTCGAGACGGATCCTCGACCGTCCGGCGCGGCCCATCGCACGCACCCGGTCAGCGTCACGCGGTCGGCCAGATTGGGTGGCTTGGGCTGCGGGGTTCCCAAAGCGTCAATCCTGGCGCAGCGGACGCGCATATACTGGCGGACCTGAAAGGGAGGACGACATGTCCCCACGACGAACTGTATTGACGTTCGCGGCCGGCGTGATGGTGCTCGCGCTCGCGTACGACATCTCCGCTCAGGCCAATCCCTACCGGACCATCGAGAATTTTTTCAAGATGCCTGACGGCCGAAAGGTTGGATCAACGGCCGGTATCACCATCGATCGCGATGGCAGCAGCATCTGGGTGTTCGAACGGTGCGGCGGCAATTACTGTACGGAATCGAGCGCCGCCCCGATTCTGAAGTTCGATCAATCGGGCAACGTCGTCAAGAGTTTCGGCGCCGGCATGTTCGTTCGCCCGCATGGGATCCATATCGACCGCGAGGGGAACGTCTGGGTGAGCGATGGCGAGGGCCCGGATGGCAAGGATCCGAAGCGGAACGGCAAAGGACATCAGGTGTTCAAGTTCAGCTCTGACGGCAAGCTGCTGATGACGCTCGGCAAGGCGGGCGTGGCCGGCAACGGCCCTGACACGTTCAACATGCCGTCCGCCATCCTCGTCGCGCCGAACGGCGACATCTTCGTCGGCGACGGCCACGGCGGCGACTCGAACGCCCGCATGGTGAAGTTCTCGAAGGACGGGAAGTTCATCAAGACGTGGGGCAAGAAGGGAACGGCGCCCGGCGACTTCGAGACGCCGCACACGCTCGCCATGGATTCCCGCGGACGGTTGTTCGTCGGCGACCGCGGCAACAACCGAATCCAGATCTTCGACCAGGATGGTCGTTTCCTCGAAGAGTGGAAGCAGTTCGGGCGGCCGAGCGGCATCTTCATCGATCGCAACGACACGCTCTACGTGACCGATCACCAGTCGGACGAGAAGACGAATCCCGGCTTCACCAAGGGCATCCGGATCGGAAGCGTTCGCGACGGCAAGGTCACCGCGTTCATTCCCGACAGTCCGGACGGGTCGCAGGAAGGCGTTGCGGCCGACGCGCACGGGAACATCTACGGGTCGCTGACCGGCGGGATGGCGCTGAGGAAATACGTCAGAGGCGGGACGAACTGACCTGCTATATCA
>QHWQ01000201.1 GCA_003222635.1 Acidobacteriota bacterium | reverse complement strand
ATTTCAGCGGTTGATCGTCTTCATCCCGCCTTCCGCGTAACGCGTGCCCGCGGCAATGCCCGCCGGCAGCAGCGCATCAATCTCGCGTCGATCGTCCGGAGTGAGCTGGATGTCCGCGGCCGCGGCGTTCTCCTCGAGCCGCTCGCGCCGCTTCGATCCTGGAATCGGTACGATGTCGTGGCCCTGCGCCAGCAGCCACGCCAGCGCGAGCTGCGCGGGCGTGCAGTGCTTGCGTTCAGCGACGCGCGTGACGCGCGCGACGATGTCGAGATTCTTCTGGAAGTTCTCGCCCTGAAACCTCGGATTGTTGCGACGCCAGTCGTCGGCCGCGAGATCGTCGAGGCGCTGGTAGCGACCCGTCAGAAACCCGCGGCCGAGCGGACTGTAGGCGACGAAACCGATTCCCAGCTCACGACAGACATCCAGCAATCCGTCTTCGGGATCACGCGACCACAGCGAGTACTCCGTCTGCAGCGCGGTGACGGGATGCACGGCGTGCGCGCGGCGGATGGTCTCGATGCTCGCCTCCGACAAACCGAGATGACGGATCTTGCCCGCCGCCTTCAGTTCCGCCATCGCGCCGACCGTTTCCTCGATCGGCACGGTCGTATCCACGCGGTGCTGATAGTACACGTCGATGACGTCGACACCGAGACGCTGCAGCGACGCGTCACACGCGACGCGCACGTACTCCGGCGAGCCGTTGATGCCGACCCACGTGCCGTCCTCGTTGCGCACGTTGCCGAACTTCGTCGCCAGCATCACCTCGTCGCGCCGTCCGCGGATCGCGCGGCCGACGAGGCGCTCGTTGGTGAAGGGTCCGTAGATATCCGCCGTGTCGAGGAAATTGATGCCCAGATCGAGCGCGCGATGAATGGTGGCGATCGATTCCTGATCGTCGCCGGCGCCGTAGAACTCCGACATGCCCATGCAGCCGAGGCCGATCGCCGAGACGATTGGCCCGTGGCGTCCAAGGTGGCGACTGTTCATTCCGCGACTCCAGTCGATCCGCGCCTGCTCAGGATCGCGACGTAGACGATCAGATTGAACGCCAGCACGGCAGCACCCATCACCATCTGCGCGGTTCGCGTCAAACCGTTCGGATACAGCGCCGGAAACACGTACTCGGCCACGAAATCGCCGGCATACGCCTCGAGTCCGGCCGCCGTTCTCAACGAGTTTTCGAGCGGCGTCAGCGGGCAGAGCACTCCTGCCCATTCGACGTAGATCGCCCACGCGGCGGCTGGAACGTGAACGAACGCGAGCGTCGGCCACCGCAGCGCGAGCACGCCGCCGATGACAACGAATACCACGAACGCGAGGTGCAGGAAGACGACCAGCGTGGCGAGGACGTGGGGCATGGGCATCGCCGCTCCTGCCCATCGTATCGCTTACGCCGTCGAGGGTGAGGTGTGCAGGGTCGCGAGCGGGGCCGGCGGGATGATGAACCAGGCCATCAGATACGCGATGGCGCCGAACACAATCAGCCCTGGGATGACCGAAACAACGATCCACGCAACGCGGACGATGGTCGGGTCGAGGTTGAAGTACTCCGCAAGCCCGCCGCACACGCCGGCGATGCGCTTGTCCGTGTTCGAGCGGACCAGGCGTGCGCGTGTGCTGGACGCCGCCGTTCCCTCGGCGCGCGGCATCAGAATCCAGGCCGCCAGATAGGCCACCACGCCGAGCACGATCGCGCCGGGCCAGATCGACAGGATCACCCACGCGGCGCGCACCAGCGCGACGTCCGCGTCGAAATATTCCGCAAGCCCCGCGCAGACGCCCGCAATTTTCCCCTCCGCCGGGCGCCGCACGAGGCGCCGCTTCTGCGGGTTTCCGTCAAATTCAGTCATCTCCGTCTCCATTCACTTTCCGATACGGACCGCCGGCGCCAACGGTTTCATCGGTGCACAGCGTCTTTCAGGTGCGCTTGACACCCTGTTCGCCCGCGTTCAGCATCACGTTCCCTCAGTACCCCCCAGCGGCGAGGAGAGGCCATGCCCGGCGAGAAAGGATTTCTGTCGCTGCTCGTCGTCGCCCTGGTGGCGGGCACCGCGTATTACGTGCCGAATGCCACAGGCGGCGGAGCGTCCGCTCGCTCCGGGTCATCGGCCACGTGCAGACGATCGAGGGCGTGCGGTTCGATGCCTTCTTCCTGTCCGGATGGGTGCTGCTGCAGGCGATACTCGTCGCGTCGCTGGCGTCGCACCTGCGGTTGTGGAGGGCGGCCAAGAACCTGCTGAAAGGCCTCTCGCTGCATCCGATCGTGGCGGCGTTCGATCGCGTTCCGCGCGAGCTGTTCGCCAAGCGCCTGCCCGGCCGCCCGCGCCTCGTCCACCTGCGCCATGCCGTCAACGCGCATGCGGCGATGCTCGCCGCGCAGCAGGCGCCCGCACCCGCGCCCGCGAGCGTCGCGGCGATGGGTGAACCGGCGCTGCCAATGAGTGACGACGTGCGGAAGGTCGTCGCGGAAATCGTTGGCGCGCTGCCGGCGAGCACGCCTGCGCCGGCGCCGCCGCCGCAATCGCCGCTGCTCGCCATGCTCGAGCACGAGCTGCGCAAGAGCCACCGCGCGGATGTCGCCAAGAGCAAGACATGGCGCGCGATCACGCGCGAGGCGGCCGTCATCGTCCCGCAGCTCGGGCTGCAGCCGGGGTCGGTGGCTCCAGCCTGGCAGCCGCAGGCGGAAACGTTTGTCGCGATCACGATTGGCCTGATGGTTCGCGACCTCGCCGCGCGTGTCGTGGAGGGCATGCACGTGATCTTCGGCGCGCTGCTCGCGCTGGTCCTGTACGAAATGTCGCTCCGCGCCTACCCGCGCGAGTTGATGCTCGGCCTGACGTGGATGTACGTCGGCGGCGGCGTGGTCATCGCGCTCGCCACCGTCATCAGCGCCGAGCGCGACATCGTTCTCAGCAGGCTCGCGGGGACGACCCCTGGCAAGATTCAGTGGGACGCGGTGTTCGTCACGCGGACCCTCGTCCCGCTGCTCTTCGCGGTGCTTACGCTGCTGGCAACGCAGTTCCCGTCGATCGGCAACGTACTGCTCGGCTGGCTGCGGCCGGTGCAGACGGCGATTCCGTAAACGCGACGACGTGCGCTACACTCCGCGCTCTCGTCCGTGATCAGGGAGGTGTGAGATGGCCGACAGGCTCACCTTCGAGGCGCTGAAGAAAAAGACCGTCGCGGAGCTCCGGGACATCGCCAAGAGTGTCGAGAACCACGACGCCGTCCAGGGCTACACCCAGATGAACAAGGACCATCTGCTGCCGGCGCTCTGCAAGGCGCTCGGCATCGAGATCGGTCACCACCACGTCGAAGCGGGGTTCGACAAGTCGAAGATCAAGGCGCGGATGCGGACGCTGCGCGCCGAGCGCGGCAAGGCGCTCGCAGCGCACGATGCACAGAAGCTGAAAGCGGTCCGCAGCGAGCTGCACACGCTGAATCATCGCCTGCGCGCGCATATGGTCTAGTCGAGAGGCGCCGGCACGAGGCCGCCGAGGATGTCCTTCAGCCGGCGCTGCACCTCGTTTCTCAAGCCCCGTCGCACCGCGGCGCCCGCGTCGATGGTGACGTGCGGCGCGTCGAGCGTCCCTCCAATCACCGCCGGCAGCAGGATGCGATTGCCTTCACGGGTGAACCGCGCGAGGTCGGTGCCCGCCCGCGCCGAAAGGGCTTCCGACAGCGAGAGATCCATCTGACCGTCGAGCGCTTTGGTCGGAATCGTCAGCGTTCCCTGCCCGACGAGATCGACATCGGACGAATGCAGCGACAGCGCCGAGGCCGCGATCACCTGACGAACGAGCGCGAAGCTGGCGTCGATCCGCTCGAAGTTGTCCGTCGACGCGCCCGCATCCTGCGCCGGCCTGCCGAAGAAGAGCACGACCGTGCGCACGAGGCCGAGCCGCTTCAGCACGCCGTTGACGATCGAGACTTTGCCTTCGCCCGTGGCCGCGGCAATCGCGTCACCGACCGTCGCGCCGCGTCCGGTGAACGTTCCGCTGCCCGACAGCCGGCCGGTGATCGTGTCCGCCACGCCGCCGAACGCCGCGAGCTGCGCGACATCGAGGTCCGCGATTTGCGCTCGGAACGTTGCGCGCAGTGCGCCAGGCTCCGCATCCACGTCGAGCACGCCATGATAGCTGCCGCCAAAGAGCTGAAAGCTCGCCGGCGAGAGCGTGATCCGGTTCCCCTGCGCCACCATCGTCGTCGCGAAGTCCCGCACGTCGACGCCGCTGGCGCGCGCCGTTTCCGCGCTGACGCGCGCGACGATGCGGCCGGGAAGCGGGGTCGAGGCGGCCGTGCGCCGCGGCGCGCGTGGCGCGAACGCATCCGCGAGCGCGATCAGATCGTCGACGTCGACGTGGTTGGCTTTGACGTCGAGCTGCGCATCGAGTCTCGGCGTGAGTTGAACGAGGCCGCTCGCCTCGAGCGACGTCTTGCCCGATGCGGCGGTGAAGCGATCGAGGTTCAGGTGCGCGCTCGAGAGCGATGAATCCGCGGACACGGTGATCTGGCGGCCGCGGCTCGCCACCGTGATGTTGCGCAGCTTGATCGTTCGAATCGAGACGACCTGCACGCTGTCCGACGACGATGCTGGCGCGGCGCCGCGCTCGTCGGGCGCAGGCAGCGGAAAGGCCAGCGGCATGTCGACGCGGCTGTCGGCGACAGAGACCTCCGCATCCTCGACGCGATGCGACCACAATGGCTTCAGCCCCGTCGACAGCTGAACCTCGGCGAGCATGATGCGCACGGGATCGCCGGCGCGCACGTCGCGAAGCGTGATGGCGGGGCGCGGGAAGATGCGGGCGCTGGCGGCGCCGATGGTGACGCGCTGGCCGAGCCACTTCGTCGCCTGGCTTTCGAGCGCGACGCGTACACCGTCGCCGCTGAGGAACCAGTACGCGGCGGCGGCGAGTGCCACCGCCAGCACGAGCAGGACGCCGACGGCCAGCAGAAGGACCCGGCGCAACATGAGTAAATTAAACTCGGTTTTGCATCTCCGTGCCCGAGCTTCCTGACATTCTCCTGTACCTGCACACGCTCGAGCCGCGAATCGTCTGCAGACGGATCACGGGCGTGCGGCTGGCGAGCCCGTTTCTCCTGCGCTCCGTCACTCCGCCGCTGTCCGCGGTTGAAGGGCGCGAGGTCGTTGGCCTGCGCCGGATCGGCAAACGTGTGGTCGTCGAGCTGGAGGGCGAGTTGTTCCTCGTCTTCCACCTGATGATCGCGGGGCGCTTCCGGTGGAAGCCGCCAGGCGCCGCCATTCCCGGCAAGGTCGGCCTGCTCGCCCTCGATTTCGAGCACGGCACGCTCATCCTTACCGAGGCGGGGTCGAAGCGTCAGGCGTCGCTCTACGTGGTGGAGGGCGTCGACGCGCTCGCGCAGCACGATCCCGGTGGACTCGAGGTGATGGAGATTGATCTGCCCACCTTCGGGCGCGCGCTGCAGCGGGACAACCATACGTTGAAGCGTGCGCTCACGGATCCGCACCTGTTCAGCGGCATCGGCAACGCGTACTCGGACGAGATTCTCCACGCCGCGCGGATGTCGCCGTTCAAGCAGACCGGCAGCATGAGCGACGAAGAGATCCGTCGTCTCTACGAGGCCGTGCGCCGGACGCTCTCGCAGTGGATCGCGCGGCTGCAGCGCGAGACCGGTGAGGGCTTCCCCGAAAAGGTGACGGCCTTTCGCGAAGGCATGGCGGTTCACGGCCGTTACCGGCAGCCGTGTCCCGACTGCGGCGCACCGATCCAGCGCATCGTCTATGCGGCAAATGAAGCCAACTACTGCGCGAATTGCCAGACGGGCGGACGGCTGCTCGCGGACCGCTCGCTGTCGCGGCTGCTGAAACAGGACTGGCCGCGAACGCTGGACGAGCTCGAAAAGAAGCGCCTGTAGGAGCAACGCTGATTTCAATGCGCGAGCGCATCGAGAGAATTGAAACGCAGCGCTCCATGCAGTACCGCGCCGTCGCGGCTGATGCGTTTTCCGCGCAGCGTCAGCTGCTCTGGGATTTGTGCTATCGCGTGACCGGCACGGCCGGCGATGCCGATCTGGTGCTGCGTGATTGCTACGCGCGAGCGGTCGAGCGCCCGCTCGTCGATCGCGATGCCGACTGGCGGCCGCATCTGATTTACTCCGCGGCGACGCTCGCGATGGACGTCCTGCGCCGCAGGAAGCGCCGGCAGTACGTCGGCGCCTGGCTCCCCTCCCCAATCGAGACGGGCAACGCCGCCTCGCGGGATCCGCGGCCGCACACGACGACCGGCCTGCGATACGACATGGTCGAGAGTGGAT
>QHWQ01000200.1 GCA_003222635.1 Acidobacteriota bacterium | reverse complement strand
CAGCAGGCGCTCGAGGCACCGCGGTTCGTCAAGCTGACGTTCCCCGGCACCGACGTGATCGTGGAGTCGCGCGTGCCGGAAGGCGTGCGCCAGGCGCTCGAGCGCCGCGGCCACGATATCGATGTGCAGAGTGATTTTTCGAACATGGTGGGCGGCGGGCAGGCGGTGATGCACGACGCCCGCGCGAAGGTGAACTACGGCGGGTCCGATCCGCGTAAGGACGGCGCCGCGATTCCGGAGCCGATCTTGTGAACAACCGCTGGATTCAGCTGCTGCTCGGGCTCGTCTGCATGTTCGTCATCTCGAGCCCGCAGTACGTGTGGACGCTCTTCACGCAGCCGCTGATGTCCACGTCCGGCGCGACGCTTGCGCAGATTCAGATCACTTTCTCGATCCTCATCGTCATCCAGACGTTCCTCGCGCCGTGCCAGGGGCTGCTCGTCGATCGCTTCGGCCCGCGTCTGCTGCTCTCCGTCGGCGCCGCGCTCACGGGCCTCAGCTGGGTACTCGCCGCGCGCGCTTCGTCTCTGACCGGACTGTACCTGACGTATGGATTGCTCGGCGGCGCCGGCACCGGCATCGTCTACGTCGGCGTCGTCGGCCACATGGTGCAGTGGTTTCCCGATCGGCGCGGTCTCGCCACCGGCATCGTCGCGGCGGGCTACGGAATGGGCGCTTTGCTGACAACATTTCCGATCGCGACACTGCTGAAAGACGCGGGTTACCAGCGAGCTCTCGTTCGATATGGTTTGATTTTTGTTGTTGTGGGTGTCCTGGCGGCTCAAGGCCTTCGAGCTGCAGGCGACGAATCCCGAACCGCGAATCCCGAATCCCGGTCCGGCTATCGACCCGCGGAGATGTTACGCACACCGATCTTCTGGTTGATGTTCGTCATGATGACCATGATGTCGACGGCGGGGTTGATGGTGACGTCGCAGATGGCGGCCTTCACGCGCGACTTCGGCATGGCGAACGCCGTCGTGTTCGGTCTGCCGCTGCTGCCGCTCGCGCTCTCGATCGATCGGATCACGAACGGCCTGACGCGTCCGTTCTTCGGATGGCTGTCGGATCAGATCGGCCGCGAGAACACCATGGTCATCGCGTTCACGCTCGAAGGCGCGGCGATGACGCTGTGGCTGTTCACGCGCTCGCATCCGGCGCTCTTCGTCATCATGTCGGGTGTCGTGCTCTTCGGCTGGGGAGAAATCTTCTCGCTCTTCCCCTCCACGCTCACGGACACGTACGGCACGCGGCACGCGACGACGAACTACGGATTTCTCTACATGGCGCAGGGTGTCGGCTCGGTGCTGGGCGGCCCGGTCGCGGCGCTGCTGCACGACGCCTATGGATCGTGGATGCCGGTCTTCGGCATCATCATCGCCATGAACTTCGCGACCGCGTTTCTCGCGGGCGTGGTGCTGAAGCCGATGCGTCAGCGCTGGCTGGGAGGTCGCGTCGCTACTGTCCGCGCCGCTGCGCCAGCCATTCCCGCGCGGTAATCACGTCGGCCTGCGTGAGCTCGTGGCCGCTGTTCTGCCACGCGACCTTGACGTCCGCGCCCGCCGATCGCAGCAGCGCGGCGAGCTGCTCCGTCTCCTCCGCCGACACGAGCGGATCGATCCGGCCGTTGGAAATCAGCACGGGCGTCGACGCCAGCGTTGGCAGCATTCCGGGGACGAGCGGCACCATCGCGCGAAAGAGAATCCCTCCGCCGAGGGCATCGGGACGCAGCAGCAGCAGCGCCCCGGCGATGTTCGCGCCGTTCGAGAAGCCGGCCGCGATCACGCCGCGCGTGGAGAAGTCGTATTTCGCCGCGGCGTCGACGATGAAGTCGGCGAGCTCCGACGCGCGGAACTTCAGATCCTCGATGTCGAACACGCCTTCCGCGAGCCGGCGGAAGAAGCGCGGCATGCCGCGCTCGAGCACCTTGCCGCGCGGGCTCAGGATGCCTGCGCCCGGCAGCAGCACCTCCGCGAGCGGCACGAGATCGTTTTCGTTCCCGCCGGTGCCGTGAAGAAGCAAAAGGATTGGGCCGCCCGGCGTCGCAGGCGGCCGATAGACGTGGATGAACTCCGGGGTCACGCGACCTGGTGCAGCTTGAGCGGAGGAAGGACCTCCTCGATGCGCGGACGCGCGGGCTCGAGCCATGGCGGCAGCACGAGCGTTTCGCCCAGATGCGCGGCATCCTCATCAACCGCGAAGCCGGGACCATCCGTCGCGAGCTCGAACAGCACGCCGCCCGGCTCCTTGAAGTAGACCGACTTGAACCAGAAGCGATCGATTACGGGCGTCGGATGATGCCCCGACGCTTCGACCCGCGATCGCATCTCGTGCTGATGCTCCTCGTCGTCCACGCGCCACGCGAGGTGATGGATGCAGCCGACGCCCCACGCGCCGCGGCGCCCTTCGGGCGTCTCGCGAACGTCGAGCACGCCCGCCGAGCCCTCGAAGCCGTAGCGGATGACTCCGTTTTCCTCGCCGAGGCGCTCGAAGCCGAGCACGTCGGTGACGAACGTCTCGGTCATCTCGGCCTCGTGCTCCCACACCTGCGCGCCGTACAGCCCCCGGACCTGCCGTTCGTGCGGCACGCTGCCGCCATCCCAGGGCGTGAACGCGCGTTGCGGCGTCACGCGCGGCTCGACGAGCGCCACCTTGAGTCCGTGCGGATCGACGAGCGGCAGCACGCGATCGCCGAAGCGCTGCTCGACGGCGCCAAGCGGCACGCCGTACTTCTGCAGGCGCGATCCCCAGAAGTCGAGGCTGCCGGCCGGCACTTCGAGCGCGGCTTCGAGGGCGAGCCCGTAGCCGATGCGCGGCGGCGCCATCTCGGCCCACGGAAAGAAGGTCAGATCCGATCCGGGATGGCCTTCCGCATCCGCGTAGAAGAGGTGATATGTGCCCGGGTCATCCTGGTTGACGGACTTCTTGACGAGGCGCATGCCGAGGACGCCCGCGTAGAAATCGAGGTTCTCCTGCGCCGGTCCTGCGATTGCGGTGATGTGATGAAGACCATTAACGCCATCCATATGGGTAAGGTAGTATTGCGCCGCCATGCGAAAGTTCCAAGTCATGCTTAGCGCCGTGCTGCTGTCTGTGATGACAGCGACAACGAGCGCCCAGTGGTTATCGATACCGCTTCCCGGAACGCCGCGCACGCCCGACGGCAAGCCCAACATCAACGCGCCGGCCCCGAAGACCGCGGACGGCAAGCCGGATCTTTCCGGGATCTGGAAAGCGGACACGATGCGGTACAACGACAACCTCCTGCCGCCAGGCACCGAGGCGCCGATGCTGCCGTGGGCCGCGGAGGTCTACAAGCATCGCGTCGCGACGATGGGCTACGACCGGCCCATGACGTTCTGCATGCCGCACGGCGTCCCCGACAACATGACGGTCGCGGGGCTGCCGTTCAAGATCATTCAGACGCCGAACGTGATGATTGTCCTGTTCGAGGAGTTTCACGTGTATCGGCAGATTCAGACCGATGGACGCGCGCTTCCAATCGACCCCGATCCCGCTTGGTACGGGTATTCGATCGGCCGGTGGGACGGCGATACGTTCATCGTCGACACCGCGGGCTTCAAGGGAGTCGTCGGAGATAACAGCAGGGAAGGCAGCTGGCTCGACAACAACGGTCATCCGCACACCGACGCGCTGCATCTGACAGAGCGCTTCCGCCGGACGAATTTCGGTCACATGGAGATGCAGGTCACCGTCGATGACCCGAAAGCGTATACACGGACGTGGACGTCGGACACGATGCGCTTCACGCTGCAGCCCGACACGGAACTGCTCGAGCACCTGTGCGAGAACAACCGCGACCTCACGAGCCTGCAGCAGTACTGGAAAGGACAGGAGCAGGCCGCTCCATCGACGGCAGGGAAACAGTGATGAGAACAAGACTTGCGATTCTCATGTGCGTCGCGTCGCTCGCCGCGTCGGGCCGTGCGCTCGCGCACCATTCATTCGCCGCGGAGTTCGACGAGAAGAAGCCGGTGAGTCTGACCGGCACGGTCACGAAACTCGAGTGGACCAATCCCCACATCTGGTTCTTCATGGACGTGAAGAGCCCCGACGGTTCGGTGACCAACTGGGGATTCGAAATGGGGGGAACCGCTCAGCTGCTGCGCGCGGGCTGGAAACGCGACTCGATGAAGATCGGTGACGTGGTGGCCGTCGATGCATACCGCTCGCGCGACGACAGCAATCGCGCCAACGCGCGGAGCGTCACGCTGACCAACACCGGTCAGAAGCTGTTTGCCGGTTCCCAGGCGCCGTAACTCGAGTGCACGTTCCAGTCATCGACATACACCCACACATCATCGCGTCCGATACTCGCCGCTATCCGCGTGCGCCACTTGGGGGGCATCAATCCACGTGGTCCGAGCAGCGTCCCGTGAGCGTCGAGCACCTGATCGTGGAGCAGGATCGCGCCGGCATCAGGAAAGCGGCACTGGTGCAGGCGTCGACGTGCTACGGCCACGACAATTCATACGTCGCCGATGCCGTCGCGGCCTATCCACGGCGATTTACAGGCGTGTTCTCATGCGACATCCTCGCGCCTGACGCCTGCGAGACGATGGCGTGCTGGATGGCGCGAGGGCTGACAGGCATGCGGCTGTTCACCACGGGGAGCACGATGCCAGGACAGGCCGGGTGGCTCGACGATCCACGATCGTTTCCCGCGTGGCGCAAGGCGGAGGAAGCGCGTGTGCCTGTGTGCCTGCAGATGACCGCGGACGGGATCCCGCAGGTCGAGAAGGTGCTGGATCGTTTTCCCCGATTGATCGTGGTGCTGGATCACCTCGCGCGTCCCGCTCAGGACGATGGTCCGCCGTACGCGGGTGCCGAGAGTCTCTGGCGGCTTGCGAAGCGTCCCGGCGTGTACGTCAAGGCGACGGAGCGCAACTTCGTCGGCGCGACGAAAGGCAAGGCGACGCCGGAATCGTTCTTTGGCCGCCTCGCGTCCGAGTTCGGCGCGTCGCGCATCGCGTGGGGTTCGAACTTTCCGGCGTCGGAGCGATCGCTCCCCGAGCTGCTCGCGCTGGCGCAGGACGCGGTGGCATTCCTTCCCGAGACGGACCGTGAATGGATCTTCTCGCGCACGGCACAGAGACTGTATCCGGCGCTGGCGAATCACGCATGAAACTCCACTCGCTGCTCGGAGATCATCCAGGCACCGTCGCGCTAAAGACGGGCCGCGTGTCCTCACCCGCGGTCGAGTTCGAGTTCGCCGACGTCAAGCAGGTGTTCACACAGTTCAAGGCGATGATGCGCGATCTGAAGTACGACTTCGGGGAGATCGCGCTCAACACCTGGCTGCAGGGGTTCGAATACGGCAAGCCGTACGTGCTGTTGCCGGCGACCACGCTGGGCCGCAGCCAGCATCACACGATCTTCTACAACGCGGATCGCGGAACGCTCACGCCGCGCGATCTGAATGGCAAGCGTGTCGGCGTCCGCGCCTACACGCAGACGACCGGCGTCTGGGTGCGCGGGTTCCTCGCGGACGATTACGGGATCGATCTCGAGAGCCTCACCTGGGTGACGTTCGAGGATCCGCATCTGGCCGAGTACAAGGAGCCCGCGAACGTCCAGCGCGCGCCGGCGGGAAAGGTATTGAAGCAGATGCTGCTCGACGGCGAGATCGACGCGGCGATTCTCGGCGACGTCGCGGCGGAGGGGCCGATCACACACCTCATTCCGGATTACGAGGCGGCCGCGCAGCGCTGGGCGCGCGCGCACGGCGGCGTCCCGATCAATCACATGGCGGCTATCCGCCGCGAGATTGCCGAGTCGCGTCCTGATGTCGTCCGCGAGGTCTACCGTCTGCTGAAGGAGAGTCGCGCCGCGGCCTCGCTGCCGGCCGGTGTGGACGACCCGCTGCGCTTCGGCGTCAACGCGACGCGTGGCTCGGTCGAGCGGATGATTGCCTGTTCATTCGATCAGGGTCTGATCTCGCGGCGTCCGCCGGTGGACGACGTTTTTGCCGAGGCCGTGCGCGTTCTCGGGCCGGCGGCGGACTGATGATGGCGACGGCCGCACCCATTTCGGAGGTCACGACGAGCCGCCAGCGTCGGCCGCTCTACGCCGACCTCTCGCTGCAGATTCTCGTCGCGATGCTCCTCGGCAGCCTCGTCGGCTACCTCTGGCCGCAGAGCGCCGATTCGGGTGGCGATCAAGACGCTCATCTACTTCGAGATCGTGACGACGATGGCGCTGGTGCTCGGCCTGCTGGTGGTGAACCTGTGGGCGCCGGGCGCCAACATGCACATCGATCCGGCGACGCTGGGGAACCAGACCGAGGTGCGGCAGGACACGCAGCCGGTCGGCTACGGCGAGTTCCTCATCACCCTCGTCCCGACCAGCGCGGTCGGCGCCTTCGCCGAAGGGGACGTGCTTCCCGTGCTGTTTTTCTCCGTGATGTTCGGCTTCGCGCTGCTGGCGCTCGGGCCGAAGGGCGGACCGATTATCGAGGGGGTGTACGCGGTCTCGCAGGTCTTCTTCAAGATGGTCGCCTTCGCCATGTACGTCGCGCCGATCGCCGCGTTCGGCGCGATGGCGTTCACCGTCGGCAAGTTCGGTCCCTCATCGCTGCTCGCGCTCGGCAACCTCGTGCTGATGTTCTACGTGCTCTGCGCGCTGTTCGTCGTGCTGGTGCTGTGGCCCATCGCATGGGCCTTTGGCATCAACCTCCTGCGATTGATGCGCTACATCGCCGCCGAGCTGCTGATCGTCGTCGGCACGAGCTCGAGCGAGTCGGTGTTTCCGCGCGTGCATGCCAAGCTGAGGCAACTGGGCGTCGATCCGCCGATCGTGTCGCTGGTGCTGCCGACCGGCTACGGCTTCAACCATGACGGCACCTGCCTGTACTTCTCGAGCGTCGCCGTCTTCCTCGCGCAGGCGGTGGGCATCAATCTCTCGATCGGCCAGCAACTCGGACTGCTGGCGATTCTGCTCGCCACGTCGAAGGGTGGTGCGGGTGTCGCGACGATCGCGATCGCGCGCCTGGAGAAGGCGATCGACGCGAAGACATTCGAGTTCGAGCTGCGCAGGCACGCATGGTGATTGACTGCCACGGCCACTACACGACCGCGCCGAAAGAGGCGCAGGCGTTTCGCGACGCGCAGATCGCCGGGCGTGCGGACGCGAGGATCCCCGACATCAGCAACGATCAGATTCGCGACAGCGTGCAGCCGCAGCTGGCATTCCAGGCCGCGCGCGGCACCGACATGACGATCTTTTCTCCGCGCGCCTCGGGGATGGCGCATCACGTCGGCGACGCACGCGCCAACCTGCAGTGGGCGCGGCTCTGCAACGACCTGATTCATCGCGTCTGCGCGCTCTTTCCGAAGCAGTTCGTCGGCGTCTGCCAGTTGCCGCAGAGCGTCGGCGGATCGCCGGCCGATTGCATCGGCGAGCTCGAGCGCTGCGTCACCGACCTCGGATTCATCGGCTGCAATCTGAATCCTGATCCATCAGGCGGCCACTGGACGTCGCCTCCGCTGACGGATCGCGCGTGGTATCCGCTCTACGAGAAGCTGGTGGAGCTCGACGTGCCGGCGATGGTGCACGTCAGCGCGTCGTGCAATCCGAACTTCCACGCCACGGGAGCGCACTACCTCAACGCGGACACAACTGCCTTCATGCAGTTTCTGACCGGCGATCTGTTCAAGGATTTCCCGGCGCTGCGTGTCGTCATCCCGCATGGCGGCGGCGCCGTGCCGTATCACTGGGGGCGGTATCGGGGGCTCGCGCAGGACATGAAGCGCCCGCCTCTCGGCGACCTCATTCGCACCAACGTCTTCTTCGACACCTGCGTGTATCACTATCCGGGCATCGAGCTGCTGCTGAAGGTCGTGCCGGTGGACAACATCGTGTTCGGATCCGAGATGGTGGGCGCGGTGCGCGGGATCGACCCCGAGACGGGGCACTATTTCGACGACACGAAGCGCTACATCGACGCGATTCCGTGGATGAACGCCGCGGACAGGCAGAAGATATTCGAGCTGAACGCGCGCAAAGTCTATCGGCGCATGAATGGCGCGGTCCGGCTAAAGCCGGACACTACCGAGTGGCGGTCCGGCTAAAGCCGGACACTACCGAGCGATAGCGATACCGAGCGGTAGTGTCCGCCTTCAGGCGGACCAATCCGGCTAGTCGTAGTAGCGAGGAGACTTGTTCAGCCTCTCGTTGCCGATGAAATCGTGTTCGATCCAGAGCTGCGCGTGCGTTTGCGCAAGAAACGCCTCGACTGCGGCGCGCGATGCCGCGCTCTGCTCGCGATTGAACTCCGTGGTGGGCACTTTCATCAGCGCGCGCTCTTCCGGGTAGTGGTAGAGATCTCCGCTCAGCACCACCGGTCCTGTCCGGGCGAGCTTCACGAACAGCACCTGATGCCCGGGCGAATGCCCCGGCGCTGACTTGATGACGACACTTCCATCGCCGAACACGTCGTAATCGGCGGTCGTGATGATCGTGGTCTTGCTGTTTCTCAGCGCGCT
>QHWQ01000199.1 GCA_003222635.1 Acidobacteriota bacterium | reverse complement strand
AAAGCACGTCATCGCCGCGATGTGCGCCGACGCCAGGATCCGGCTCGACGAAGTGCGGCTTGACCACGATGCGGCCGGCAGGCACGCCGCCGGCGATGAACAGCCGGCGCGCAAACTCGGTCGGCGCAATATAACTATCGACGGCGCTCTGCCAGGTGCCGATCACCCGATGCGCGACCAGCATCGCCGCGACAGCGGTCGTGGCCAGCCGGCTGGCGCGATAGCAGGCGTGGCGAATGGCCGGCCACGGCACGTCCGCGCCGAGGCACGACGTGCACGGCCGCTCGTTGCGCACGCATTGCGCGCTTGGGCAGAACAGCCGGTAGTTGTGCAGCGTCTGCACGACCGGAACGGCCTCGCTGCGGGCGGCGTAGTAGACCGACGGCGAGACGAGCGGCAGCGTGTTGTGCACGTGCACGACGTCGATCCGTTCGAGCCCGATCAGCAGCTTGACCGCATCGACCGTCTTCGAGTTCCAGATCGTCAGCAGCGGCAGCATGGCTGTCGGAATCGAATCGATATCGCGGTTGTCCACGATGTAGGGCACGACCGTGTGGCCGTAGCGTTCGAGCAGCGCGCTCTCGAGCGCCACCACGCGATCCTCGCCGCCGCGCTCCCGATAGCGGTTGTGCACAACCAGCACGTTCACAGCTCGATCACCTCGAACGTGTCCGACTGCTGCGGCGTCGTCGCGCACAGCGCGCAGATGAAGAGCACGAGCGTCTCGAAGCCGGGCGCGGCCGCGAAGCTCTCATTCGAAATCGAGTTGAGCACCAGGAACACGAGCAGCGCGCCGAGCGTCGCGTGCGTCCAGCCGCGCTGACGACCACGGGCAAAGCCGAGCAAGCCGACCACGACGATCGCGAGCAGCGCGATCGTCCCGACGACGCCGAGGTCGAGCACCGTCTGGAGGAGTGCGTTATGTGCGTACGCGGCCCAGTCGGCGGCATCGAGGAGGATGGCGCGCGAGGCCTGATATCCGTATCCGAGGAGCGGATGCGCGGCGATCGCCGGCCGTACCGTATCCCACAGATCCAGGCGGCCGTTCAGCGCCAGCAGTGTGTCCGCGCTCTCGCCGCGGAACAGCAGCCGGGCGATCGCGGTGTCCTGGTTGGCAAGGTCGGAAAGCCACGGCGTCAGATCGGGGCCGAACGCGACGTAGGCTCCTGCCAACGTCCCCCCCGTCAGCACGAGCGCGGTTCGCGTTCGAGCCTCGACCTGAAGCAACACCAACAGGGCGGCGCCCGCCAGGCATGCCAGCAGTGGACCGCGCGAGTTGGTGAGCACGAGCACCGCGCCAAGCGCGGCGACATACACGAGTGCCGGAATTCCGAAGAGCCGTCCGTGACGAGTGCCGGCCGAGCGCGGCGGCTCGAGGGACGCCGAGAGCAACCCCAGCGCGCCAATCGCCGCGAAGGTGCCGGCCTGAATCGGATGGATGGAGAACCAGCTGAATCTGAACCCTTCCGCGGACTCATAGGTCTGCGCCGCAAACGGAAGCGTCGCGGCAAGCGAGGCGCAGACGATCACATACACGGCGACCGATACACACGCCATCCAGAGCGCCGAGGACTTTCCGAGGACGCGCACCGCGGCAATCGCCAGCAGCGCGATGGTCGTCAGCTGCGCGGCGCGGATGGACGTCAATGCAGGCGCAGCCGACCACAGAGTCGACAGTGCGGCGAGCGCGGCATACCCAAGAATCAGTTTTTCCGTTCGAGTCAGCTGCCGCAGGACATCATGCGACCAGCAGATCGCGGCAACGGCGGTGCCGATCATCGCGTAGAACGCGAGCTCGCCGACGATCTGCAGGTCGAGCGCGCCTTCGAGCGTGTCGGACGCGTCACGGATTCTCAACTTCGTGCCGGCGATGAGGACGATGGCGAACGCGGCGCGCAGCGCGAATTGCGGACGGCTCACGGCGACCGCGGCGGATGCGGCGAGCGCCACGACGCCCATCACCGCCGCGGAGAGACGAAGGTCCGCGACGGCGACGTACCCGATGCCGACGAGCAGCAGCACGACGGCCGCGCGCGAGGCATGCGACGCCTCGCCCGCGATCCATCCACCCGCTGCACCGCGCGTCATCATCCGACGTGCTCCGGCTGTGCGCCGACGCCGACACGGTTCGCGAAGCGCGCGCGCCAGATCTCCTGCAGCGCGAGCGAGATGAACGCCGGGTTGTTGACCAGATACCGCTTCCACAGCCGCCGCGGCTCGCTCGCCAGCCGGAACAGCCACTCCAGACCGCTGTGCTGCATCCACACCGGCGCCTGCTTCTTGAGTCCCGCGTGGAAGTCGAACGCCGCGCCGACGCCGATCATGACGGGCGCGTTGATGCGGCCGACATGCTCGGCCATCCAGTACTCCTGCTTCGGCGTGCTGAGGCCAACCCAGACGATCTCGGGTGAGGCCGCGTTGATGCGGGCGACGACCTCCGCATCTTCCTCGGGCGTCAGCGGCCGGAACGGCGGCGTGTAGGTGCCCGTCACGACGAGCCCGGGGAACTTCTGCGTCAGGCGCTTCGCCAGCAGATCCGCGACGCCGTCGTTGCCGCCGTAGAAGAAGTGGCGGTATCCCGTCGTCAGCGATCGCTGACAGGTCGCCAGCACGAGGTCGGGACCGTAGACGCGCGTCACGTGGCGGCATCCGGCCGCGCGCGACCACCAGACGAGCGGCATGCCGTCGGGCGTGACGAGACCGGCGTTGTTGTGGATGTCGCGGAGCCGGTCGTCGCGCCGGCTCTCCATCACGCCGTGCACGCCGGTGACGCAGACGTAGCTGCGCGCATCTTCCGTGATCCAGCAGTCGAGGACGTCGAGCGCCTCGTCCATGCTGACGGCGCTCACCTTCACGCCGAGCACGTCCACGCGCTTGACCTCGAGCGCGTCGCTCTTACGCCACAGCATCGGTGACCTCCGCGTCAAAGCGCTCGACGACCTGCGCCTCGATCCAGGCATAGGTGCGGGCCATCCCTTCTTCGAGCGAGATCTCCGGTTCCCAGCCGAGTACCTCGCGCAGCCGATCGTTGTTGGAGTTGCGGCCGCGCACGCCCTGCGGACCTGGGATGTGTTTCCTGCCGATGTCGACGCCCGCCGCGTTCGCGACGAGATCCGCGAGCTCGTTGATGCTGATCAGCCGGTCCTGGCCGAGATTGATCGGCTGCTGATATCCGGACTCCATCAGCAGCCGCAGGCCCTTGACGCAATCGTCGATGTAGCAGAACGACCGCGTCTGCTCGCCATCGCCCCAGATCTCGATCTCGCGCTTGCCGGTCAACTTCGCGACCGCCACCTTGCGGCACAAAGCGGCCGGCGCCTTCTCGCGGCCGCCGTCCCAGGTGCCGAGCGGGCCGAAGATGTTGTGGAAGCGGACGATGCGGACGTCGATGCCGTAGTCCTGCGCGTAGTGCGTGCAGAGCCTCTCGGTGACGAGCTTTTCCCAGCCATAGGCGTCCTGCGGCTGCGCCGGATACGCATGCTCTTCTTTCAGCGGCTCGACGTTCGTGTCGGTTTGCCGGTATTCGGGATAGATGCACGCCGACGAGGTGTAGAGGTACCGCCGCACGCCGTTCTGCCGCGCCGCCTCCATCGTGTGCGTGCTGATGAGGATGTTGTTGTGCAGGATCTCGGCGTGGTGGGCCGAGATGAAGCCCATCCCGCCCATGTCCGCCGCCAGCGCATAGACGTCCTCCGCGTCGCGCGTCGCGGCCAGGCACGCATCCCAGCGGCGCAGATCCGCGATCAGGAATTCATCGGCGTCGGTCGGCGAGTACTCCGGATATTTCAGGTCCACGCCGCGGACCCAGAAGCCCTGCTGCTTCAACTGCGTCACCAGGTGGTGGCCGATGAAGCCGCCGGCGCCGGTCACGACGACCTTTCGTTGGGGGGTGCGATTGATCATGGTTTCCTCTCCTAGCTCCTAGCTCGCTCCCGTCCCGCGAACGACCGCGGGAATGGTGCGCGCGAGAATCGTGACGTCCAGCGCGAGCGACCAGTTGTCGATGTAGTGCAGGTCCAGCGTGATCCACGTGTCGAAGTCGAGGGTGCTGCGGCCGCTCACCTGCCACAGACCCGTGATGCCCGGCCGCACGCTGAAACGGCGCATGTCGGCCGGGCGCGTGAAGCGCGCGACGTCGCGCAGCGGCAGCGGCCGCGGGCCGATGAGTGACATGTCGCCGCGCAGCACGTTGATCAGCTGCGGCAGCTCGTCGATCGAGGTGCGCCGGATGATGCGGCCGAGCCGCGTGATACGCGGATCGCGCACAATCTTGAACACCGGCCCTTTCGCCTCGTTCATCGCCTCGAGCGAGGCCTGCAGCTTGTCGGCGTCGCGCACCATCGAGCGGAACTTCAGCATGCGGAACTTGCGGCGGTTGAGCCCGTAGCGCTCCTGCGCGAAGAAGACCGGGCCGCCGTCCTGCAGCGTGATCGCGGCCGCGACGGCGAGCAGCAGCGGGCCGAGCACGATCAGCCCGCACAGCGAGCCGATGACGTCGACGGCGCGTTTGATGGCGATGCCCAAGCCGTCCTCGGTGACCACGCGCAGCTCGACGCGAGAGCTCGGCGCGACCATGTGCGGCCGCGCGAGCGACAGGTCGAAGATGTCGGCGCGATACATCAGCTTCACGCCGACGCGCTCGCAGATGCGGATGGTCTCCTGGATGGCGGCATACTGCGACCGCACGGGCAGCGCGACGTGCACTTCGTCAACGTGCTCACCAGCGAGAATGCGCTCGAGATCCTCGAGCGGACCGAGCGTGCGGCGCGCGACGAAGGGGCTGGTGGGCGGCGGACTGTCGACGAAGCCGATCACCTGATACGGGGTCAGCGGATCGGCCGCGAGATCGCGGCAGAGTCGCAGCGCGCGGGCGCCCGAGCCGACGATCACCACCCGGCGGCACGCGGTCCGCGCCAGTGGTGCGCGGATGGCGCGCGCGACGAGCGTCAGCGCGGCGCCGACGGTCCAGAACGACACGAGCTCCTGGCGGGCAATCGGCGCGTGGTCAATGGCGAGAAAGAGCAGGACCACGCCCGTGAGCACGCTGACGCTGACGAGCACGCGCGACCACTCGCCGCGCCACGCGCGCACCGTCTTCGCGTCGTAGAGGCCGGCGAGCTTGAAGACGAGCAGCGTCGCCGCGGACATCGCCAGCGGCGGCACGAGGCCGTCGACCGCGAACATCAACGCCGTGCGCATGACGATGACATCCATCGTCGCCACAATCGAGAAGGCTGGGATGGACGGACGCTTCGCGCGCGCAGGCGCTGCGACCGGCTTCGCCTGCGGCGGCGGCGTGGCGAGGGCGGTCGTCGCGAACGGGGTCATTACGAACGCCCCTCCAGTGGCCTGAGAGCCGGCGTGCGAAGCTCACCGGTCTGCTGCTCGATGTCGGGCGCCGTCTTGTCGAGGGCGTCGAGCAGCTTCCGGCTGCGCGCCAGCGTCCGATCGAGACGCTGCACGGCGAACACGCGGTGCATCGGGAAGGCGAAGGCGTCGAAGGCGAGCGCGAACGCGAAGCTGAGGATCAACGCGCCGCCCAGCAGCAGCGGCAGCATGGCGACGCTCGGCTTGTGCTCCGGCTTGAAGTCGACCGACGGCGATTCCGCGACCACCACGTTGGCGATGCGATCCTTGTCGAGCGCGTCGGAGATGCGCGCCTCTTCGCGCTTCTGCACGTAGAGCAGATACTTCGCTTCCGCGGCTTTCACCGTGCGTTCGAGGTCCTGCTGCTCCACGTCGCGCACGCCGAGCACTTCCGCGCTCGAGCGGTACTGCGACACCGCGGACGCGAGCGACTGCGTGCGGGCGCGCAGCGCCGCGCTCTCGGTCTTGGTGCGCGCCAGCTCGGTCTCCAGCCACTGCCGCGTCGGGTTGTCGGCAATCGTCTCCTCGCGGACGGGCGACTTCTGCGCGTCTTCGAGCGCGGCACGCGCCTGTTTCAACTGCGTATCGAGCTCGACGACGCCGCGGTATTCGGGCGTGAACTTCTGCAGCAGCTCGGTGCGCTTCGCATCGAGCTCGAGAATGCGACTCTTCACGTCGCGCATCACCTGCGCGTCGTCTGCCGTGCGAATCTGCGAGGTGCGCTGCGCCGGCGTCTGCGCCAGCTCGTTCGTCAGCGCGGCAAGCCGGCGATCGGATTCGGCGAGCGCCGTCGCCGCCTGCACGCGCATCGCCTCGTGCGCGAGGTCAGCCTGATCCGAGAAGAACTGGAAGGTGCCGGCGGGACGCTGCAGCGAGAGGTGCTTTTCCAGGTAGACGTGCAGCAGCGTGTCGAGCACGCGCCGCGTCAGCTGCGGGTCGCCGGACTTGTAGGTGACATTGATCAGCCAGGTCTTCTTGATCGGCGTCACCGCGAGGTCGCGTTTGAAGCGGTCGAGCGCCAGCGCCCGCGCCTGCGCCTCGTCGTGCGCCTCACCGGTGTCGAGAAACCGCTTCGCGAGGCCCGTCGTCGCGATGGTTTGAGCGAGAACGTCGTTGGCGCGAATCAGCTCGGCCTGCGAGAGCAACTCCGCCTCCGACAGTTCGGTGCGGTCGTCGCGCACGTCGGCGGACCCGCTCACCGGCGTGTCGGTGCGATCGCGCTTCACCAGAATCTTCATCTGGCCGTGCCACACCGGCTGCGCGAAGAGCACCGCGAGCACCGCTCCCGCGGCGAGCGCGAGGAAACAGATGACGATGACGCGGGAGCGTCGGAGCAGCGTGTCGATGAGCAGGCTTCCGCTCGATCGCGCCGCCAACGTCGTGTAGGGGGTCAGCTCTGGCATCTCACACCTCGTTCAGTAGACGGGGAAGCGCAGCAGGTCGAGCATCGGCTGCAGCTTGCCGAGCACGCCCCTGGGCACGAACAAGATGTCGCCAGGCCGCAGCAGCACATCCTCGCTGAGATCGCGCTTGGCGTACATGTGGCGCACGTTGATCTGCTTGGTTTCGAGCTGCTCACCAGGGGCGCGGCGGAAGAGCACGACGCTCCCGAGGTTCGCGCCGCGGGCCGGACCGCCCGCCAGCGCGAGCGCTTCGGTGAGTGTCGTCGCGCCGCGCAGCTCGTAACGGCCTGGTTTGATCACGTCGCCCCCGGCGATGAAGGACGGCTGCTGGAATTCCTTCAGCGTCACCGTCAGCACCGCGTCGCGGACGAACTGTCCATAGGCCTCGAGCAGATCCGCTTTCACCTGCGCCATCGTCCGTCCCTGGATGCGCATGTCGGGCAGCTCTTTCAGCGAGACGTAGCCGTCCGGCTGTACGGTCACGCTCTGATTCAGTTCGGGGACGAAGGGGAACGTGATGTCGAGGACATCGCCCGGCGTGATGCGGTAGCGTCCGCTCGTCCACCGCGTCCATTCGTTGTCGGTGGCGTCCTGCGCCGCCAGATGGGGCGACGTCGTCGCCAGCAGCGCCATCAGCGCGACGATCTGAATCGTTAATCTCTTCACAACAGTTCCCTCACTGCCGGCGACGAAGTGCAACGGCATCGCCACGCACGATCCGCGTCACACCGCATGTACACAATCGCGTGATTGTTCGAATGAAATCGCGCTATTCGGAGACGATCGCGCGGCGCGATCGCGCCGCGATCACGCGCACCGCGCGTGAGAAGTCATGGCGTGGCCAGATGAATGTTTGGCTGCGACGGGAAGACCCGCATTCATCGACTTTCCAGAATTTCGGCTGGCTCTGACCAGACTTCTTGGAAGTTGGAAGTTGGAAGTTGGAAGTTGGGAGTTGCCGGCGAACTAGCCCGCGTCGGATTGATCGAACTGCCCGATGATGTCGTGCAGCGAGGCGGTTTCGGCGGGCATGGGAAGGAATTCGACGCCCGCTTGGTAGCGCGCATCCCCATCTGGAACCTGGCTGGAACGGGCGACGCGGAAGAACTCGATGTGTGTTTGGCCGTCGATATTGACCGCGAGAATGCCGACGGATCCGGTGCCGAGCGGCTCTTTCGATTCGAGATGACAGCCCGTGCGGCTCATGTCATCGATACCGACGCCCTGACGACGGACGAGAATCGCGCGGCGCGGCTTGGCGTGGTGCTGCGGCATCAATGCGTCCGTTCGCTCGACTCGTCGTTGTCCAGGGCGCCGACGAGCAGCTCGAGGCGCGAACACAGCTTGCCGCCGACCGACACTGGAGTGCTCGACGTGACCTTCGCGCGATAGCGCTCGACGCCGTGCGGCATCGACAAATACACGAGCAAATCCTCGTCCACGACGTGCCTGTCGAGCGAGACGACGACCAGACGATCGCCGGAGAACTCTTCCACGATCACATCCTGCATCGGCATCGCATGACCGGGCAGCGGTTGCTCGAGCACGTAGCGCGGCGTGCGGCGTCGATCCGTCATCTCACGTCCCTCACGATTTCATCAGAGCAATGGTGATACCACGGTGTAACGCGCAACACAGTCGATGTCGCGCGCTACGCACGTGTGTGATGAAGGTGATCGCGCGAGGCGTAATGCTCGAGCGCGAATCGCCTCTGGAGTTCAGCAGATAGGTCCCATGAGCGCTACCGTTTACGGTACGTACGCTCCGACGATGCGGTACGCCGATTGCGATTCCCGCCAGCGTGTTGCTTCCCCCGGCGACATCTCGTGCCCCGCATGTAGCGGTGATAGGCCGGAGACCTGAGCCATGAATACGTCTCCGTGCCGCGAGCACATCGCCGAGCCCTTCCTCATCGCCAGCGCCCCAAGCATGATGGCGGTCCTGACCGCCGCGACGAAAGTTGCCGCGGGACACAGCAAGGTTTTGATCACGGGCGAGAGCGGCGTGGGCAAGGACGTGATCGCACGCTACATTCACGCGCGTTCGCCGCGCTCGCACGCGCCGTTCGTCGCGGTCAACTGCGCGGGGTTGTCGGAGACGCTGCTCGAGTCCGAGCTGTTCGGCCACACGCGCGGCAGCTTCACCGGCGCGCACCGCGGGACGATCTTCCTGGACGAGATCGGCGAGATGAGCCCGCGCATGCAGGCGCTGCTGCTGCGCTTCCTGGAGAACGGAGAGATTCAGCAGGTCGGCGCCGATTCGCTGTCGGCGCGCGTCGACGTCCGCGTCATCGCGGCCACCAATCGCGATCTGCACACGATGGTGCAGGAGGGGACGTTCCGCGAGGACCTGCTCTATCGCATCAAGGTCGTGCACCTGCACGTGCCGCCGCTGCGCGAGCGCAAGGAAGACAACGTGCGCGAGCTGCAGAACGTGATCGAGCAGGTGATCTCCTTTGCGACCGATGCGGCGCTCACCGTGGACGACCTGCCGCACTCGATCATCACGGCGGCAATCGGCACCGTGACGCGTTCGCGCGAACGCCGGCGTCAGGTGGCCGACGACATCTACGACGCGCTCGTCTCGGGCGAGTACGACTTCTGGCGCGAAGTCCAGCCGCTGTTCCTCAACCGCGACATCACGCGCCGCGACCTGCGCGAGGTGATCCGGCGCGGCCTCCGCGCATCGGCCGGCAGCTATCGCACGATGCTGTCGCTGTTCCATCTGGAGGGGGCCGACTACAAGCGGTTCCTCAACTTCCTCTCGGCGCACGACTGCCGCGTCGACTTCCGCGAGTTCCGCAGCGCGCGGCCGGCGCCGCCCGCGGAGCGGCCCGCCGAATCCCCGCTGCCCTACCAGCATCAGCCCTACGCGCACTAGGCGTCGCCGTCGATCAGCCCATGGTTGAGCGCGAAGATCGCCAGCTCGAGCCGTGAGAAGACACCGAGCTTGTCGAAGATGCTCGACAGGTGGCGCTTGACCGTTTCTTCGCTGATCGAGAAGTGGCGCGCGACCTCCTTGTTGGTCTCGCCGAGCGCAACCGCGGACACCATGTCCATCTCGCGGCGCGTCAGGCGAAACGGGTTGCGGCCGGAGTCGCTCGGGCCGGCGGAGCCGGCCAGCGCCCGCACAAGGTCGCTGATCTGCGGAGGGCCGAGCGCGTATTGGTCGCGAAGGACGCAACGGATGCTGTCGTAGAGGACGCTGGTGGGCGCCTCGCGCAGCACGACGCCGCGCACGCCGATGCGCAGCACGTTGATGAGCTGCTCCTGGCCGATGCGTTCGGCAAGCACGACCGTGCGCGGGAGCGACCGCGGCGAGCGCGCGCAGGACGTCGAGTCGTCCGAAGCCGGTCATCTCGAGATCGATCAGTAGCACGTCGGG
>QHWQ01000311.1:23924-45198 GCA_003222635.1 Acidobacteriota bacterium | reverse complement strand
TGCTCGTGCCGATCCTCGACGAGATCATCTGCGGCGCGGCCGATCACGGCGCGCGTCACGCGGTGCTCGGCATGGCGCATCGCGGCCGCCTCAACGTGCTGGCGCACGTGCTCGACAAGCCGTACGCGCAGATTCTCGCGGAGTTCAGGGATCCCGTCGCGGCGCGATCGCTCCGCACCGATCTCGGATGGTTGGGCGATGTGAAGTACCACGCCGGGGCGCGTACGGCCGCGCCTCGCGGGCAGATGTACATCTCCGTGCCGCCCAATCCGAGCCACCTCGAGGCGGTCGATCCCGTCGCCATGGGCATGGCTCGCGCGGCGGGGACGTCGGTCGATCAGGCGGGCGCCGCGCAGTTCGACCACAGCGTCACGGTCCCGATCCTGATTCACGGCGATGCGGCATTCCCGGGCCAGGGCATCGTCGCCGAGACGCTGAATCTTTCGCGTCTGCCAGGCTACTCGACCGGCGGCACCATCCACATCATCGCGAACAACCAGCTCGGCTTCACCGCGACGCCAGAGGATTCCTACAGCACCAGCTACGCGAGTGGCCTGGCGCGGGGCTTCAAGATTCCGATCGTTCACGTCAACGCGGACGATCCGGTCGCGTGCCTGGAGGCGGCGCGGCTCGCCTGGGAGTATCGCGCGCGCTTCGGCCTCGACTTCCTGATCGATCTCGTCGGCTATCGCCGCTACGGCCACAACGAAGGCGACGAGCCATCGTTCACGCAGCCGATGATGTACAAGAAGATCGCGTCCCACCCGACGGTGCGCGAAAGCTGGTCGCGCACGCTCGTCGAGAAGGGGACCATCCAGCCCGAGGCGCCGGACGCGCTCCTCAAGAAATACTTCAGCGAGCTCGAATCCACCTACGCGTCGCTGAAGCCGGAGCAGGAGTACGTTCCACCGCTGCCGCAGAAGCCGCCGGCCGGAACCGCGGCGAAGGCCGCCACGGGCGTGGCGTTCGATCGCCTGTGCGAAATCAACGACGCACTGCTCGCGCGGCCGCACGGCTTTACCTTCAACCGCAAGCTCGAACGCGGGCTCGACCGGCGCCGCTCCGCGTTTGCCAATGCGGACGAGCGGTCGATCGACTGGGCGACCGCCGAGGAAATGGCATTGGCTACCATTCTTGCCGACGGGATCGCTATTCGGATGACGGGCGAAGACGTCGAACGCGGCACCTTCAGTCATCGCCACGCGGTGTTCCACGACGCGAACACCGGCAAGCAGCTGATCCCGCTGCAGGAGTTTCCGCAGGCACGCGCCGCTTTCGAGATCCACAACAGCCCGCTCAGCGAGAACGCCGTCGTTGGATTCGAGTTCGGCTACAACGTGCAGGAGCCGAGGCGGCTCGTCATCTGGGAAGCGCAGTACGGCGACTTCATCAACGGCGCGCAGGTGATGCTCGATCAGTTCGTCACCTCGGCGCGCGCGAAATGGGGCCTGACGCCGTCGCTGGTGTTCCTGCTTCCGCACGGCTACGAAGGGCAGGGGCCGGAGCACTCGAGCGCGCGGCCCGAACGTTTTCTCGACGCCGCCGCCGACATCAACCTGCGGCTCGTGAACTGCACGACCGCGGCGCAGTTCTTTCACGTGCTGCGGCGGCAGGCCGCGCTCCTCGAGCGCGATCCGCTGCCGCTCATCGTGCTGACGCCGAAAAGCCTCCTGCGCCATCCATTGGCCGCGTCGACTCCGCGCGAGCTCGAGCAGGGCCGCTTTCAGTCCGTGATCGACGACGAGGAGATGCGAGCGCAGGGAGGGCAGATCGAGCGCGTCGTGCTCTGCAGCGGCAAGGTGTATGTCGATCTGATCGCCAGCGAACGGCGCGCGGCAGTGAGCAGCGTTGCGATCTGCCGTGTCGAACAGCTCTACCCGTTTCCCCACGTCGCGCTCAAGGAGCTGCTCGACCGCTATCCATCCGTGCGCGACGTCGTCTGGCTGCAGGAAGAGCCGGAGAACATGGGCGCCTGGAGCTTCATGCACCCGCAGCTCGAGGAGCTGATCGGCCACCGCTGCCCGCTGCGCTACATCGGACGCGCGCGCGCATCGAGCCCGTCGGAGGGATCAGCGGCGTGGCATCACGCGAATCAGAAGCTGCTCGTCGAGCAGGCGTTCGATCTCGGCGATCGCGCGCCGGAGCCGTCGATGGTTCTCTCGAAGGAAGTCTAAGAGCCGCACATCATGACCAACATCGTCGTTCCGGAGCTTGGTGAGTCCGTCGTCGAAGCACGCGTCGCCAGGTGGCTCAAGCAGGAGGGCGACCGCGTCGAGGTCGGCGAGCCGGTGGTGGAGCTCGAGACCGAGAAGATCGATCTCGAGGTGAACGCCGACAAGGGCGGCGTCATCAAGACGATCAAGCACAAGGAAGGCGACGACGTGAAGATCGGCGAGGTGCTGGCGGTCGTCGACGAAACGGCAAGCGCACCGGCTGCCGCTGCGAAGCAGCCTTCGGGAAATGGATCGAAAGCGACTCCAACGGCGCGCAACGTCGCGAAAGAGCATGACGTCAGCATCGCGAGCGTGCAGGGATCGGGCGCGGCCGGCCGCGTGATGAAGCAGGACGTTGAGAAGGCGATCCCGGCCCCACCCGCCTCACCCGCCCCACCCGCCCCACGCGAGCGAAGCGAGCGCGCCGAAGAGCGTCAGCGCATGTCGAAGCGGCGAGCGACCATCGCGCGCCGGCTGGTCGAAGCGCAACACAACGCGGCGATGCTCACCACGTTCAACGAGATCGACATGAGCGCGATGATGGCGCTGCGGGAACGGCGCAAGGAGGCGTTCAAGGAGCAACACGGCGTCGGCCTGGGCATCGCGTCCTTCTTCGTCAAGGCAAGCGTCGCCGCGCTGAAGGCGTTTCCGCCGCTGAACGCGGAGATTCAGGGCGACGACATCGTCATCAAGCGCTACTACGACATCGGGATGGCGGTCGGCGCCGAAGGCGGGCTCGTCGTGCCGGTGCTTCGCGATGCGGACGGGATGTCATTCGCGGAGCTCGAGCACGCGATTCGCGACTTCGCGAAGCGCGCCGCCGATGGAACGCTGACGCTTCCGGATCTTGCGGGCGGAACGTTCACGATCACCAACGGCGGGGTCTTCGGATCGTTGATGAGCACGCCGATCCTCAACCCGCCGCAGGTGGGTATCCTCGGCCTTCACAAGATTCAGGATCGCGCGGTCGCGCTCGATGGACAGGTGTCCGTGCGCCCGATGATGTACGTCGCCCTCAGCTACGACCACCGCATCGTCGATGGGCGCGAGGCCGTGCAGTTCCTCGTGAAGATCAAAGAATTCATCGAGGACCCCGGCCATTTGTTGCTCGAGAGCTAGGCGGGGCGCCAAACGTTCGTCACTCCTCCGACATATACGGATATCGATAGTCGCGCGGCGGCGAGAGCGTTTCCTTGATCGTTCGAGCGCTCACCCAGCGCACGAGATTCAGCTTCGAACCCGCCTTGTCGTTCGTCCCCGATGCTCTCGCGCCGCCGAACGGCTGTTGACCGACGACGGCGCCGGTCGGTTTGTCGTTGATGTAGAAATTCCCCGCGGCGTTGCGCAGCGTATCGGTCGCTTCGAGGATCGCGCCGCGGTCGGTGGCAAACACCGAACCGGTCAACGCGTACGGCGACGTGCGATCGATCGTCCTGAGCGTGTCGCTCCACGCCGCATCGTCATACACGTAAGCCGTGACGACGGGACCGAAGATTTCCTCGCACAGCAATCGATACGCCGCATCCTTCGTTTCAATCAGCGTCGGCTCGATGAAGTAGCCGGTATCGCCCTTCGCGGCGCCGCCCTGGATGACCTTCGCGTTCTTCTTCGCATCGTCGAGATACGAACTGATCTTGTCGAATGATTTGTTGTCGATGACCGCGCCCATGAACGTGCGGAAATCGGTGACGTCGCCCATCTTGATCTCGCGCATCATGGCGACGGCGCGATCGCGCACCTCGGGCCAGAGCGACTCGGGAATGTAGACGCGGCTGGCCGCCGAGCACTTCTGTCCCTGATATTCGAAGCCGCCTCGAACGATGGCGACCGCCACTTCCTGTGCGTCCGCCGACGGATGCGCCACGATGAAGTCCTTCCCGCCGGTCTCGCCGACGATGCGCGGGTAGGAGCGGTAGCGGCCGGCATTCTCGCCAATCTTCTTCCACATGCTGTTGAAGACGGCGGTGCTGCCGGTGAAGTGAATTCCTGCGAAGTCAGGCGAGTCGAGCAGCGTGTTCGTAATCTGCACGGCGTCGCCCGGAACGAAGTTGATGACGCCCGGCGGCAGGCCCGCGCGCTCGAGCAGCCGAAGGATGTAATAGCCGCTCAGCATCGCGCTCGATGCCGGCTTCCAGATCACCGTGTTGCCCATCAATGCGGGTGCGGTCGGGAGGTTCCCGCCGATCGCCGTGAAGTTGAATGGCGTGACCGCGTAGACGAAGCCTTCGAGCGGGCGGTAATCCGTCCGGTTCGCAACGCCGTGTGAGCTGATCGGCTGCTCCGCGTAGAGCTCCTGCGCGAACCAGGCGTTGAAGCGCAGGAAGTCGATCAGTTCCGACGCCGAATCGATCTCCGCTTGAAAGACCGTCTTGGACTGACCGAGCATCGTCGCCGCATTCAGCGTCTGCCGCCATGTCGTCGTCAGCAGCTCCGCGGCGCGCAGAAATATCGCCGCGCGGTCTTCCCATCGCCAGCGCGCCCATTCGCACGACGCTTTCTTGGCGGCGCCGATCGCTTCGCTCACGTGTTCGGGCTCCGCCGCATGCCAGTCCGCCAGGACGTGTTGATGGTTGTGCGGCATCACCGCCTGGTGCGTGCGTCCGGTCCGTATCTCGCGCCCGCCGATGATGACGGGGATGTCGATCCGCTCGTCCGCCATCGCCTTGAGCCGCGCCTTCAGTTCCGCGCGCTCCGGCGACCCGGGCAAATATCCGAGATTGGGTTCGTTAACAGGAGGTGGGACTCTGGTGATGCCGGCGATGCTCATGAAACCACTCTACGAGAACAGTAATGCAAAATTCAAAATGCAAAATGCAAATACTAGTGTGTCTGTCATGCCGGGATCACGTTGCACGACAGCGGCCCACACATCTTTGCCCGGATTCACGCCAGAATCGCGCGCGACGACGTCGTCACGTTGCAGGACTTGCGACGCGCAAGCACCATTTGCATTTTGAATTTTGCGTTGTGAATTATGGACGCGCAGCCTCGATATCAACCGCGATGCTGCGCCACTTCTGCTGTCTGAACCGCGCGACGCTGAGGACGCAGCGCGTGAAATGGCCAAGCACGATCGCGGTCCAGATGTCGGCCGGCATCAGGGTTCGCGTCGCCTGGATGATCGCGCACAGGCCGAGCGGCACCGCGATCTGCGAAATCACCGAGATGTAGAGCGGGCTGCGCGTGTCGCCCGTCCCCTGCAGGCCGCCCGTGTAACTCAGCGCCACCGTGATGAAGAGGCCGGACACGCTGAGATATGCGAGAAGCTGACGGCCGATGGAGAGCACCAGCGGATCCGTCATGCTGAAGGCCGCCAGCAGGTACTGCGGCATCAGCACGAACGCAGCGCCGACGACAGCCGCCGCCCCAAGGCCGATCTGCGACGCCACCTGCACGCCTTCCGCCGCGCGATCCGGGTTGCCGGCGCCAAGGTTTTGTCCCGCAATCGTCGCCGACGCGCCGAGCAGGCCCGTGGACGTCCACGTAATCAGCGAGAAGAGCTCCGTGTAATCCACGGCGAAGGCCGCCTGCGCCGCCGCGCTATGTTCGAGTGAGCCGATGAATCGCAGCAGGAACACGCCGCCGATGTTCATCGCGATGCCCTGCACGCCCGTGGGCAGGCCGAACTTGAACAGCGAGCGGATGATGGTCCAGTCCACCTTGCGGCCCATGCCGCTCTCGAAATGAATCACCGAGTCGGGGCGCGTCAGCCGCCACACGCCGTACGAGCTGACGAGCGTGCTGCTCGTCACCGTGCCGAACGCCGCGCCGATGGTGCCGAACATGCGAATCAACGTCACGTTGAGCGCGATGGTGAGGATCGTCATCGCCAGGCCGAGGCGCAGCGGCGTCTGCGGATCGCCCGCGGCACGGAACGCGCCGCTCAGCATGAAGAACATCACGAGACCGACGATGCCGACGAACATCGTGCGGAGAAACGGCAGCGCCTCCGCGCGCACCTCGGGCGCGGCGTTGACGAGCGTCAGCAGCCACGGCGCCGCGAACCAGCCGACGACGCCCAGCGCCGCGGAGAGTCCCGCCGCCGTCAGAAAGGACTGATAGACGACACGATTGACCTTCTGCGGGTCGCCCGCTCCCGCAAAGCGCGCGACGAGCACGGCCATGCCCGTGAACACCGAGCTGATGAAGACGATGACGACGAGAACGATCTGCCAGCTGACGCCGATCGCCGCGTTGCCGACGAAGCCGACGTAGTGGCCCACCATGATGTGATCGATGATGCCCTGCAGCCCGGCGATGACGTTCTGCAGCATCGTCGGCCACGCGAGCTTCCACACGGCGGTGGCAATCGGCCCTTCGATGAGGGAGCGATCGTAGCGGGAAGTTTTGATAGTGTCGGTAGCCACCAGCGTCCTGGCGGCGAGTCTACTACACGATGAAAGCGGTGCTTGTCGTTCTCGTTGTCATCTCATCGCCGGCCGTCGCATGTGCTCAAGGCAGCAAGGATCGACTCTGCGGTACGTGGGCGATCAATGCATGGGGTCTGAGCTATCACATCACAGAGGACGCCGACTACAACGACGCGAATCTCGGCGTCGGCGTTCGCTGCTACGCGCGGCCGCAGTGGCCGCTCTTCGGCACGCGGCACGAGAACAGGCTGCTGCTGCAGCTCGATGCGCTTCGCAACAGTCACAGGGGACTGATCCTGCCGGCATCGGCTGGCGCCGAGTTCAGGGTCGCATCATTTCAGCAGCGCTGCGGCATGTTCGTGATGGGCGCGCTGACCTTTGCGTATTACGACAACCCGGACAGGAAGAAGGAATACATCAAGTGGGGGCCGGTGCCGGGCGTTGCGGTCGGATGCGGAAGGATTCGCGGAAACGTGATCTTCGTCCCGAGCCATTCGAGTCAGGTCATCGCGGTGATCACCGCGTCGCTGACGTTCGTTTTCAAATAGAATCGCGTCCACGAGAGGGCCTATGAAAGCACTCAGCCTGTTTCTTGCCGTTCTCCTGCAGGCGCCCAATCCCGTTTCCACCGGCAAGGCGTACACGTTCGAGAGGATCGCCGATGGCGTGTACTACGCCACGGCGACCGGGTCGATGGTCACCGGCAGCAACAACGTCGTCGTCATCGGCACTCGCGACGTGCTCGTCGTCGATACGGGTACGACGCCGGCTGCCGCACGCGCGTTCATCGAGGATCTGAAGCTGCTCACGCCGAAGGCTGTTCGCTACGTCGTCAACACGCATTTTCACTACGACCACACGGATGGCAATCAGGTGTACGCGGGCAAAGCGGACATCATCGCGCACGATTACGTGAAGCAGGCGATCGCCACGCTCGACGTGCTGCATCGTGAGCCGTATCGGACGTCGCAGCTCGTCAACGTGCCGCGGCGCATCGACGATTTGAAAAAGCAGATTGCAACCGCCAAAGACGCCGCGACGAAGCAGAGCCTCGAGCAGCAGCTCAAGGTCGCACAGGAGGGCTTCGAGCAGCTGAAGGAGATCAAGCCGACGCCGCCGAACGTCACTTACACGACGCGCAAGGTGCTCGACCTCGGCGGTCGAGAAGTGCAGCTCCTGTTCCTCGGCCGCGGTCATACCAACGGCGATACGGTGGTGTTCCTGCCGAAAGAGAAGATCGCCGCCACGGGCGACCTGATGGAATCGCAAGTCGCCTACATGGGTGACGCCCAGTTCGGCGAGTGGGTCACGACGCTCGACGCGCTCAAGAAGCTGGATTTCGACACCGATCTGCCTGGCCATGGGATGCCGTTCAGGGGCAAGGAGCTGATTACCGCGTTCCAGGGATATCTACGCGATCTCGTGAAACAGGGCGCCGGCCTGAAGAAGCAAGGCGTGACCGCCGAAGCGGCGGCGCAGCGCGTCGATCTGACGGCGTACAGAAGTTCGTTCCCGCAGATTCAGGGCCGGGGTGCCGAGCTTCGCGGCGTGCAGCGGTTGTACGCGTGGATGGACGAACAGTCGAAGCGGTGATGAGCATGTCGCTCGGTCCCGGAACGCGCCTCGCACCCTGTGCCTCCGCGTGAAGAAAACGCACTCGATTCATGCGGCCAAAACTCAGTTGTCACGGCTGATCGAGCGCGCGGAAGGCGGCGAGGAAGTGATTATCGCTCGGCGGTCGACACCGGTCGCGCGGCTCACGCGTGTCGAGGCAAAGCGGCCCGCTCGACGCTTCGGGGCAATGCGCGGGCGGGCAAAGGTGACGAGGCGTTCTTCGCTCCGCTACCGCCGGAAGAGATCGAGCGCTGGGGGTAATCATGCGCCTGCTGCTCGACACGCAAACGCTGCTCTGGTGGCTCGACGGCGACCGTCGGCTTCCGCTGAAAGCGCGGCGGTCAATTGCTGCGGAATCGAACACGATTCTCGTCAGTGCGATATCAGTGTGGGAGATCACCACAAAGTCGCGCTCGTCAGCGACGACGAAGTGTTCGACGACTACGACGTCCGTCGATTCTGGTAGCGATCAGCGCTCCGCTCGATTGCTCGTGTTGTCGCGCCCGCCTGCGGTGAATCTCGCACGGTGAAGGTGTTTTCCGGTGCGGCAGGATCACGTGTCACAGGGCTACCGTGGAGGCGCGCCCATCTGACGGCCGCCGTCGCGATACTGCCGATGGCAGTCCATGCACGCGACCGTGATCGCATCGGTTGCGCTCTCGAGCGCCATGGCGTCCTTCTTCTCCGCCGCGTCGGCGGCGAGCGCCGCCGCGTCGACGAGCGCACGCGACATCTTCATCCAGTTGGCGTTGTCGCGCACGCGTGAGCCGACCATGAGCAGGTTGCTCGATTCAGCAAGAATGAGCGCCTGATTGCGCGCGGCCGTCCATCCCTTGTCATCCGTCGGTGGATCGGTGCTCGCGTTGAACACGGCATCCGAGGCGGGCGAGATCAACAGCTCGTGCAGCTGCAGCACGTTGGCCAGCGTGCGAACGCCAGACTGCGGTGCGCGCTGCGCCGCGACTGGAACGGTGAGGACTGCGATCGCCGCTACGCGGACCCAAAGGGTCCGCGCCGCTCTAGACGTCAAGCTCCTGCGCATCTTCGGCTCGCTCCATGATGAAACGGAACCTGGCTGACGCATCCTTCCCCATCAGCTCGTTGATGATGCGATCGGTCTGGATCTGATCCGAAATCTCCACGCGCTGCAGCCGCCGCGTGCGCGGGTTCAGCGTCGTCTCCCACAGAACCTTCGGCATCATCTCGCCGAGACCTTTGAAGCGCGTGATCTCCGCGCTCGATCGTCCGTTGCCGTGCTGCTTCAGCAGCCGATCGCGATGGCCGTCGTCGAGCGCCCAGAACGACTCCTTGCCGATGTCGATGCGGTAGAGCGGCGGCTGCGCGAGAAACACCTTGCCGTTGGTGATCAGCTGCGGCAGGTGACGGTAGATGAATGTGAGCAGCAGCGTCGCGATGTGGTGGCCATCCGAGTCCGCGTCCGCGAGGATGATGACGCGGCCGTAGCGCAGCTTCGAGAGATCGAAGTTCTTCCCCATGCCGCAGCCGAGCGCGGTGACGAGGTCGGCGAGCTCCTTGTTCTCGAGCACCTTCGCCAGCGTCATCCCCTCGGTGTTCATCACCTTGCCGCGCAGCGGCAGGATCGCCTGCTTGCCGCGATCGCGCCCCTGCTTCGCCGAGCCTCCGGCCGAATCGCCTTCGACGATGAACAGCTCGCTGTCTTCGCGGCCGGTGCCGGTGCAGTCACTGAGCTTGCCGGGGAGGTTGAGGCGGCCTGACGTCGCCGTCCTGCGCGTCACCTCCGCCTGCGCGGCGCGGCTCGCTTCGCGTGCGCGCGCGGCGAGGATGATGCGCGCGACGATCGCCTCGGCGACCGTGCGATTCGTGTTCAGCCAGTGCTCGAGCGCGGGCCGCACAGCGGAATCGATCGCGGATGTCAGCTCCGGATTGTTCAGACGATCCTTCGTCTGTCCCTGAAACTGCGGCTCCTCGATGAAGAGGCTGAGGACGCCGGTCTGACCTTCGCGGATGTCTTCGGCGGTGAGCGTCACGCCCTTCGGCGACAGACTGTGCGTGTCGATGTAGTTGCGAACGGCTTTGCCGAGACCGGCGCGGAGGCCGTTCTCGTGCGTGCCACCTGATCCCGTGGGAATGCCGTTGACGTAGCTGCGAACGTGCTCGTCGGTCGCTTCGGTCCACTGCAGCACGAGATCGAGCTTCGGCGACGCGTCACGCGCCAGCGTGAACGGCGCCTCGTGCACCGGCTTCGCGCCTCGCTCCGCGACGATCTTCTTCAGATAGTCGGCGAGCCCTTCCTCGTGCTGGAAGACCTCCTTCGTCCCATCGGCCTCGTTCTCGAACGTGACCTTCACACCCTTGTGGATGTAGCTGACCACCTCGAGCCGCTCGCGAATGATCGCGGGATCGAATTCGACCTTCGGAAAGATCGTCGGGTCGGGATGGAAGTACACGGTCGTGCCCGTGCCTCGCGCGGCGCCAGCCTTCTTCACCGAACCCGTCGGCGTGCCGCGCTTGAACGACATCTCCCACGTGGCCCCGTCGCGCTTCACGCGTGCTTGCAGCTCCGATGACAGCGCGTTGACGACGCTCGCGCCGACGCCGTGGAGACCACCGGCCGTCTTGTAGTTACCCTGCTCGAACTTCCCGCCGGCATGCAGCACCGTAAAAATCACTTCGAGCGCGCTCTTCTTCGTCTTCGGGTGCTTGTCCACCGGAATGCCGCGGCCATCGTCCGTGATCGTCACCGAGCTGCCGTCCTCGTGCAGCGTCAGCGTGATGTTCGAGGCGTAGCCGTTCATCGCCTCGTCGACCGCGTTGTCGAGAATTTCCCAGACCAGATGGTGCAGGCCGGTGGTGCCGACGCCCCCGATATACATGCCGGGGCGCTTGCGGACCGGCTCGAGGCCTTCGAGAACCGTGATGTCTTTAGCTGTGTAGTTGGTCGCCACTCAGGTTTATAGTCTAGCGCGCAGGGACAAGCGCCACATGACGCGGCTGTTGATCGCCGGCGTCGCCTGGCTCGCCGCGTTCGCGCTCTTCGCGGTGCTCGTGCAGCGGTCTGCGCGTCCCCGGCCGACTCCGACTCCACCAGCGGTGACCGCGCTCGTCAAGGCGCTGAACAGGATGGAAACGCCGTCGCCGCTCGGCACGCACGAGCCGTGGATCGTGACGCGCGCGACCTCCGCCCGGCGCGCCATGGTCATCGACGTGGAGGCGGACAAGCCCGAGGATGCGGTGAACATCGCAGCCGAGCTGGTCGAGCCGCTGCGCGAGAAGTACGAAGAGGTGCTGGTCTACGTGCGGCCGATCGGCAGCCCCGTCAACACGGCGACACGGCGGATCGAGTGGACGCCACGCGGCGGATTCGTGGAGACGATGTATTAGATGGCGAGACTGCCGGCAACCGCGCTTCTGCTCGGCCTGGCCGCGGCCCTCACGTTCGAGCGTGGGGCCGCCAGCCAGCTGCCGCGACCCGCCGTTCAGATCGACCGCGACGACATCGGCGGCGTGGTTACCGGAACGCTGGGTCCCGAAGCCGGCGTGTGGGTCATCGCCGAGACGACGGACCTGCCGACGAAGTTCGCGAAGATCGTCGTCACCGACGATCAGGGACGTTACCTCGTGCCGGACCTGCCCGGCGCGCGCTATTCGGTCTGGGTGCGTGGGTACGGACTCGTTGATTCGACGCGGGTGCAGGCATCGCCGGGCATGACGCTCGATCTGCATGCGACCGCTGCGCCGAATGCCGCAGCCGCCGCGCAGTACTACCCGCCGATTTACTGGTTCTCCATGATGCACGCGCCGGCGGCCAGCGAGTTCCCGATGCCGAAGATCAAGAGCCAGGGCGAGTGGCTCAACATCATCAAGACCGGCGCCTGCCAGTCGTGTCACGCGCTCGGCACGCCGGGCACGCGCACGATCTCGAAAGCGCTCGGCGAGTTCCCGAACGGCGCCGAGGCCTGGCAGCGCAGGCTTCGATCGGGCCAGGCGAGCGCGCTGATGGCGCGCGACATCACGCGCCTCGATACGCAGCGCGCGCTGCAGATGTTCGGCGATTGGACCGATCGCATCGCCGCCGGCGAGCTTCCATTCGCGAAGCCCGAGCGGCCGCGCGGCGTCGAACGCAACGTCGTCATCACGCAGTGGGACTGGGGCAGCCAGCGGTCGTACCTCCACGACGAGATCTCGACCGACCCGCGCAACCCGCGCGTGAACGCGAACGGAAAGATCTATGGTTCGCCGGAAGACAGCTCCGATTTCGTTCCGGTCCTCGATCCGGCGACCAATACCGCGAGCGACGTGCTGCATCCCGTGCGCGATCCGAAGACGCCGTCAACGAAGACGAATCCGATGGCGCCGTCCGCCTTCTGGGGCGCGGATCCGATCTGGGATGGGAAGACGCTGAATCACAACCCGATGATGGACGAGAAGGGTCGCGTCTGGTTCACGCCGCGCATCCGTCCCGAGCCGAATCCTGACTTCTGCAAGGCAGGCTCCGATCATCCGTCGGCGCGAGCATTCCCGATCGAGAGCTCTGGCCGCAATCTCTCGATGTTCGATCCGGCGACGGGCATGTTCACGCTCATCAGCACGTGCTTCCCGACGCACCATCTGAACTTCGCGTCGGATGCGAACCAGACGCTCTGGACGAGCGCGGGCATCGGCGGGCCGGGCGTGATGGGCTGGCTCAATCGCAAGATGTTCGAGGAGACGCACGACGAAGTCCGCTCGCAGGGATGGACGCCGTTCATCGTCGACACCAACGGCAACGGCAAGCGGGATGCGTACGTCGAGCCGGATCAGCCTGCCGATCCGGCGAAGGATACGCGCGTCGCGGTGAACACCTACGCGGTCGCGGTGAGTCCGGCTGACGGTTCGGTCTGGGGAACGGTTGTCGGGTATCGCGGATACATCGTCCGCGTCGCGCCGGGTCCGGATCCGACGCACACGGCGCTGACGGAAATCTACGAGCCGCCGGCGCCGGGCTTCGGCCCGCGGGGCGGCGACGTCGATGCCAACGGCGTCTACTGGGTCTCGCTCGCGAGCGGCCATCTTGCCAGCTTCGATCGGCGCAAATGCCACGCGGGCACGAAGCCGACCGCAACGGGCCAGCAGTGCGCGGAGGGATGGACGTTCTATCAGCTGCCAGGACCACAGGTGAAGAACGTCAGCGATCCAGGCAGCGCGGAGGCGAGCTACTACGCGTGGATCGATCGCTTCGGCGTGTTCGGCCTCGGCCGCAACGTGCCGATCGCGATGGGCAATCTCAACAGCTCGATTCTCGCGCTCGTCGACGGCCGCTTCATCAACATCACGCTGCCGTATCCGATGGGGTTCTTCGCGAAAAACGTCGATGCGCGCATCGACGATCCGAACGCTGGATGGAAGGGACGCGGGCTGTGGTCGACCTACGGCACGCGCGCGATGTTCCACCTGGAAGGCGGAACGGCGAACCGCCCGAAGGCGGTCCGCATTCAGCTTCGCCCCGACCCGCTCGCGCGCTGACGATCGGCGGCTTCTGATTTCGTTCGCTTGCCCCGAGCGGAGTCGGGGGGCGTGCTCTTACGCGCGCGCGGCTTTGCCTTCGCCGCGGTCTTTCTTTTCCGCGTGGGTTTCGCGGGCGCGGGTTCCGTCGCTTCGACAGGCTGAACGTCGACGATCGGCGGCTCCTCGACCGGCTCCGCTTCAACCGACGGCGGCTCCTCGGCGACGACTTCGCCGGCGACATCGACCGGCGTCTCGTCGATCTCTTCGACGTCCACCGGCGCGACGAACGGCATCGTCATCTTCGGTCCGGCGAACACGCGGAAGGCGCCGTGGCGATCGCGTTCGAGCTTCAGCACGCCGTCCTTCGCGGCGGCGCGCAGCAGATCGACGACCGATGCGAATCCGTATTTACGCTCGTCGAAGTTCTCGATGCGCGTCTTGAGGAACTGCTTCGCCTGGCGGACGTACATCGGCCATCGCGGCGACGGTGTGGCGTTGGCGAATGCCTGCTGCACGGCGCGGATGCCATCCTGCATCGTCATTGGCGATGGAGGCATCACCTCTTCTTCTTCGTCCGCGGGTGCGCCGATGATCGGCCCTGTTCGCGGTGCCGGAGCGTGTTCCACGGGCTGCGCCTCTTCGACCTCGCCGTCCTCGCGCGACTCGACCATCATGCTGCGGCCCGCATTCTTCAGCGTGACCGCGCCGGTCTTCGCGACCTTCTCCATGAAGTCGCGGAAGCTGCCGGCGCCGTACTCGCGCTCGGAGAACGTCGAATCGAGCTGCAGCAGCGTGCTCTTGAGCAGGCCGAGCTGCGGCGCGACCTCGCGTTCGGACAGCACCTTGAGCGCGCGCTTCACCAGCGGCAGCGCCTTCGAGATGTCGCTCGCGGCGCCGGCCGCCGGCTTCTCGCCGCGCGCGCCGCCGCGGCTGCCGCGGCTGCCGCCCACGAGGTTTTCGTAGGCGATGAACTCGTGACAGTTCTTCTGCATCGTCAGCGACGTGAACTGCCGTCCGCCGACAACGATCACTTTGCGTCCGTACTGTTTCAGCTTCTCGACGAGCGAGATGAAATCGCTGTCGCCGCCGACGATGACGAACGCGTTGATGTGGTCGTGGGTGAACGCCATCTCGAGCGCGTCGAGCGCCATCGTGATGTCGGCGCCGTTCTTGTCGCCGCCCGGCGTCATGTTGCGCTGGACCATGCGAATGGCGTGCTGCGTGAGGACGCGGCTGTAGTCGCCCGCGCGCTTCCAGTCGCTGTAGGCGACCTTCGTCACGATCTCGCCGCGTTCCTTGATGGCCTCGAGGATGAGGCCGATGTCGAATTGACCGCCGATCGTGTTCTTCACGCCGATCTCGACGTTGTCGAAATCGATGAACACGGCGATCCGTGTAGTGCTGGTATTGGTCGTAGGGATGTTCACGTCTGACTTCCGCCGGGCAATGTTGCCGGGCTCAAATTTCCGGGAGACTTGGTAGCGAGGTGGTCGGCCTGCAGGTCCCGGGCGTGGAATAGAACCGGATTAAGTATAGCGTGGGGATAGCCTGGGCGCGGCGTAAAGCGAATTTGGCGCGGCGTGAAGCCCCGCCCTACACCGTCGAGGTACGAAAGGGAACTTTCGTACCTCCGATGAACGGATATTCGTGTGGCGACTTCGCGAGCCCACCGCGAACCGGGTTCTCGAGAATGTACTTGATCACCGCGTGCGCGTCGTCACGGTCGCGAAGTGTTCGGTCGTAGTAGCCGCGTTGCCACAGTCGGCCGTGCAGCCATGGTCTCGCGGCGCGCAAACGTGCACAGCGTAACGAAATAGATTCGTTTGCCACGGTAGGTGGCATTCGCAAGGCGCCGCGGTCGCACGCAATGTGTGATGCGAGCGGCACGCCAACCGACGAATGACGGCGGACTAGACTTAGACTAGCGGCGTCTCTCGTCCCGCAGAGACTTCAGCACGGTCAATAAGTCGCCGCGGCCTGGATAAGAGACATTTGTAATCACCCAAACGGTTCTTCGACGAGTAAGCTTCACCGAGACATCAGGAGCTTGATCGCTGGCGAGGAATGGATCGAAATCCAATCCGACAATCTCGCCGGGTAATCTTTGACTGGGCAGCGACGTCTTCGTCGAGCGCGCGTACGACCTCGGATCTGAAGTCGGACCGGCGCTCACGCAATGCTGTCGCTAAGACAGATTCGTCACTCGTCTGATTGCTCCGACGACCATCAAGGGAATTGCGAACAAAGTCGTCTTCGCCAATTTCGAGTGCCTCGTTCTTAGTCGATTCAATCGACGGTCGCGAGTACGAACGGTGTAGGGCGGGGCTTTACGCCCCGCCGGTCAGAGGCGTTGGATTTTCCACGTCGTTCGGAATAATCCGCGTGAACTGGCCGCGCTGCAGCAGCTCGCGTCCCTTGCCGCCCCGGCCGGTCACCTCGTACTTCGCGGTGCTGATCGTCTGCTCGCCGCCGCGGCTCGTCTCCACACGCAGCAGGTCGCGATCGCCGCTCGAGGCGATGAAGCCGAGCACGCGGTCGTCTTCGCCGGTCAGCTTGATGAGAATCACGCCTTTGCCTGGACCGGAGAGGTAGTTCACCTCATCGGCGCGGCAGAGGAGCCCACGCGCATCCGCCGTGGCGACGATGACCACCTCCTCGCCCGTCACGCGGGCAACTCCGACGACCTCGACGCCCTCGCCCGGTCGCGCGAAGCGGCGGCCCGCACGAGTGCTCGCTTCGACGAACGGCTCGAAGCTGAACCTGAGGCTGTAGCCGTCGCTCGTGACCGCGATCGCGTGCACGGGCGGCGCCACACCTTCCTTCTTCGTCGCGATGTTGCCGGCCACGCGCGGATCCAGGCTGTAGGCCGCGACAATCCGCTCGCCGTCGCGCAGCTTGAACAGCTTCTGCACCGGCTCGCCGTAGCCGGTGGACGCGGGCACGTCGATGATGCGCGACGTGTACGCCGCGCCGAAGTTGCTGAACAACACGACGGTGGCGCGCGTGCTCCCCTGCATGACGGCGAGCACCGAGTCGCCTTCACGCAGGCGCGTCGTCGACAGGTCGCGCACTTCCTTCTGCCGCTTCACCCATCCATCGCGCGAGACGATGACGACATTGTCTTCCTCGACGATGAAGTCGTCGGCGGTGAAGGAGACCTCCTCCTCCGTCTCGATCAGCGTGCGGCGCTTGTCGTCTTTGCCGCCGTACGTCTTCGCCATCTCCTCGATCTCGTCGCGGACCACCTTCCAGCGGCCCTCTTCGTCCTTCAGCAGGCTGTTGATCTGGCGCGCGCGCTTCCGCTTGTCGGCCAGCTCGTTCTGGATGACGAGAATCTCGAGCCGCGCGAGTCGATACAGCTTCAGTTCGAGGATCGCGTCGGCCTGCTCCGCATCGAGGCTGAAACGCTTGATGATCTTCTCCGCCGAATCGGCCTTCCCTTCCGACTTGCGGATGATCTTGATGATCTCGTCGAGCGCGTCGAAGACCTTCTCGAACCCTTCCAGGATGTGGATGCGCTTCTTCAGCGCCTCGAGCTCGTGCTCGAGGCGATTGGTGACGACCTGCAGGCGGAACTGCAGGAAGTACATGAGCGCCGTGTGCAGGTCGAGCCGCTCGGGCCGTCCGACCTCGGGGTTCTCCGTCGGAATCAGGCACGTCAGGTTGACGATGAAGTTGGTCTGGAGCGGCGTGTTCTTGAACAGATACGCCATGACCATCTTCGGGTCGGCGTCCTTCTTGATCTCCAGCGCAATCCGCACATCGTCCGTGGAGACGTCCTTCACGTCGAGCAGCGGCGGGAGCTTGCGCGAGAGCACGACGTCGGCGATCCGCTCGACGAGCCCGGCCTTGTTCACGGCGTACGGAATGCTCGTGACGTAGATCGTTCGTCCGCCGCGCGTGGCGTGGCTTTCTTCCCACGTCGCGCGAAGCCGGATGGTGCCGGATCCGGTCTTGTAGAGCGCCGTGCAAATCTCGCCGAGGTTGTGCGGCGGAATGTTCGTCGCCATTCCGACCGCGATGCCGGTCGAGCCGTTGATGAACAGGTTCGGGATGCGCGCCGGCAGGACGACCGGCTCGGTCTTCGTGCCGTCGTAGTTCGGACGGAAGTGGACCGTGCGCCGCTCGATTTCCGACAGCATCTCGTCGGCGATGCGCGCGAGCCGGCACTCGGTGTAGCGCATCGCGGCCGCGCTGTCGCCGTCGAGCGATCCGAAATTCCCCGAGCCGTCGATGAGCGGATATCGCAGCGAGAACGGCTGCGCCATGCGCACGAGCGTTTCGTAGAGCGCCGCGTCGCCGTGCGGGTGGTAGCTGCCCATCACGTCGCCGACGACCTTCGCGCACTTGCGATGCTTGACGTCGGCCGTCAGGTTCTGCTGCCACATCGTGTAGAGGATGCGGCGCTGCACCGGCTTGAGGCCGTCGCGCACATCAGGCAGCGCACGCGCGGTGATGACCGACAGCGCGTAGTTGAGATACCGCGTCTGCGCCGCCTCATGGAGCGGAACCGCTTCCGGTCCGCCGGGTGGCGATGGGGGCGCCGATTTGCTTTCCGGGAGATCGAAGAGGGAGGGCTCGGACCTGCGTTTCGCCATCAGATCGAAATCATCTTACCCGGATTCATCCTGTTGTCTGGATCGAGCGCGCGTTTGATCGCCTTCATCACCTCGAGCCCCTCGCCATGCTCCGTCTCGAGGTACGCCATCTTGCCGACGCCGACGCCATGCTCACCGCTGACCGTCCCGCCCATCGCGAGCGCGCGTGTGATGAGCCGGGCGTTGACCTCCTTCGCCTTCTGCAGCTCCGCAGCGTCACCTGGCGTCAGCGGAAAGATGAGATGAAAGTTGCCATCGCCGACGTGGCCGACGAGCGGCGCGAGGATGCCGGCCCGCTGCACGTCAGCCCGTGTCTCGAGCACGCACTCCGCGAGCCGCGAGATCGGAACGCACACATCCGTCGTCCATGGCTTGCAGCCCGGACGCAGCGCCACCGCGGCGTAGAAGGCATTGTGCCGCGCGGCCCACAGCTTCGATCGGTCCTCTGTCGTCGTCGCCCACTGGAAATCGCGCCCGCCATGTTCGGCGGCGATCTCCTGCACGGCCGTCGCGCTTTCTTCGACCGCCTGCCGGCTCGTCCCGTGGAATTCGAAGAAGAGCGTCGGCTTCAACACGCAATTCAGCTTCGAGTACTTGTTCACGGCGTCGAGCTGCGCTTCGTCCAGCAGCTCGATGCGCGCGACGGGAATGCCAAGCTGAATGGTCGTGATCACGGTTTGCACCGCGCCTTCCATCGTGTCGAACGGACAGACGGCCGCGGAGACGGCTTCCGGCAGGCCAAACAGGCGAACCGTGATCTCGGTGATCACGCCGAGCGTCCCCTCGGAGCCGACGAACAGCCGCGTCAGGTCGTAGCCCGCGGACGACTTCCGCGCGCGGCTGCCGGTGTGGATGCTGCGGCCGTCGGCGAGCACCACCGTGAGACCGAGCACCGCCTCGCGCATGGTGCCGTAACGCACCGCGGTTGTTCCGGACGCTCGCGTCGCGGCCATGCCGCCGATGGTGGCATCCGCGCCGGGATCCACCCAGAACGCGACGCCCTTGTTGTTGAGCGTTTTGTTCAGCGTTCGATGCGTGACGCCCGCCTCCACCGTGGCGTCCAGATCGTCGACGTTGATGGAGAGGATGCGCGTCATCCGCGAGCAATCGATCGTCACGCCGCCGCTGAAGGCGTTGACATGCCCCTCCAGCGACGACCCGATGCCGAAAGGGACGATCGGCGCGCGATGGCGCGCCGCGACCTTCATGATCGCGCTTACCTCGCCGGTGCCTGTCGGAAAGACGACGACGTCGGGCGCGGCATGGTCGTGCCACGACTCGCCATGGCTGTGATGCTCGAGCTGCGTCGGATTGGTCGTGGCGCGATCTCCAACGAGCGCACGGAGATCCGCGACCAGCGCCTCGCGCGCAGGCGCGGAGAGTACCGAGGGCATCGAGCGATTGTATTATTCCAAGCTTGATACTGGAGGGCATGAACATGATGTGTTACGGAGGCAGAGATCTCGCGCGCGCCTATCGCACCGTTCGCGCGAACACGATCAAGATGATGGCTTCGACTTTCCCGCGATGGTCGGACAGATGCAGGCCGAGGAAGCGAAGCTGCGCACGAAGGCGGAGCTCGTGGAGCTGCTGAAGTCGCGCGGCGAGGAGACCGCGGCGTGGATTGACACCCTGAGCGACGAATTCCTCGCCGAGCCGTTCACGCAGCCGCAGGGCATGACGCCGCCGACCAAGAGCCGCTTCGAAATGATCATGAGCATGAAGGAGCACGAGATGCATCATCGCGGGCAGCTGATGCTCATCGAACGGATGCTCGGCATCACGCCGCATCTGACGCGTCAGATGCAGGAGCGCTTCGCGGCGCGGCAGCAGGCACGAGCGTAGTGGCCGCATCGCCCTTTACCAGGAAGACGCTCGCCTTTCTTCGAGCGCTGAAGCGGAACAACGATCGCGAGTGGTTCCGCGCGCGCAAGCCCGACTACGAGCAGCACGTCCGTGGCCCGATGGTCGCGCTGCTCGGCCAGCTCGCGCGCGACCTGCCCGCGTTCGCGCCGGACCTCATCTCGAATCCGCGCGTGTGCCTGTTCCGCATCTACCGCGATACGCGCTTCAGCCACGACAAGCGGCCGCTGAAGACGAACGTCGCCGCCCACTTTCCATCGAGAAAGTTTCCGAAAGGCGCAGGCGCGGGACTCTACGTCGAGATCGCGCCGCAATGGGTGTGGATGGGCGGAGGCATCTACATGCCGGAGGCGACCGAGCTGCACGCGATTCGCGCGGCTATCGCGGACGACCATCGCACGTTCCACCGCATCGTCACCGCGCCGGCGTTTCGCGCGGCGGTCGGCGAGCTCGGTGGCGAGCAGCTCTCACGCGTGCCGCGCGGATATCTGAAGGATCACCCGGCGGCCGATTACCTGCGGCACAAGCAGTTCATCGGCGGGCGCGAGCACCCGGCGGAGTTCGCGTGCAGCCCGCGCTTCTACGTGGAGCTGCTCAAAGTCTTCCGCGGCCTTGCGCCGCTGGTCGGCTTCCTCAACACCGCGATCCTTTCAGCCGGAACTAGGGGACTAAGGGACGAAGGGACGACCACGCGTTTTTACGCGTCCCTCGGTTCCTTAGTTCCCTAGTCCCCAGCAATGCGCGACGCGCCGGCGGACGAGTATCGGGCACGACTCTCCGCGCGGCGCGGCACCCACGCGCGCCTCTCACGCACGGACGAGCAGCTCAGTTACGCGCGGCTTGCGACGTTTGCGGTCGCGGTGCTGCTGATCGTGGGCGCGTGGCGCGCATGGATCTCTCCCTGGTGGATTGCCATCCCCGCCGTCGCATTCATCGCGCTCGTCGTCAAGCACGACGCGATCGTGCGCGCGCGCGACGCGGCGGCGCGTGCGATCGCGTTCTACGAGCGCGGTCTCGCGCGCATCGAGGATCGCTGGGCCGGCGGCGGTGAGACCGGCGAACGCTTTCGCGACCCCACTCATCTCTACGCGGCCGATCTCGATCTCTTCGGGCCGGCGTCGCTCTTCGAGCTGCTGTCGATCGCGCGAAC
>QHWQ01000311.1:0-23821 GCA_003222635.1 Acidobacteriota bacterium | reverse complement strand
TTCGGCCAGCGGCGATCACGCTCACCGTCGCCGCCATTGCCACGGCGACATTGTGGTTGTCGACAGGGAATTCGACGCCGTTCGTGGCGGTCGTCTCCGCTGAAATTGCGTTCTCGTGGCCGCTGCGGGAACGGGTGCTGAAGGCGCTCCACGGCGCCGATGCCGCGGCAAGAGATCTCGACGTGCTGGCCGTCGTCCTCTCGCGGCTCGAACGAGAGACGTTCAGGGCCGCGAGGCTGACGGCGCTGCAGTCGCGGCTGACGCATGGATCCAGGGACATTCACCGGCTGCATTGGTTCGTCGAGCTGCACGAGTGGCAGCACAACGCCATCTTCGCGGTGCTCGCCGCCCCGCTGCTGTGGGGAACACACCTCGCGCTGGCCGTCGAAGCCTGGCGGCGCGCGCATGGCCGCCACGTGGGCGAGTGGCTGCGCATCTCGGGTGAGTTCGAGGCGCTGGCGTCGCTCTCGGCGTACCGCTACGAGCATCCCGACGATCCGTTTCCGGAAATCGACGATTCCGCGCAGCGCCATGCGGTCTTTGACGGCGAGGCGCTCGGGCATCCGCTCATTGCCGGCGCGCGGATGGTCCGCAACGGCGTTCGACTGTGCGCCGATGCAACCGGGAGCGGCGCGGACCTTTCATCCCTCGACGTTGCTCGGGATGACCCCGAGCGTGTCGAGGGGTCAGGTCCGCGAAACCAGCACCTGCTGGTGGTGAGCGGATCGAACATGTCGGGCAAGAGCACGTTACTGCGGACCGTCGGCATCAACGCGGTACTCGCGTTCGCCGGAGCGCCGGTGCGGGCGACACGTCTGGTCATCTCGGTGCTGCGCATCGGCGGGACGCTGCGCATCCAGGATTCGCTGCAGGAGGGGCGCTCGCGCTTCTATGCGGAGATTACCCGCATCCGCGAGCTTGCCGATCTGGCAGCTGGACCCGTCCCCGTGCTCTTTCTGCTGGATGAGCTGCTGCACGGCACGAACTCGCACGATCGCGCGGTCGGCGCGGACGGCATTCTGCGCGTGCTGCTCGATCGCGGCGCGATCGGGTTGATCACGACGCACGACCTCGCGTTGACCGAAGTGACGCGCACGCTGGGGCCTCGCGCGTCAAACGTGCATTTCGACGATCGGTTCGAGGCAGGCGAAATTGCATTCGATTACGTGATGAAGCCGGGACCCGTCACCCGCAGCAACGCCATCGCGCTGATGCGGGCAGTCGGTCTCGACGTTCAGGAGTGACATGGCCGACACCACCGCCGCAGTGACCTACGGCAACTACCTGAAGATCGACGAGCTGTTGTCGTTGCAGCAGCCGCGATCGGAAGGCCCCGAGCACGACGAGCTGCTCTTCATCATCATTCATCAGGTGTACGAGCTCTGGTTCAAGGAGCTGCTGCACGAGTTCGACCGCGTCGCGCACCTGCTGACCGCGGACGAACCGCATCGTGTGCAGCACACGCTCAAGCGGATTCTCACGATCCTGAAGGTGATGGTTGCGCAGCTCGACATCCTCGAGACGATGACGCCGCTGGAATTTCTGAGCTTCAGGGCGCGGCTGGAGGCAGCGAGTGGATTTCAGTCCGACCAGTTCCGGCAGGTGGAGTTCCTGCTCGGCGCGAAAAGCGACAGGGCGCTCGCGAGGTTTCCCGAAGGCAGCCGCGCGCGCGACGCGCTGACGCGGCGCTATAACGCGCGGACCCTCTGGGACGCGTTCCTCCACTATCTCGCAGGCGAGGGGTATCGTGTCCCCGAGGCGCACCTGTCACGCGACGTCACGACGGCACTCACCTCGTCACCGGAGATCCAGGCGATCCTCATCGACATCTATCGCGGCGATCCGAAGAACGCGGAGCTCTGCGAGCGGCTCGTCGATCTCGACGAGGGCATCCAGGAGTGGCGGTATCGGCACGTGAAGATGGTGGAGCGGACGATCGGCACCAAACGCGGCACCGGCGGATCGACCGGCGCGGCGTACCTCGCGACGACGCTCGCCAAGCCGCTCTTTCCGGATCTATGGGAGATTCGGGGTCATCTCTGACGGCTGGACTCGCGGCGCACTACTCGCGCTTCCGTGTGACGGAGCGTGTACTGCTGACGGGGCACTCGCATCAGGCGTGGCCGGATGTCGGCTTCGAGGCGCAGCAGCGTGCTTGGCTCGATGCAGCGGAATTGGTCGACGACAAATGGGATCGGGCGGCTCAGCAGGCGGCGCGCGTGCGAGAAGGGTTTGCGCGGCTGCTCGGCGATTCGCCCGGCAACATCGCGCTCGGACAGAACACGCACGAGCTCGTCACGCGCTGGCTGTCGGCGCTGCCCTTCCGCACGCGCCAGCGCGTCGTGACGACCGATGGCGAGTTCCACACGATCCGGCGGCAAGTGGATCGATTCGCGGAAGAAGGCGTCGACGTCGTCAAGGGGCGTGCCAGAAGCATGGCGCCGCGCTCCTCGTCGACGCCTATCACCATCTCAACGTGGTTCCGTTTGACGTGCGCGCAATGGGACTCGAGGGCGCGTTCATCACGGGCGGCGGATACAAGTACTGTCAGCTCGGCGAGGGGAATTGCTTTCTGCGCGTGCCGGCGGGCATGCGGCTTCGTCCGGTGCTCACCGGCTGGTACGCGGAGTTCGAGGCACTCGAGCAGATGCACGACGCCCGCGTGAGTTATGCGAGCGGCGCTGGTGCATTTGCAGGTGCGACCTACGATCCGACGTCACACTATCGCGCAGCCGCGGTGTTCGACTTCCACATCGCGCACGGTCTGACACCGGATCGGTTGCGCGCCATCAGCGTCAGGCAGGTGGGGCTTCTCGAACGCGAGTTCGCGGCCCTCGACGTGGATCCATCCGTCGCGCGCATCGAGCCCGTCCCGCCGGACCGCCGTGCGGGGTTTCTCGCGATACGCACCGCGCGGGCCTTCGACCTGGCACGAGCCCTGCGCCAGCGCGCAGTTTTCGCCGACGCCCGCGGCGATATCCTCCGCCTCGGCCCGGCTCCCTACGTCAGCGGCGAACAAATACGCGCAGCTATTGCAACCTTGAGTCGCCTCATCACCTGAGTCGGAGTCAGGTACGCCGCATCACCCGAGTCGGAGTCGGGTACGCCCCATCACCCGACTCCGACTCCGGCCGGTAGGTGTAGCATCCCGGCATGCGGGTGGGGGTGTGGGCGACCATCGCAGGGGCGGCTGCCGGCGCGGCGCTATTTCTGGTCGCGCAGCCGGCGATACCCGACCCGCAGGCGCCGATCGACGGGTTCGCGCCCGCGCATGTCGCCGCGCAGCATGAGGTCGAGCAGCGCATCGCGAGCACGATATCGACACGCCGCCTCGAAGCAAACCATCGATTCCTGACGGCGGAGCCGCACGTCGCCGGGTCGCTGCGCGATCGCACGCTCGCCGAGTGGACGCGCGATCAATGGATCGCCGCCGGGCTCGATTCAGTCGAAATCGTCGAGCACCGCGTCCTGCTCCCTTACCCGCACGACGCGTCGGTCGAAATGATCGCGCCGGCGTCGGTCTGGCACGCCCAGCTGCGCGAGCATCCTGATGCTCCGCTTGCCTTCCACGCCTACGGCGCGAGCGGCGACGTCACCGGCTCGGTCGTCACCGCGGGCATCGGGGCACCGGCGGACTTCGATCGCCTCGCTGCCAGCGGCGTCGACCTTCACGGCAAGATCGTCCTCGTCCGCTATCCCGCGAACTACAGCTATCGCGGCTACGTCGTCTACCTCGCGCAGCAACGCGGAGCTGCCGCGGTCCTGATGTACGCGAGCCACTCGGACGATGCGCCAGACGCGGCGATTCAACGGGGCGGCGTCGGCTTCGACTTCATCGAACCTGGCGATCCGCCGCCGGCCGCGCGGCCGACGATCATCAGCCTGCCGATCTCCACGCGCGACGCCCGCGTCATCCTCGATGCGATGCACGGCGGCGATGTCACGCTGCGCGTCCGCGTGAACAACGACGAAGCGACCCGCCCCATCTGGACGGTGATCGGCCGGATCAACGGCGCGGCCTATCCGGATCAGTGGGTGATCGCCGGCAACCACCGCGACGCATGGATGTACGGCGGCGTCGATCCGTCGAGCGGATCGACGGCGCTGATGGAGCTCGCGCGCACGCTCGGCTCGCTCGTCCGGAATGGCGCGCGCCCGAAGCGGACGATTCTGCTGGCCAGCTGGGACGCCGAAGAGTACGCGATGACCTCGTCAACGGAGTGGACCGAGCAGCACGAGCTCGAGCTCCGCGAGCACGCGGTCGCATACCTCAACGTCGATGCCGCCGTCTCCGGATCGACCTTCTTCGCTCGCGCGGTGCCGTCGCTCGCGCATCTGGTCGCATCAACGGCGGGCGTTGACGACTCCGCCATCGAGACGCGCATCGGCGCCGGCTCCGACTACACGGCGTTTCTCAACTTCGCCGGCGTGCCGATCGTCGACATGCGCTTCCAGGGCCCGTACCCCGTCTACCACTCGGCCTACGATACGCACGGGTGGGTGACGCGGATCGATCCCGGTTTCGCGCGCCACGCGCAGCTGACGCGCATCTGGGCCACGGCCGCGACGCGCCTGGCGAACGCGGATGTTCTTCCGCTCGACCACGTGCGCTACGCGCACCGCATCGCCGGCTTCCTCGTCGAGGTCGAACGCAGATGGGGGGCGCCGCTGCGTGTCGCCTCCGGCGCGCTCGCGCGCTTCGATGCGGCCGCGTCCCGTCACGGGGATGCCGCCGCCGCCGCGCTCGCCGACGGCAATGCCGGCGCGCTCGAGCTCATCAACCGCGCCCTGATGGAGGTCGAGCCGTCCTTCATCGACGCGGCCGGTCTGGATGGCCGCCCCTGGTATCGACACCTGCTGTACGCACCGGCCTTTTCGTATCAGCCCGAGGTGCTACCTGGCCTCTCCGACGCCGTGGAGTCGCGCGACCCGGACCGCGTCGCGGAGGCCGAGCGGCGCCTTGCGGCGGCACTCGATCGGGCCGCCGCGTGCCTTAAAGTCTTCACAACTTTCCCCGGTTCCCGGGCGTCATAATTTCGCCATGAGGTACACAGCGGCCCGGGCCGTGCCGTCTCTTCTCGCACTCGCTCTCATTGCGTTGACCCCGTCGTCCGCGCTCGTCGCGCAGGGCGGTGGGGGCGGCGGCGGAGCGGGCGGCGGTGCGCAGGGCGGCGCCTTCGGTCAGGGCGGCGGCGGCCGTCAGCAGCAGCTTCCTGCGCGCGATCCGGGCGGCAACCAGTCCGGGGACCAGGCCGCAGGCACGGCGATCATCCGCGGCCGCGTCGTCGCCGCGGACAGCGGAACGCCCGTGCGCCGCGCGCAGGTGCGCGCGCAAGCGGGCGAGCTTCGCGCGAACCGCCTCGTCAACACGGATGCGCAGGGCCGCTTCGAGTTCAAGGATCTTCCGGCGGGCCGCTGGAACCTCACCGCATCGAAAGCCGGATACATGACGCTGCGCTACGGGCAGAAGCGATCGTTTGAAGCGGGCACGCCGATCGAAATCTCCGACGGCCAGCTGATGGAACGCGCGGACTTCGCGCTGCCGAAGGGCGCGGCGATCACGGGCCGCATCTTCGACGAGTATGGCGATCCCGTGGCGAACGCGCGCGTGCAGGTGCTGCGCTATCAGACGGTGCAGGGGCAGCGACGCCTGACGCCCGCAGGCGGCGGCGATCAGACCGACGATACCGGCTCGTACCGCATCTACGGCCTCGCGCCCGGCGACTACTACGTCAGCGCCACGCTGCGCGCGAACAACGGTCCGTTCCTCGACGACAACAACAACGACACCACGAGCTACGCGTCCACGTATTACCCCGGCACCGGCAACGTCTCCGAAGCCCAGCGCATGACGCTCGGCGTCGGCCAGGAACAGCCGAACGTCAACTTCGCGTTGCAGGCGGTGCGCACGGTGAAGATCACCGGCACCGCGTTGAACTCGATGGGCAGTGCGCTGACCAACGGCATGGTGACGCTGATGCCGGAGAACGCCACCATCGGCGGCGCGCCTGGTCCCGTGCTCTTCGGCTTCGGCGGCAACGGACGCGTGCGGCCCGATGGCAGCTTCTCGATCGCCAACGTCTCGCCCGGCAACTACACGCTGATGGCCGTCGCGGGTCCCGGCGGTGGTCGCGGCGGCGGCTTCGCCATCCGCATCGGCGGTCCGGGAGGACCCGGCATCGACGACATCGAATTGGTGTCGATGCCGCTCTCCGTCGGCAATGAGGACGTCACGGGGTTGACGCTCGTCACCTCGAAGGGCGCGAGCGTGAGCGGCAACGTGGTGGCCGCTGAAGGATCCGTCGCGAAGCTGAGCACGAGCCAGATTCAGGTCGTCGCGCAGTCGGCAAACGGTCAGTTCCTGCCAGGACCTCTCGGCAACCGTCCAACGCGCGTCGAAGACGACGGCAGCTTCACGCTCACCGGGCTCACGGGTCAGAAGTTCATTCGCGTGAATGGACTGCCGCCGCAGTGGACGCTGAAGGCCCTGATGCTGAACGGCCTCGACGTCACCGATTCCGCGCTGGAGTTCCGCGGCAGCACGCAGAACACCGGCCTGCAGATCATCCTCAGCGACAAAGTCAGCGATGTGAACGGCAAGGTGAGCACCGCCAAAGGCGACATCACGCGCGACTACACCGTCGTCGTCTTCCCCGACGATCCCGCGAAGTGGGTCTTCCCGTCACGGTTCGTGAAGACGGGGCGCGCGGACCAGCAAGGACAGTTCCGCATCACCGCGCTGCCGCCTGACGATCACTATCTCGCGGTGGCGGTGGACTATCTCGAGGATGGAGAAGGCGCCGATCCGCAGTTCCTCGACCAGATCAAAGGACGCGCGACGCCGTTCTCGCTCACGGACGGCGAGTCGAAGTCCCTCGATTTGAAGATCGTCAACCGATAAATCGCGCGTAGTCTTCCGGCGTATCGATGTCGATGATCGCTCCGTCATCGTCGACATCGACGTTTACTTCCTCAGCCGCGTGGGCATGAACGACCGGCTTCGCGCCCTTCGACGGATCCGCGCGGCGCAACTCACCGAAAATCGATCGGTTGAAGATCACGGGATGCCCGTGACGGCTGCCGCGCCGCGGGCGAACGAGCGGCGCGTCTGGCTTCGCGCGGAACGCCTCGAGCACCGCGCGCACCATCGGCGCGGAGATGAGCGGCAGGTCCACCAGCGTCACCATCACCGCTTCCACGTCGTCATGGCGCTGTTCGATGGCGGCAAGGCCGACGAGGAGCGAGGTGAGCTGTCCTTCCTCGTAATGGGGATTCTCGACGGCGGCAAGCGAGGCATCGTCGCGCGGCAGCGACGCGCGAACCGCGGCCGCGTCGCCGCCGATGACGACGACGATGCGATCGATGCCGCCTTCGCGAAGCACGCGGATGATGCGCATGAGAAACGTTTCGCTCGAGGAACCGGCGGGAAGGAGCGCTTTGGTTCGTCCCATGCGGGACGACTTGCCCGCAGCCAGCACGATGGCTGGAATCATTCCTTGGTCAGCGAGGCGGGGAGCTTTCTCCACTGCAGCGACGCGGCCGCGACGTGCGGCTCTTCCATCCGGCCGCGACGAACCGCGATGAGCTCGGCGAGGATGCTGATGGCGATCTCTTCCGGCGTCACCGCGCCGATGTCGAGACCGATCGGCGCGTGCACGCGCTGCAGGCATTCGAGCGGCATGCCTTCTTCGACGAGCGCGTCGTAGATTTTCTTTACCTTCGCCTTGCTGCCGATGAGGCCGAGGTAGCGCAGGTCGCGCGCCGCCAGCGATCGCAGCGCGTCGAGGTCGTGCCGATGCCCGCGCGTCACGATGACGACATACGCGGACTGCGGGATGTCGGCCTGGTGCAGCCAGTCGGGGATGGAATCGACGATGACCTCGTCGGCCTCGGGGAAGCGCTCGCTGCTGGCGAACTTCTCGCGGTCGTCGAGCACGTGGATGCGGAAGCCGGCCGGACGCGCGATCTTGCCGAGTTGATGGCCGACGTGTCCGGCGCCCACGATGTAGAGCTGCGGGGCCGCTTCAACGGGCTCGATGTAGACCGTCATCTGTCCCCCGCAAATGAGACCCGACTCCTCGGCGAAGTCATCGGTCAGATCGTATTTGACGAGCCGCGGCTTGCGCGCGAGGAGCGCTTCGCGCGCCTTGCCGAGCGCGTCGTTTTCGTAGCAGCCGCCGCCGATGGTCCCGGCGATGCGCCCGTCCGGGTACACGAGCATCTTGGCGCCGACGCGCTGCGGGGTGGACCCCTGCGCCGCGACGATCGTCACGAGCGCCACCTCTTCGCCGCGCTCGAGCGCCTTGACGAGCTCGGTCAGGACTTCCTGGCTCATATCTGCCTATCTTATCGGACGGGCCGGCCTCAGGGCCGGCTAAAGCCGGCCCCTACGTACGATCGTGGGGGCCGCCTTCAGGCGGACCTAGAAATAGTCCGATCGCCAATAGAAGACGTCGTCGGCGCGGTCAGGGATCCGAACGTTTTCGATCGGACGCAGCATGAAGATGTCGCGCGCGGGGATGCGATTGGTCAGGCGAAGCTGCGGCGGCACGGGCATCAGACGCGGCCACCATGCGCGGATGAGCGGCGCCGGGCGCGACGGCTCGCGCGCGAGCAGCACCTGCAGGATGGCGCCGAGCCGTGCGCCGGCCGGGTCGCGATCGCCCGCTTCCTCGAGCGTCCACCCGCCGGCGCTGACGGTCAGTACCACGTAGGCGGCCGCGGATGCGCCTTCTTCGGCGACGAAGAATTCCGTCTGCCGCGCGCCGCGCGGGCCGGGGCCGAAGCCGAGGCCGGCGAGCAGCCGCTTCTTCGACAATGCGTATTCGATGAGCGCTGGATCGCGGCGCAACGCGAATCGCAGCGGCACGCCTTCGGTTCGTTTCGTGTGCATCGAGGCCAGCGCCGGCAGGTCGCGTTCCTCGCCGGACCTGACGAGCATCGCGGGCGCGCCGTGCTTCCGGTCGACCTCGATGTCCACTTCATCCATCGGCACCGTGACGAAGCCAAGCCGTCGATACAGCTCTTCGCCGATCTCTGAGAAGAGTCCGGCGACCGTTGCGCCTTCACCGCGCGAGCGGTCGATCAGCTGATTGATGATCTCGCCCGCATAGCCTCGGCCGCGCTCTTCGCGCCGCGTGAACACCGCGCCGAGGCCGCACATGACGCCATCCACACCATCGAGACGCATCGGCAGCAGATACCGCTTCGCGCTGGCGACCCACCGGCCGCGATCATCGACGAGCGCGAAGCGGCGGAGATGATCCTTGCCCCACGCCGTACGCATCTGCGCGGCGTTCCACCGCGCATAGTTGTCGCGCGTGAGCCCTTCGCTCCAGATCGCGTAGGTGGCGTCGAGGATCTCTTCGAGGATGGGCCCTTCGGCGGCGACGAGACGCACGCGAAATTGTATCGCTGCCAATTCGCGCGCGTTTGGATGTAAAACGTGCGCATGGCTGTCAGACGCGCAGCTCGATATGCCCTACCGCCCAGGCGGATGGACGATCCGTCAGGTCGTCCACCATGTGCCCGACAGTCATATGAACGCGTTCATTCGATTGAAGCTCGCGCTGACCGAAGACAATCCCACCATCAAGCCGTACGACCAGGATGCGTTCGCGAGCCTGCCGGATCAGCGCCTGCCAATCGAGCCTTCGCTGGCGCTGCTCGACGGGCTGCACGCCCGCTGGGAGGCGGTGCTGCGCTCGATGACGCCGCCGCAGTTCGAGCGTCCGTGGTACCACCCGGAGATCGGCGCGATTACCGTCGATTACCTGGTGCAGACCTACGGCTGGCATTCGCGCCATCACGTGGCCCACATCACGCGGCTGCGCGAGCGCGAAGGATGGTAGAGTAGTGCGCGTGGCGAACGACCAACGCGAGATCGGCGACGCGCTCGGCATGATCGAGACGCGGGGACTCGTCGGCATGATCGAAGCCGCCGACGCGATGCTCAAGACCGCGAACGTCGTCCTCGTCAGCTGGCAGAAGGTCGATGCGGGCCTCGTCACCGCGCTGATTCGCGGCGACGTGGGATCCGTGAAGGCCGCGACCGATGCCGGCGCCGCCGCCGCCCGCCGCGTCGGCGAACTGATCGGCGTCCACGTTATCGCGCGTCCCGCCGACGACCTCGAGAAAGTTTTCCCGATCCGCTGACACGAACCACGGGTCCCTTCGTACGCTTCCGCCTCTCGCGCGCGGTAAGCGGTCGCAGCGGCAGCTCCTCGCCGACCATCATCAACGCCTGCTGCGGCCGATCGAGGTTGTAGAAATGCCCTTCCACGGTGCGCGCGAAGAGCTGATCGCCGCCGATGAAGAGCGTCAGCGGCCCGCCCTCGCCGATGGCCTCGTACAGGCGGACGCCGAACGCTTCGCGCAGCGTCGATAACAGCCGCCGCAGCCGCGGGATCGAAAACCCGCGGCGCCGCAAGTCCGCGAGCACCTGCAGCTCCAGCACGTCGAGCGGCGTGTAGCGGCGCTCGGTGAAGCCGCCCGCCTCCGTGCGCTGCGGCGCAATCGCCGGCAGGAACAGCCTCCGCGTATCCCACCACTGCAGCTGACGGGCGGTCAATCCGGTGAGCGACGCGACCTCGCGCGAGGAGTAGTACTTCTTGAGCCTCACGTCATCTCGCGCGCGTGACGATCAGCCATCTTCGCGCCCGCGACATCCTTCATCGTCAAGCCGCCTTCATCGTGCGTCGACCACGAGAGCGTCACGCGCCGGTAGTTGATCGTGATGTCGGGATGATGATCAGCGTCCTCGGCATCGGGCACGAGACGGTTGACGAAGGCGACCGCTTCGGGAAATCCCTTGAACGTGAACTGCTTCTTGATAGCGTCGCCGGCCAGCGTCCAGCCGTCGAGCGTCTTCAGCTGTTCGTCGATCTGCTGCCTGGTGAGTAGAGTCATGTCACAACCCAAAGCGATCGGGACGCACGAGGTCGAGCTCCGGATCGCGCTTGCCGTCGATGACGAGATCCGCAACCAGCCTGGCCGTCAGCGGCGCCAGCAGGACGCCGTTCCGGTAATGACCGGTCGCGTAGTAGACGCCGCGCATTGTTGACGAAGGGCCGATCAGAGGCAACTCGTCCGGCGTGCCGGGACGCAGCCCGACGCGGACGGCCTCGAAACGCGCCTGCGGTATGTCGGTCAGCAGCGCCGCGCTGGCTTCGAGCAGCCGCGTCACGCCGGCTGCCGTCGCCGTTTCGTCGAAGCCGGCCTCTTCGACGGTCGCGCCCACCAGCAGCGCGCCGTTGCGCCACGGCACGAGATAACACTCGCTTCCCCAGACGACACGCGAGACTGGCCGCTGGTTGAAATGCAGGTGCAGCAGCTGACCGCGGACCGGTCGCACGGGCGGCGTCATCGGCGCCACGCGTCCGCTCCAGCAGCCCGCGGCGAGAATGACGGCATCGCTTTCGATCAGCCCCGCGGTCGTCTTGACGGCGACCACGCCCGGCCCTCGCCCGCAAATCTCCTCGACGTTCGCGGTCATCATGTGCGCCCCACACCGCACCGCGGCGGCGGCAAGCGCGGACGTCAGCTCCGCCGCGCGCACGTAACCGTGCATCGGCAGCAGCAGCGCGGAAATCATCCGCGACGACAGGCCCGGTTCCAGTCGCATCGCATCGTGGCCGGGCATCAATTCGTGCGCGACGCCGGCATGCGCGAACTTCCGCGCGGCAATCGCCAGCTCCATCGCCGCGGCGTCGTTGTTCGCGATGTGCAGCGAGCCGGACCGCTCGTACTCGACCGGCTGCTGCGCATCCGCCGACACGCGCGCGAGAAAGCGGTCGTAGAGCGCGAGGCTGTTGATGCCAAGCTGCAGCAGCGCATCGATGTGACCTTCGATGTAGGGCGCGAGGATGCCCGCCGACGCCTGCGTGGCGCCGCGTCCGGTGCCGCGCATATCGAAGATGCGAACGTCGGCGCCGCGGGAGGCGAGCTCGTGGCCAACGGCACAGCCGATGATGCCGCCGCCGACGATGGTGACCCTCACGAGGCGATTGTACCGGCCACGGCTGAGTTTGCGCTCCGCTGTTGTTGCGTCGGATACTCCGACTCGTGCATCCAAGGCCGGCTGTTGGAAAGACACGCATCGAGCTCGTCTTGTACGTCAGCGCCGCCTCGTCTCATACGGCAACCGCGAGACGCAACTGCGAAGCGCTGCTCGCGCGCTTCGATCAGCGGCGCGTGCGCTTCGAGGTCTGCGACATCAGCCGGCATCCCGACCGCGCAGAATCCGACGGCATCTGTTTTACGCCCGTTCTCATGAAGAAACGTCCGCTGCCGCGCGCGTACGTGATCGGCGATTTGTCGAACACCGCGGCGCTCATGGACCTTCTTGTTTCCTGTGGAGTAGACCCGCTGCGATGAGCATGATGAAAAAGATCCGGACGGGCGTCCCGGGCTTCGACGTCCTGACCGCCGGCGGGCTGCCCGCGGGGCGCTCGACGCTCGTCGCGGGGCGGAGCGGTACGGGAAAAACCATTCTCGGTCTTCAGGTCGCGGCGCACATGTGCCGCACGGGCACGAAGACCATCGTTGTCGGTATCGAGGAGACGGCGGAGGATCTGCTTGCGACCGGCGATACGCTCGGTTTCAACCTGAGCGGGCTGAAGGCGCAAGGTCTGCTGCACGTCGCGGATATGATGCGACCGCTCGACGAGCCGACGATTATCAGCGGCGACTACGACATCATGGGTCTCGTCCACCGGCTGGAACATCTGGTCGCGCAGACGGGCGCCCAGGCGATCGTGCTCGATTCCGCGACCGCGCTCTTCACGCCGCGGCCGCCGCTGGATCTGCTGCGCAGCCATTTCTTCCAGCTCGTTCACTGCTTCCGGCGCCTCGGGCTGACTGCGATCATCCTCGCCGAGGCGCCGTCCGACTATTCGCAGCTGACGACCCTGGGAGTGGAAGACTACGTCTGCGACATGGTCGTGGTGATGCGGCTCGCCGTTGACGGCGATCGCCGGCGCCGATCGATCGAAGTGAACAAGTACCGCCGCAGCGGCCACTACAAAGGCGAATTTCCCTGCACGATCACGACGCGCGGCCTGGCGATTTTCCCGCTCGACGCGCCCGACCGCCCCGAGTCCGAAAAAGTCGAACGCTACTCGAGCGGCGTCGCTGGCCTCGACGAGATGACGCACGGCGGCTTCCTGCGCAATTCGATCATGCTGGTGCGCGGTCCGACGGGGAGCGGCAAGACGATGCTCGCGGGACTGTTCGCGCGCGGCGGCGCGCTGCGCGGCGAGCGTGTCGTCTACTACGGTTTCGAGGAGCCGAAGCCAACGCTCATTCGCAACTTCGACGAGATCGGGATGAACATGACCGACCTCGTGCGGGCCGGAGATCTGAAAATCCAGTGCCGGTATCCCGAGGCGACGAGCCTCGAGGATCTGCTCGTCGATCTGCGCCTCGGGCTCGAAGAGTTTCAGCCGTCGCTCATCGTCATGGACAGCATCTCGTCGATCGAGCATGCCTCGTCGGAGAAAGGCTTCCGGCAATTCATGATCGGCGTCGCGTCGATTCTGCGCGGGCACGGACGGAGCGCGCTGATGACGCAGACCGTGCTCGCGGGCACCGCATCGGAGCACACCGCGCCGTACCTGTCGACGATCGCCGACGCGATCATCACGCTCGACTACTCGCCATCGAGCTACGACTTGAACCGCACGATGCGCGTGGTGAAGATGCGCGGGTCGGCGCACGAAACGCATCCGTACCGGCTCGAGATCGGCGCCGGCGGCCTCAACATCGAGCGCTGGCCGATTGAAAGCTACGGCGCGTCAATGAAAGCGGAAGGCCAATGGAAAGACGCCAGATCCTGATCGTCGACGATTACCCGGGCGCGCGATACCTGCGCAGCCGGATCCTGAGCGAGGCCGGCTACGAAGTGCTCGAGGCGAACACCGGCACCGAAGCCCTCGCCATCGCGCGCGCGGCCACCCCGTCGCTGATCCTTCTGGACGTCAACCTGCCGGATATCAGCGGATTGGAAGTCTGCGAGCGGCTGAAACAGGATCCGGTCACCGCCAGCATCCCAGTGATTCAGATCACTGGCGCGTGGCTTTCCGAAGATGACCGCCGGCAGGGCATGACGAGCGGCGCCGATGCCTACCTCGTGGAACCGATAGACGACGTTACCCTGCTGAAAAGCGTCGTCAATCTGATTGAATCTCCTACGTAGGGCGCGCCGGGCGTACGGTTTCCCAATTCAGCCACGGCCGAGCTCGCGGTCTTTATCGCGTGTTGCCACAGTCGGGCCTGGCAATATTTTTGCTCCGGCGACCGGCGTGGATTTGATGATCACGCCTCCAGCACCGATTGTGGAACCGCCGGTCTTCATGTTGGTAGACGCGGCGGAGAAGCGGCGGCAGTCACCGCGTCCTCCCCGCCGCACCGCAGCACGAAAATCGACGTCCGACACCGATGGACAGTGCGACACGCGGGCAATTGAGCTGGTCCTCTACGTAAGTTCCATCTCGGCTCACTCGACCGCGGCGCTGCGCAACCTTCGCCGCGCACTCGCGGAGTTTTCCAGACAACGCGTAAAGCTCACCGTTCACGATCTGTCGAAGGATCCGCAGCGAGCCGAATGCGATGGCGTGCACTTCACGCCGGCGCTGGTGACGAAGGGGCACGGGCCCAAGACATGGATTGTCGGCCACCTCGGCAATCCGCAGATCCTGCAGGCGTTCCTCGAATCCGCGCTCGAACCGTCAGAGTAAACTGGCGGCCTGCCTCCCTCGTCCACTACATCCGCTTCGGCATCGCTTCGCCGCGTCTGTGTGTTCTGTGGATCGAGCACCGGCCGGCGATCTGTCTATGCGGATGTCGCGACGCAGCTTGGCCGGGAGATGGCGCGCCGCGGCATCGCTCTCGTCTTCGGCGGGGGCGCCGTCGGCCTGATGGGTGTGATCGCCGACGCCGTGCTCGCCGCCGGTGGCCACGCCATCGGCGTCATCCCGCACGCGCTCGTCGCGCGCGAGCTCGCGCACCGCGCGCTTCCCGATCTCCGCGTCGTGAGCTCCATGCACGAGCGCAAGGCGACCATGGCGCAGCTGTCGGATGCGTTCATCGCGATGCCCGGCGGCTTCGGGACGTTCGAAGAATTCTGCGAGGTCGTGACGTGGACGCAGCTCGGCGTCCATCGCAAGTCGTGCGGCCTGCTGAACGTCGACGGGTTCTACGATCCGCTGATCGCGCAGTTCGATCGCGGCGTCGACGAAGGGTTCATCAAGATGGGCAACCGCCGCATCGTCATCGCCGACGCGGATCCCGCGGCGCTGCTCGATGCGCTTGCCCGCCTCCCGGCGCCTCCCGAGGCCCCCTGGATCAGCAGTCCCGACGAGACCTGATACGGGGACAAGTCCTCGTTGGAGAACAGCGGAGGGACGCGAAATCGGGCGATAATTCTCAGGAAATCGCACAAATCCGGGGGCACGGGCCTTGCTCTATCGCCCCCTGGAGATTTTCATGGAGATTCGCACAAGCACCGTCGCCGTCATCGCGGCGTCGTGCATCACCGTTGGAGCGGCAGGCGCGTTTCTGGCCAACCGTCCGTCGCGCGCTCCGCAGCCCGCACCCGCCGCGGACGTCGCTCCTGCCGGTGTCGAACAGTCTGAAGCGGTCGTTTCTGATGCGCCGGTTGCGCCAGCGATCGAACCCGAACCTGCACCAGCGCAGCCGAAGAAGGCTGCGCCCGCAGCGCCTCCGCAGCGTCCAGCAGAACAGCGTCCAGCAGAACAGCGTGCAGCAGAACCACCGCGCGCCCCGGCGCCGGCGCCAAAGCCTGTTCAGCAGGTGGCGTCAGCGCCGCCCGCCCCAGTTTTCACGCCGCCACCTGTCGCGGCTCCTGTGGCGCGAGCCGAATCGCGAACAGAACCCACTGCACCGACTGCACCTCCTGGACCTGTTGAACCTAAGGGTCCGCAGTTCGTCGATCTCGTGGTGTCAACGGACTCCGTCCTTGGCCTGCAGATCGAAACCGCGCTGACCAGCGAGAAGGCGCGTGTCGAAGACGAAGTGCTCGCACGCGTCACGCGCGATGTGCGCGTCGGCGATCGCGTCGCGATCCCCGCCGGCTCGCAGGCGAAGGGCGAGGTGACGATGGTGGAGCGCGGCGGCAAGGTGAAGGACAAGGCACGGCTCGGCGTGCGCTTCACGTCGGTCGTTCTGGCCGACGGCACGCGCGTGCCGCTCGAGACCGACACGAGCGGGCACCGCGGCGGTCGTTGCGGGCGGCCGGAACGCCGCGACGCTGCCCTCCGGGACGCCTGTGACCGTCCGTCTGATCAAACCGGCAACGGTGACCGTAGAAGAGTAGATTTACGAATCTACGGATTTACGAATTGACGAATTTGTTTGAGCAATTTCATTTCGTAAATTCGTAAATTCGTAAATTTGTAAATTGCTGCTGCTGTAAGATCTCCAGCCGAAGGAGATCTCCCATGATTGGCCGTCATCTGGCCGCGGCGCTCGTCGTCGCGGCGCTTGCCGTACCCGCGTTCGCCCAAATCAACAAGGACGGCGTCAAGAAGGTCGACGTCCAGGGCGTGACGAACTTCAACCAGATCGATGCGGTGTTCGCCTGCGGCGGCGCGACGGACGCCAACGGCGTCGCGAACCTGAAGAAGCAGGGGTTCGCCTCGATCATCAGCTTCCGCCTGCCGACCGAGCAGGGCGTCACCGAAGAGGAAGCGGCCGTCAAGACGACGGGCATCAAGTACGTGCACCTGCCGCTCAACGGCGCGATGCCGGACCCGAAGGTCGCGGATGAATTCCTCGCCGCGGTCTCGGACAAGGCCAACCAGCCGGCGTACATCCATTGCGGCGGCGGCGGACGCGCCGCGTCGATGTGGATGATCAAGCGCGTGCTGAAGGACGGCTGGACGATCGATCGCGCGGCGGAGGAAGCAAACCTGATTGCGATGCTGAATCCGACGCTGAAGACGTTCGCGACCAATTACATCAACGCGCATAAGTAGTGGACCCCTCTGAGTTCCGGCGAAACGGCCACGCGCTGGTCGAATGGATCGCCGAGTACCTGAGTGGCTCCGAGCAGTACCCTGTCCTGCCGCGCGTCGCGCCCGGTGAGGTGCGCGGCGCGCTGCCCGACCGCGCGCCCGAACGCGGCGAGCCGTTCGAGCGCATCTTCGACGACTTCGAGCGCGTGCTCGTCCCCGCGCTGACGCACTGGAACCATCCCGGCTTCTTCGCGTACTTCCCCGCGACGACGAGCGCGTCGGGCGTGCTCGCGGATTTCCTCTCCGCCGCGCTCAATCAGAACGCGATGCTCTGGCGGACATCGCCCGCGGCCACCGAGCTCGAAGAGCTCTCGCTGGCGTGGCTGCGGCGCCTGCTCGGACTGCCCGATGCGTTCGAAGGCGTCATCTACGACACCGCGTCAATCTCGAGCATGCATGCGCTGGCCGCGGCGCGGCAGACGGCGGTGCCGGAGGTGCGCGAGCGGGGACTGGCGCGGCCGGATATCGCTCCGCTGCGCATCTATTGCTCCGAGCAGGCGCACTCGTCGATCGACAAGGCCGTGCTGACGCTCGGCTTCGGGTTGTCGTCGTTGAGAGGATCGATCCTGTCGCGGCGATCGCGGACATCTGCCGCGAGCACCACATCTGGCTTCACGTCGATGCGGCGTACGCGGGCGTGACCGCCATGCTGCCGGAGTGCGCGCGGCACTTCGCCGGCTGGGATCGCGCCGATTCCATCGTCGTCAATCCGCACAAGTGGCTGTTCACCCCATTCGACCTCAGCGCGTTCTATTGCAGGCGGATGAATGTGGTACGCGAGGCGTTCTCGCTGGTGCCCGATTACCTCGAGACCGCTGAAGGCAGCGCCGGCGTACATAACCTGATGGATACCGGCATCCAGCTCGGCCGGCGCTTTCGATCTCTAAAGCTTTGGATGATTCTTCGGCATTTTGGCGCGGAGCGCCTGCGGGAGGTGTTGCGCGAGCACATCCGTCTCGCCCAGCAGTTTGCCGCGCGCGTGGACGAGCATCCCGACTTCGAGCGCCTCGCGCCGGTGCCCTTCGCGACCGTCTGCTTTCGCGCGAAGCCGCACCGCATTGCGCTCAGCGCGCCCGAACTCGACCGCTTCAACGAACGCGTGCTCGATGCGGTGAATTCGAACGGCGACGTCTTCCTGTCGCATACACGCCTAAAGGGGACGTTCGTGATCCGCATTTCGATCGGGCACCTGCGCACCACCGCGGCGCACACCGGACGCGCGTGGGATCTGCTCGTCGAACATACGGCCGCGTTCGCGCGTTAACTCCTGTCACTCAATCGCTTCGTCCAGCTCGACGGAGTCTTTCGGGCACTTCGCTTGCACCGCGCGAAGATCGGAGAAACCGAACCGTCGCGGGGTTGGCGACGACATGGACCGACGGTCCAGGAGGAACACGTACATGTTGAAGAAGTGCGCTTTGATCGCCGCGCTGCTGCTGGTCATCGGACCCGCGAGCGCGCGCGCCGACTGGTTGTTTACGCCGAACATCGGCATTGGCTTCGGCGGCGATACGCCGTCCAACGACAAGCTCACCTACGGTGCTTCGCTTGGTTGGATGGGCGCGGGCATCGCCGGCTTCGAAGCCGACTGGTCTTACACTCCGACGTTCTTCGAGAACGGCACCGACAACACGAGCTTCACCGACACCGACAACGTGCAGAACCTGATGGCGAACCTGATGCCGGGCATCCCTGTGGGCGGCCAGCATGGCGCGGGCTTCAGGCCGTACGGCGTCATCGGCATGGGGCTGATGAAAACGAACGTCGCCACCGCCGATCAATTGTTCACGGTCAACAGCAATGACTGGGGCTTGGACGTGGGCGTCGGCGCGATGGGCTTCATGAGCGACCACATCGGCTTCCGCGGGGACCTGCGGTACTTCCGCGACCTGCAGGACACGCAACAGGGCGGCGGCTTCACGCTCGCGACCGGGAAGTTCGACTTCTGGCGCGGCACGGCGGGGCTCACGTTCCGCTGGTAACTCGTTCGAATCGTTCGGATCGTTCGGAACGTTCGACTCGTTCGACGTTCTGAACGATCTAGCTCCCCAGGCGCCACACCTCTTTCCAGATCTCCCCATCCACTTCGAGCGCGACACATCCGTGCAGTGGAAATGACATCGCGTCGCCCGTGCCCGTAAGCATCGCCAGCAGCTTCGGCAGGTACGGCATGTGGCTGGCGATGAGCACGCTGCGCGTCTCGCCCGTGAGGCGATCGTGTATCCACTGTGGCGGATCGTCGGGCAGCAGCCCGCGCTCGGCGGTGATCGGCGCGAGCGGATTGCACGCCTTCCAGAACAGCTCCGCCGTCTGGCGTGCGCGCAGCTTGCCGCTGTGCCAGACGACGTCCGGCTTCACGCCGCGCTGCGCGGCCAAGCCGGCCAGCCGCTCGGCTGCCGCGCGTCCGACCGAGGACAAGGGGCGCTGCGGGTCCACTTCCGGGCCGACCGCATCACCGTGGTGCACGAGCAGAAGGCTCACGGCCAAATGCTATACTGTCCCGTTTCAACCCCAACCCCCGCTATCTAGAGGAGCTCCATGTCGCGCTTTATCTTCACGTCCGAATCCGTGTCCGAAGGACATCCGGACAAGGTCTGCGATTACATCTCCGACTCGATTCTCGATGCGTGCCTCGAACAGGATGCGACGAGCCGCGTGGCGTGCGAAACACTGTGCAAGAGCGACACGGTCGTGATTGCCGGCGAGATCACGACCAACGCCAGGCTGGATTACGACCGCATCGTGCGTCAGGCCGTGAAGGAGATCGGCTACACGGACACGACGGAACCCTTCTGCGACACGACGCTGAAGCTGATTCCGATCGTGACGAAGCAGTCCTCGCAGATCTCGCAGGGCGTCACCGCGACCACGAGCCAGAGCGGCGATCAGGGGGCAGGGGACCAGGGGATCATGTTCGGCTACGCGACGGACGAATCGCCGGAGATGATGCCGCTGCCGATTCTCCTCGCGCACAAGCTGACGCGCGGGCTCACCGAAGATCGGAAGCAGGGGAAGATCAACTTCCTGCGTCCCGACAGCAAGTCACAGGTCTCCGTCCTCTACGAGCACAACGAGCCGAAGGAAGTCACCGCCGTCGTCATCTCGACGCAGCACACGCCGGACGCCAATCAGAAACAGATCACCGAGTACGTGCGCGAGCAGCTCGGACCGCGCATGCTCGGTTCGTGGTGGCGCAAGGACGTGACGCTCTACGTGAACCCGACCGGCGACTTCAGCCACGGCGGGCCGTCCGCCGATGCCGGCGTCACCGGCCGCAAGATCATCGTCGACAGCTACGGTGGGTGGGGCCGTCACGGCGGCGGCGCGTTCAGCGGCAAGGATCCGTCGAAGGTCGATCGCAGCAGCGCCTACTTCTGCCGCTTCGCAGCCAAGCAGATTGTGGCGGCGGGGCTCGCCAAGCGCGCCGAGCTGCAGGTCGGCTACGCGATCGGCATGGCGCAGCCGGTGTCGGTGAAGGTCGATACGTTCGGAACGGGAGATGAGCGCGCGGCCGAGGAGTTCGTGAAGAGCGCGTTCGACTTCCGCCCGCGCATGATCATCGAGCGGCTGAACCTGCTGCGTCCGATCTACCGCACGACGACCAACTACGGTCACTTCGGCCGGCCGGGCCTTCCCTGGGAGACCGTCGAGAAGTCCGTCGCGGTCGCGCGCTAGAGCAATTCGTACCAGCGGCGGTGACGAGCCGTCACCGCCTGCTGGACGACTCCGACCTGGTCGGCGACGGTCTGCGCCTGCTGTTCGTTCACGCCAAGCGTCATCAGCTCCGACTTCATCTCGTTCTTCAGGTTCTCGACCTGCTTCTCGCTCAACTGACGTCCAGCCACCGTGACCCACGCCGTGTGAGCCACCGGCATCGCCTGCGCGAGCTTGAAGCTCTTGCCGGTGAGCGCCTGGCCAAGACGGCGGGAGAGCTCCGCGGCGGCGGCTGGCCCGCCATCGGTGCCCTCGGCGTAATGACTGATGTCGTCGTTGAGATCCTTCGGGCCCTCGGGATTGCCGGTCGCGAGGTTCTGCAGGTCGCGGCTGATGTCCCCGAGCTCGTTTGCCGTTGACGGCGTCGTCTCGGGCAGGGGGCCGTCGGCCTGACGGCACGCCGCGAACTGGAGCGCCGCCGCGAAGACGATGGCGTATGCAATCTGTCGTGTCACGCAATTGAGCATAACATCCCCGTTCATGCGTCAGAACATCTCGAGCGGGCGTCCGTGGGAGCCGATCGTCGGCTACTCGCGTGCGGTACGTGTCGGTCCATTCGTTCACGTCTCCGGTACGACGGCGACGGATGCGGACGGAAAGGTCGTCGGCAAAGGAGATATGCGCGCGCAGGCGCTGCAGACGCTGCGCAACATTCAATCCGCGCTCGAGCGGGCCGGCGCGAAGCTGACCGACGTCGTGCGGACGCGGATCTACGTGACGGACATTTCGCGATGGGAGGAGGTCGGCCGCGTCCACGGCGAATTCTTCGGCGCGATCAGACCGGCAACGTCGATGGTGGAGATATCCAGGCTGATCGATCCGGACATGCTCGTCGAGATCGAAGCCGATGCCTGCGTCGAAGCCTAATCCGACGGCATCACGTCGCAGGGCGGACCGGATGCGGCGATGCGGCCGTTCTCGATCAGCACCGCCCAGTCCGCGACCGTGAGCGCTTCTTCGGGAAGATGCGTCACGTAGACGAGGGGCACCGAGAGCTCGTCGCGAATCCCGAGCAGCGCATCGACTATCCGGCGCCGCCGCGGGAGATCGACCGCCGCAAGCGGTTCATCGAGCAGCAGCACGTCCGGGCCTGAATAGAGCGCACGCGCCATCGCGACGCGCTGTCGTTCACCCCCCGAGAGCGATCCGACACGCCGATCCATCAACGTCGACAGCTCGAGCAGCTCTACGAGCAGCGGAAGCGCGGGACGATGTCCTTCGCGCATACCGTAGGTGACGTTCTCGCGCACGTTGAGGTGCGGAAACAACAGGATGTCCTGCGGCACATAGCCGGTGCGGCGTTGACGAACCGGCATGTTGATGTGGCGCTCGGAATCGAACAGCACGTGGCCGTTGATGGCGATTCTCCCGCGGCGTGGAGCCCGAAGACCCGCTACCGCCTCGAGCGCCGACGTCTTGCCGGATCCCGACGGACCGAACAACGCGAGCGCTCGCGCTTCGACGTTCACCGTGAACGTCAGCGTGAACTCTCCCTGGTGGAGCGTGAAGTCCAGATCAAAGACCGCCACTACGCTTCCCTCGCGAGACGATTGGACGCGAGCACGGCGACAAAGGCGATCGAGATCGAAATCACGAGGAGGATGGCCGCCTGCCGATCCTGTCCGGTCTCGGTGAAGCTGTAGATGCCGACGGCAAGCGTGCGCGTGCGGCCGGGGATGCTGCCCGCGACGACGATCGTCGCGCCGGCCGCGTCACCTGCTCGAAGCCGGCACGCGCCGTGCGCACGAGCAGCGGCAATCCCATCACCGCCATCGCGATGACGACCGCGGCGGGCGTGAAGACGATTTCAATGCCGACGCGCGCGAGCAGCCCACCGATGGGCCCCCGGCGGCTGAACAGCCAGAGCAGCAGCAGGCCGGTGGCAACCGGCGGCATCACCAGCGGCAGCGACACAACCGTCTCGACGAGCGACTTACCGGGAAACTGTCGGCGGGCGAGCAGCCACGCTACCGCAACGCCGGGGACCAGCATCACGGCCGTCGCCGCCAGCGCAGCCAGCGTCGTGAAGATCGCGATGTCGCGAATTTCAGCGGTCACGCTGGTCAGCGGCGCGCGGGAACCGGCGCAAGAAACCCGGCGCGCGTGAACACCGCCGTCGCTTCCGGCGATCGCAGGAACGCGAGCAGCCGCCGCGCGCCGTCGGGGTTGGGACCCGCGAGGACGCGTGCCGCGGGATACACGATGCGGGGCCCCTGCGCGGCCGGAATCACCAGCGCTTCACGCGCGTGCGTCGCGGTCGCGATATCGGTCTGATACACGATGGCGGCATCGGCGGCGCCGCTTTCGACGGCCGACAGCGCGAGGCGAACGCTGCCGGACGGCACGGCCTTCGCCGACAGATCCCGCCAGATGCCAAGCATCTCGAGGTACTGTTTTGCATAGACGCCGGCCGGAACCGCCGCCGGGTCGCCGATCGCAATCCGCTTGATCGCCGGGTCGAGGAGGTCGCGCGCCGATTTCATCGTGCGGGGCCGATCGTCGGGGACCGCAATCGCCAGCTGATTCGAGAGCAGATCGACGCGGCTGGCCGCGTCGATGCGCATGGCCACGGCGTTCATCTGCGCTTCGTCCGCGCTGATGAACACGTCCGGCCCGGCGCCGAAGGAAATCTGCCGCGCGAGCGTGTTCGAGGAGCCGAGGTTCAGCAGCACGCGCTCCCCCGTCTGCGTCTGGTAGATCGGCGCCAGCTGCTGCAGCACGTCCGTGAGGCTGACGGCCGCCGAGACGATCACGGTACGGTTCGCGCTCTGGGCACTGGCGTCGAACGCGACCGCAAGGAACGTCACCGCCGCCAGGAGCCGCCGGATCATGCCGCCTGCCACAATCTGGTTAATTTAGTATGATTCGAGTCGATTTTGGAGACGTTTTTCTATGAGCCTTGTCACCGTTCGTGCCGCCGCCGACCGGCTCGGCGTCAGCTATTCCGCACTCAAGCAGTGGATTTACAAGGGCACCGTGCGCACCGTGCGCACCGGCGGCGGGCATTACCGCATCTCCGATGCCGAGATCGACCGCCTGCTGGCCTCGCAGGGGCGCATGCCGGCCGGGCGCCC
>QHWQ01000198.1 GCA_003222635.1 Acidobacteriota bacterium | reverse complement strand
AGACGATCTCGATCAACTTGCGCGGCTGCTGGTGGACGCCGTCGACAGCGGCGCGAGCGTCAGCTTCATGAGCCCGTTGTCCGTTGACGAGGCGCGTGAATGGTGGCGCAAGACCGCCGATCGCGCCGACCCGCGCGCGATCATTCTCGTGGCCCGGGACGACTCGGGGATCGTCGGGAGCGTGTCGATGCACCCGGCGTGGCCGCCCAACCAGCCGCATCGCGCCGACATCGCGAAGCTGCTCGTGCACCGGCGGGCACAGCGGCGCGGCATCGCACGGGCATTGATGGAGGAGATCGAACGGCGCGCGCAGGCGGCGGGCTTCACGCTGCTGGTGCTCGATACCGTACGCGGCGATCCGGCCGAGCAGCTCTACATGACCGCCGGCTGGCAGCGCGTCGGCGTGATTCCCGATTACGCGCTCTACCCCGATGGCCGACCGTGCGACACGGTCATCTTCTACAAGAAACTGTCTACGGAAACTGCATCGACTGGATGAGGGCGCCGAAGCGCGGGTCGTCTCGAAGCGGATCCATCCGCGCGTCGACGTTGACGAACGCGATCCAGCTCTCGCCCTGATCTCTTCCGCGCCGCAGGCAGTCGAACGCCGCGTCGCGATCACCGAGCACGGCGTGCGCGGCGGCCATGTGGAACAGCGACGGGCACGTCTGCGACGAGAGGTGCGCGAGCAATCGCGCGGCCTCGGCACGCTCATCTCGCAGCGCCAGCGCGCGCGCCAGAGAGGCGATCACTCCGGATGGCGGCGCGTCGCAGCGATCGATCGCCTTGCGATGCTGCTCCACGGCCGCGGCGACATGCCCCTGCTGCTCGTAGGCGAGGCCGAGCATCCAGTGCGCCACCCAGAAATTCGGCTCGTGACGAAGCACGTCCCGGTACTGTTCGACCGCGGTGTCGAAATCGCGCGCCCAGAACAGCACGGTGCCGACGTTGGTGCGGATGATCGGCGACAGCGGGTCGAGGCGTTCGGACACGCGAATGGCGGCGACCGCTTCCTGCAGGCGGCCCACCGCCGACAGATAGAACGCCTGCCAGTGATGCGCGGTCGCGTAGTTGGAGTTGATCTGCAGCGCGCGCCGGAACTCCGCCGCGGCATCGTCCCAGCGGTATTGGTACTGCGAGCGCACGAACCCGAGCGCGGCATGCGGCTCGGCGAGCGCCGGGTCGAGCTCGAGCGCGCGCCTGCACGCCTCGCCGCCGCGCGAGGCGGCCTCCTGTGGCGGAATCCAGAGATGGCTGCCGAGGACGACGTAGCAGTCGCCCAGCGCGGAGAACGCCAGCGCGAACGCCGGATCGATCGCAATCGCGTTTTGCTGACATCCGATCGCCTGCTCGATGGAATGCTGCGTGCGCTGGTTCCAGAGGAACCGGCCGCGCAGGTACTGCTCGTACGCGTCGGGATCCACGGAGCGCGACCGATCGAGCCGCTGTCTCGTCCCCGGCGTCAGCTGCAGATGGATCGCGCCGGCGATTGCCGACGCGAGGTCGCCCTGCAATCGAAGGATGTCCCCGAGATCGCGGTCGTAGGTTTCCGCCCAGACCTGCGTCTGGCTGCTGACGTCAACGAGCTTCGCGCTCGCGCGCACGCGATCGCCCGCGCGGCGGACGGTCCCCTCGACGATGTGGCTGACGCCGAGCTCGCGGCCAATCAGCTGCACGCTCTTGCGCGCGGACTTGTAAATCATCGCGGACGTGCGGGCGATGACGGCGAGCCGCTCCGGATTGAGCAGACCGAGCTGCGTGATCATCTCGTCGGTCAGACCGTCGCTGAAAAATTCCTGCGCGGCGTCGCCGCTGAGGTTTTCAAACGGCAGCACCGCGATGACCAGCTTGCCGGTCGCCGCCGCCCGGGGCGCTTCCGTGCGCCAGCCGACGCGTGCCAGCAGGGTCGCGAAGCGCGAATCGGATCGCAGCGGATCGAAGACCGCGTCGTTGCGCAGCTCGATCAGATCCGGATTGTGTTCGTCGAACGCGCGCTCGAGCCAGACAAACGCGTGCTGCGGCTCCTCCGCGGCGGCAAACACGCGCGCCATGTTGTACGGCGAGACGTAGCGCAAGCCCGTTTGCGCTTCGAGCTCGCCGATGACCGCCGCCATCGCCTCGGGCATGCGCGCGGCGGCGTAGGCCTGCGCCAACCCCGTGAGCGTTTCCGTGCTGCGGCCGGACAGGCGAACGGCGGTCTCCATCTCCTCGATTGCCTGGCGCGTCATCCCCTTCTGAATCTGCACGAGACCGAGGCGGAAGTGCAGCAGGAAATGGTTCGGCTCGACGACGAGCGCCTGGCGCAGCCGCTCGCCGGCTTCCTCGTACCGGCGCGCGAGATAGCGGATCATCCCCTGCGACGCGCCGAGCACCGCCGACAGCGGATCCATGCGATGCGCCTCGTCCACCCTCGTCACCGCTTCATCCGCGCGGCCCATCGTCATCAGGTACTCCGAGTACCAGTAGTGTGCGATCGCGTGGCCGGGGCTCAGCTCGAGTGCGCGCCGGAAGTCCTCGTCAAGGCCGGTCCAATCCCAGTCGTGCAGCCGCACGTGCGCGAGCGACGCGTGCGCCTCGCCGAGCGAGGGATCGATCTCGAGCGCCTTGCGCGCGGCATCGCGCGCCTGTTGGAACGTCTGCCGCACGGGCAGCACGCCCCGGCAGGCGAGCATCACGTAGGAATCGGAGATGCCGTCGTAGGCGGCGGCGTAGTCGGGCTGAAAACGGATCGCTTCCTCGAAGCAGGCGATCCCCTGCTTCATCGCTTCTTCGGTGCGCTTGTTCCAGAAGTAGCGGCCCTTTAGATACGCCTCGTGCGCCTGCGGCTCGATGGGCGCAATGCGTGCGAGCCGCTGCGCTTCCTGCGGCGCGAGCGACACTCTCACCTCGCGCGCAATGGCGGTCGCCAGCTCGCCCTGCAGCGCCAGCACGTCCGTCAGCTCGCGCTCGAACGTGTGCGACCACACCTGTGTCTGGTCGGCCGTCCGCACCAGCTGCGAGACGACGCGCATGCGGCTGCCGCTGCGGCGAACGCTTCCCTCCACGAGGTAGGCGGCGCCGAGGTCGCGGCCGATCTCGGAGACGGTCTTCCGGCCGGCCTTGTACTTCATCGCGGAGGTCCGCGCGATGACGCCGAGCCGCGCGGGATTGATGCGTCCGAGCTGCGCGATCATGTCCTCCGTCAATCCGTCGCTGAAGAACTCCTGGTCCGCCTCGCCGCTCAGGTTTTCGAACGGCAGCACCGCGATGACGATCTTCTTGTCGTCCGCCGCCGTCGCGGCGCGGCGTTCGGGGCGCGGCGGGAACCGCATCCGCTCGATGAGCGCGCGGAAGCCGGGATGTGTCCGGAGCGGATCGAAACGCGCATCGACGTTCACGTAGGGGAGCATCGACGAGTACTCCTCGTGCGCGCGCCACAACCGCTCGACCGCCTGATCCGGATCGCCCAGCGCGAGGTAGAGGAGCGCAAGGTCGTACGACGAGACGTATTCGTGCTCGGCCAGCGCTTCGAGCCGGTTGCGCACCTGCAGCGCTTCGTCCCGCCGCCCGGCCTGCGCATGGACGAAGCCGACCGCCGCCGCGACCGTCGTTCGACTGCGCGACGAGGCGGGCCACCTCCCCTCGAAGACGCGCATCGCCTCGTCATAGCGTCCGCGCCGTTCATTGATGAGGCCAGCAAGGTAGTCGGAGTTGGGCTGGGGCTCGATCGCGTTGGCGTCCGCACACTGCTTCAACGCCTCGTCGTAGCGGCCGGCGAAGTACAGCAGCTGTGCGAGGTTCTGCCGCGCGTTGGCCGACATCGGGTCGATCTCCAGCACGCGCCTCGCCTCGGCCACCGCCTCATTCGACCGGCCGAGCGCGACGAGCAGGTTGCCGTAGTAGTAATGCGCGGTCGCATAGCTCGGATTGAAGTCGATGGCGCGGGTGAATTCCTGTTCGGCCGCCCGCCAGTTGAACTCGTGCAGCCGCAGGTGGCCGAGCGACGTATGCGGATCCGCCAGCGTGTCGTCGAGCCGCAGCGCCTCGAGCACCGCGCGGTTCGCCAGCGCGAAGGCGTCGCGCGGCAGCAGGTAGTTGTAATCGAGCTGCGTCAGGTGGACGTCGGCGAGGCCCGCGTACGCGGCGGCATAGTCCTGATGCCGCTCGATCGCCTGCTCGAAGCAGCGTGCCGCCTCGCTCAGTCCGTCGCGCGTCCGCGTGTTCCAGAGGTAGCGGCCCTTGAGATACAGCTCGTAGGCGTCCGGCGCAATCGGCCGCCGCGACGCGATGCGCTTTTCCTCGGCCGGTGAGAGCCGGATGCGGATGGCGTGCGCGATAGACGAGGCGAGCTCGCTCTGCAGCGCGAGCATGTCGCCGAGGCCGCGATCGAACGCATCCGACCAGACGTTCGATTGATCGCTGGCCTGCACGAGCTGCGCGGTCACGCGCACACGATCGCCACCGCGGCGGACGCTCCCTTCGAGGACGTAGCTGACGCCGAGCTCGCGCGCCACCTGGTCGATGCTGCGCGCGCGCCCCTTGTAGCGCATCGCGGACGTCCGGGCGATTACGCCGAGGCGCTGCGGGTTGACGCGGCCGAGCGCCGTGATCATCTCCTCGGTCAGGCCGTCGCTGAAAAACTCCTGCTCCGCCTCGCCGCTCAAGTTCTCGAACGGCAGCACCGCCAGCAGAATCTTGCCGCCCAGCTCGGGCGCCGCGGTGGTGGCGTCGCGCACCGGCGCCAGGAAGCGGTAGCCGCGCCGCTGCAGCGTTTCGATGTATTGCGGGGACTTGGCGCGGTCGCCGAGCGCCGAGCGGATCTGCGCGATGCAGTAGTTCAGCCCCTGCTCGAAATCGACGAAGGTATCGCCGCTCCAGATCTGCGACCGAATCTGCTCGCGCGTCACCAGCGACCCGGCGTTGGCCGCCAGCAGCGCCAGGACTTTGACGGGCTGCGGCTGGAGACGCACGGGTTTGCCGTCCTTCCGCAGCTCGCTCGTCTGCACGTCGAGTTGAAACGCTCCGAACTCGAGCACCATCCTCAGAAATAACTCAGAAGAACCTCGGCGCGAACACATTGCCGCGACGCGGGCCGGGCGTGACGATATCACCCGTAAAGGAGATTTCAACCATGGCCATTCGACTGGGTGACGAAGCGCCGGACTTCAGCGCGGAAACGACCGAAGGACGCATCAATTTCCACGAATGGAAAGGGAACAACTGGGCGGTGCTGTTCTCGCACCCGCGGGACTTCACGCCCGTCTGCACGACGGAGCTTGGGACCGTGGCGCGGCTCAAGCCCGAATTCGAGAAGCGCCAGACGAAGGTGATCGGCCTGAGCGTCGATGCGCTCAACGATCACGGCCGCTGGATGGCGGACATCAAGGACGTGACGGGGCACTCCGTCAACTTCCCGTTGATCGCCGACGCCGACCGACACGTCGCACACCTGTACGAATTCGCTGCAGCTGACCGCGAAGCACTCGGTGGCCACGCCGGCCGACTGGAAGCAGGGCGAAGACGTGATCATCGTCCCCGCGGTGTCGGATGAGGACGCGAAGAAGAAGTTCCCGCGAGGGTTTACCGCGAAGAAGCCCTATCTTCGCGTGACGCAGCAGCCGCAGGCGTAGGCGCCACCGCTGCGCGGGGCGGGTACGCTCCGCGCAGCTGATGCCACCGCACGGCGAGGATCTCCAGAAATCCGCGGGCACCGGACACCAGCCCCACCTTGCTTTCGTGTCCGTAGATCCAGGTCACGGGAATCTCGCGGATGCCGAATCCCGCGCGGCGGGCGAGAAACAGAATCTCGACGTCGAAGCCGAAGCCGTCGAGCCGCTGCAGCGGAAACAACGTGGCAGCGGCCCTGCCGCTGAACAGCTTGAAACCGCACTGCGTGTCGTCGATCCCGCGCAGCACGAACAGCTTCACCATCCAGTTGAAGACGCGGCCGATGACATGCCGCCGCCACGGTTCGGCGACGCGCGTCGCGCCGCGCGCCTCGCGCGATCCCACCAGGATGTCGTCAGCGGCGGTTCGCGAGACGTCGAGAAAATGCGGGAGCTCGGAGATGGGCATCGCGAGGTCCGCATCCGCGAGAAAGCGCCAGGCGCCGCGCGCCTCGAGCATGCCGCGCCGCACGGCCGCGCCTTTCCCCGCGTGCGCCGCGCGCACGAGCCTGACGCGCGGGTCGCGCCGCACCGCATCCTCGACGATCGCCGCCGTGTGATCGCCGCTCCCGTCGTCAACGACGAGGACGTCGGCGTCGAGGGCGAGGCGGTCGAATGCGGCGAGCACCTCGCGGAGCGTCTGTGCGATGCGCGCCTCCTCGTTGAACGCCGGAATGACAACCGACAAAAACGGCGCACGCATCGACTCTGGAAGCGTAGCACCTAGGGACCAGCAACTTACAGCACGCGAAGGAGTTCGGGGATTCCTTGACTTCGCTCCCGTCACTTCCTACACTTGCCGAGCTTCGCCGAGCGCGTCGGGGCCGCTGTTCCTCCTTCTGGCTTCATACGTCCGCTCATCGAGCGGTCCTCGAAGCGCCTGGGATTGTCCCAGGCATTCGCGCATCGGAAGGACACGGCTATGCCGACCGGGACCATCGCACGTCTCCTCATCGACAAGGGCTTCGGGTTCATTCGTGATGAGGGCGGAATCGAGCATTTCTTCCACCGCAGCGCCGTTCGCGGTGCGGTGTTCGAACTATTGCGCGAAGGGCAGCGAGTGGAGTTCACCGCTGAGGACTCGACGAAGGGGCCGCGCGCCGGAGACGTTCGCCTGATCGAAGGGTAAGTCCGCAGGACAGGCCCGGCCCCCGGCGGGGCCGGGGAACTGAAATCAATTCGTTGCCCTCTTCCGGTTCATCCTCCCGCTCCGGTCTTTACCGCACGCTTGCTGTCGTCCTCGTTATCGCGCTGGCGCTCTCCGCGTACGCCTTCGCGCACATCGGGCTGTACCTGACGAAGGAAGATCCGCTTCGCACAGCCGATGCGATTGCCGTGCTGGCGGGAACGCGTATGGATCGCGCGCTCGAGGCGGCCGACCTCTATCAGAGCGGGTACGCCCCGCGAATCGTGATCACGCGGCAGAAGGAGGAACGGTCATTCACTGTGCTCGCCGCGCGCGGCATCCCGCTCGCGCCCGACGCCGATGTCACGCGCGACGTGCTGCGCCAGCTCGGCGTGCCGGCTGAAGCGATCATCATTCCGGGCGCGATCCACGACAACACCGCGCAGGAAGCGCAGACGCTGCGGCAGCTGGCCGCCAGCAATCGCTGGCGAACGCTCATCGTCGTGACGTCGAAGTACCACCTGAGGCGCGCCGGCTTCGCTTTGCGGCGCGAGCTGAAAGACAGCGGCACCGAGGTGATGATGCACGGCACCCGCTATGACGAGGTGAACCCGGATCGGTGGTGGACCAGTCGCGCCGATTGGCGGTGGGTGATCACCGAGGGAGGCAAACTCGTCACCTACGAGCTTGGTCTCGGCGCGTGAATGAAAGGTCGTAGAGGCCGACCTTCAGGTCGGCCTACGCCTCTGACCGGATGTTGCCCGCGCGCGGTCCTTTGGCAGACGGTTCCTCGTCGAAACTGACGCGCTGACCTTCGTTGAGCTGCTCGAACGCGCCGCTCGTCACCGCGCTGCGATGGAAGAACCACTCCTGGCCGCCGTCGTCGCGGATGAACCCGAAGCCGCGATCCCGAACCAACCGCTTAATCGTACCGTTCGCCACGTCGCCGTACCTCCGCGGTTGTCACCGGACAACCCTGTCGGAGCTAGATCAAGTTCTGTTCCATGGACGTGCTATCTGAACAGTCGTTTCGAGTCGGCAGTCAGCACGACGCTGGCGAGTTGACGGTTCGCGACGATATGCGCGTAATCGGCGGCGAAGCCGCCAACATCGGCCGGCTCGAGCAGAGCGTTGGGGTGCTCCGCGAGCAGAATGCGCGGATCGGGCGCGAGTGCTCGACCGAGACGCAAGCGCAACCGGCCCCCCAAACTCAGCGCGGCGACAGGCTTGCTCAACTGCTCGCGCCGAAGCCCCACCTCGTCGGCAATCGCATGCACTTTTGCGCGCATCGCCGCATCTACATCGTGCAGCGACATGGTCAGCGTCATCGCCAGGTTGTCCTCGACGGTCATGTTGTCGAGGACGACGGCACGTTCGCTGAGGATGCCGAAGCAATCGAGCGCGTCCAGCCAGCTCCTCGCATCCTGGATGGCGGCGGTGGGACGGCCGAACACGCGCACCTCGCCCGAATCGGGCACGGTCGCGCCGGTGATCAGATTGACGAAGACTTCGGCGGCGGCGCGATCGAAACCGAGCAGCGCGATCGATTCACCTTCGCGGACGTCGAGCGTGCGCACACGCAGCGGACGGAGCGAGTGATAGTCCTTCTGGACGTCGCGCAGCTCGATGGCGGCGCCGGTGCTGTCAGGCATGCGCGGCCGCGTCGCGGAGCCGCAGCCAGTCGTCGGCCGGAAGCGACACGGCACCGGGCTCCCAGCCGTGCGACGGATCGCCGTGGAAGTCGGAGCCTCCGGTGACCAGCAGCGTGAGACGCGCGGCTACGCCGCGGTAGCGATCGGTTGTGGCGTTGTCGTGATCGGGATGAAAGACTTCGAGCGCGTCGAGTCCCGCATCGACGTACGCGGCGATGCGCGCATCGACTCCGGTCTGCCCCGGATGCGCGAGCGAGGCGACGCCACGCGCCGAATGAATCATCCTGATGACTTCCTCGGGAGGCGCTCCCGCGCGCGGCACGAATGCCGGCCGCCCCGTCGCCAGCCATGTGTCGAACGCTTCGCGCGAGTCGGCGACGTAGCCCGCCGCGATCATCGCACGCGCGATGTGCGGGCGGCCGATCGACCGGCCACCTTCCTCCTTCGCCTTGGCGATGAGCGGCAGGATGTCGATCGGCATGCCGAGCTGCGCGAGCCGATCGCCCACGGCTCTGACGCGCGCGATCCGCTGCGCGCGCTGCCGCTGCAGAAAGCCGGCGAGCTGCACATCCGCCGCATCGATGAAGTAGCCGAGCACGTGGACGTCGCGCCCCGCTTCCACCGCGGTGATTTCGATGCCGGCGATCACCTCGATGGCGCGGGCGCGCGCGACGTCGGTCACCTCTGTGATCGCCGCGGTGGTGTCGTGATCGGTGACGCCCATCACCGTCACGCCCGCGGCGGCCGCGCGGTCCACGAGCTCTTTCGGCGAGCACCGGCCGTCCGAGGCGGTCGTGTGAAGATGGAGATCTATCACCGCGCGGACGCGCGATGCGACGCGGAAGAGCCGTGGCGCGGCAGCGCCTTGCGCGTGCGGCCCTGGCGCTTGACGAGCGCGCGGTATTCGCGCACGAGCAGGTCGAGGTGCGCGCGCTCTTCGTCCGCGAACTCCAGGAAGATCTGCTTGCCCTCCGAGTCCTCGAAGCGCTCGCCGTACTTCTTGAAGAAGCGGTGCGAGTTGCGCTCGCAGCGGATGCCGATGAGCAGCGCCTGCTGATCGTTGACGCCGCGCAGCAGCCGGTCGGCGCCTTCCGCGAACAGACCATTGGCGGCGCCCTTGAAGAAGAGGAACGTCGGCCGCGACTCGAGCTGCGGCTCGCGCGCGAGCAGCTCGCGGTACCGTCCTTCCAGCTTGCCGAGATGCTCCTTCTCCTCCGCCGCGAGATCCTGGAACACCTTGCGGCCGCGCGCATCGCGCGCCACGCGCGCCGCGCGGGAATAGAACTCCAGCCCGCTGCGCTCGGTCGCAATCGCGATGCGCAGCGCATCACGCGCGAACAGCAGATCCGAATGCCCGATTTCGACGACGCTGCCGTGGCGGCCCGTGCGGCACTCCTCGCACGTGCCGTAGATCTGGAAGCGGAAGCGGCCTTCGCCGAAATCGACTTTGCGGGCGATGCCCGCGTCGACCATCCACTGCAGCGTGCGGTAGACGGTCGCGCGGCTGATGCGGTGATCTTCGCGGCGGATGAGATCGACCAGATCGTCGGCGCTGAGATGGCCTTCCTGGCGCAGGAACACATTGACGATCTGTTCCCGCTTGCTGGATCGTTTCCCGCCGTCTGGCTTCAGCCGGCTGAGATCGGGAAGGTTGTTCATGCCGGCTCCCCCCGCCGAAGGGATGTCAGACGTTGAACGAGCTACCGCATCCGCAGGTCGAGGTCGCGTTCGGATTCTTGATCGTGAAGCCGCCACCCGTCACCGTGTCGACGAAGTCGACCTCGGCGCCCTTGAGATAGCTGATGCTCACGGGATCGATGAAGAGCTTCACGCCGTTGGACTCGAACACCTGATCGCCAACGCCGCCGTTCTCTTCGATCATCAGCCCGTACTGGAATCCGGAACAGCCGCCCCCCTGCACGAACACGCGGAGTCCGCTGCCGGCCTTGTTCTCTTCACTCAGCAGCTCGTTGATTTTCGAGGCTGCCGCGGGCGAAACATTCACCATTTTTTTGTCTCTCCAGGGGGAAAGATCCCCCCAAAATTATAAGCGTCGGCTCGAGGTTGCTTCAAGCTAAGCACCGATTTCGGCGAGCTCTTTGGCCGATTCCTGCTCGATTTTCCTGTGCAAACTGTTGCCGTGCGCGTCCATTGTGACAATTGCCGGGAAATCTTGCACGGTCAGGTGCCACATCGACTCGGGGGTGCCGAACTCGGTCAATGAGACGCCGTCCACGCTCGTGATGGTCCGGGCGTAGAACTGAGCCGCGCCGCCAATACCGTTCAGGTACACCGCGCCGGCTTCCTCGAGCGCGGCGAGCGTCTTCGCGCCCATGCCGCCCTTGCCGATGACCGCGCGCACACCATACCGCCTGATGACGTCCGCCTGGTACGGCTCCTCACGGATGCTCGTCGTCGGCCCCGCGGCGGTCACCTTCCAGCCGCCGCCTTCCTTCACGACGACAGGGCCGCAGTGATAGAGGACCGACCCGCGCATGTCCACCGGCGGCTCGTGCGTCATCAGATGGTGGTGCACCTGATCGCGGCCCGTGAACACGCGCCCCGACACCAGCACGACGTCGCCCACTTTCAGCGAGCGCACCTGCTCCTCGGTGATCGGTGCCTGCAGTCTGATCTCGCGGCCGGTGCGCTTGATGCCCGCCTGATCCGCCATCGCAATCACCGGACTCGCCGGATCGCGATAGAGCCATTGTTTGATCGCGCCGGTCTTCGCATCGAGAACGACGCCGAGACGACGGAACGCCCAGCAGTCGTAGGCCACGGAAACGAAGAAGCTGGCCGGCAGCCGGTTCTGCACGCCGATCTTGCAGCCGATGAGCGACACGCGTCCGCCGAAGCCCATCGTGCCGATCCCGAGCTTGTTCACCTCGCCCATGATCGACGCCTCGAGCTCCGCGAGCCGCGGATCGGAATTGACGTCGTCGAGCGTGCGGAACAACTGCTCCTTCGCGTGGACGTAGCTCGATGTGCGATCGCCGCCGATGCAGACGCCGATTGCGCCGGGCGCGCACCCCTTGCCTTGCGCGTTCCACACCGCATGCAGGATGCATTTGCGCACGCCTTCGAGCGTCCGGTCCGCGCGACCGAGGTTCGGCACCTCCATCGGCAGCGAATATTGCGCGTTCATGTTCTCGCAGCCGCCGCCCTTGAGGATCAGCTTGATTTCGATGTCGCCGCGCTCCCACTGCTCGAAGTGGATGATCGGCGTGCCCGGTCCGAGGTTGGTGCCGGAGTTTTCGCCGGTGATCGAATCAACGGAGTTCGGACGCAGCTTGCCGCGTTCGGTCGCCTCGGCGACGGCGTCCTGAATCTGCTTTTTCATCTCGACCTGGTTGGCGCCGATCGGCGCCTTCACCTCGAAGGTCGGCATGCCGGTGTCCTGGCAGATGGCGCCTTCGCAGTCGGTGGCGAGGTCGATGTTCTCCGCGATGATGGCGAGCGCCTGGCCCGACTGCGTCGACGCCGGCTCTTCCGCCATGGCGGTTTTCATCGCGGCGCGGACGTCCGGCGGCAGCTCGGTCGAGGTCTTCACGACGAGCGACAGCACGCTCTCGAAAAACTGAGGAAGCATATCCGGACAGTATAATTCGTAGGCCGTGTTCCGGACCGAACGCGATCCTCTCGGCGAGCTCGACGTTCCCGCCGACGCCTATTACGGCATTCAGACCGCGCGGGCCATCGAGAATTTTCACATCAGCGACCTGCGCGCGCCCGACGACCTCGTCGTCGCCACCGTTCTCATCAAACGTGCGGCGGCCGAGGCGAACGAAGCGCTCGGACGTCTCGAGAAGCGCGTCGCCTCCGCGATCCTTCAGGCCTGCGACGAGATTCGCGCCGGCGCGCTGCGCGACCAATTCGTCGTCGACGTGTACCAGGCGGGTGCCGGCACCTCGCACAACATGAACACCAACGAGGTGATCGCCAACCGCGCGGCGGAAATTCTCGGCGGCGCGCGCGGCGAGTACACGCTCGTGCACCCCAACGATCACGTCAACATGGGACAGTCCACCAACGACGTCTTCCCGACGGCAACGCGGCTGGCGCTGCTGATGGGGATGCGGCCGCTGGTGGATGCGGCGCGCGGGCTCGCCTCGGCGCTGCAGGAGAAAGCCGACGCGTTCGCGCACGTGTTGAAGGTGGGGCGCACGCACCTGCAGGATGCGGTGCCGATGACGCTCGGTCAGGAATTCGGCGGCTACGCCGCCTGCATCGAGCGCGGCGCGGACGATGTGGAGCAGGCGGCGGAGCAGCTGAAAGAGTTGAACCTCGGCGCGTCGGCGGTCGGCACCGGGTTGAACGCCGGCGACGACTACACGCGTGTCGCCATCTCCAACCTCGCGCGCGCGCTCGCCGTCGATCTGGTTCCCGCGGCGAATCGTTTCCGCGTGACGCAGAGCATGGGCGACATCGTCGCCTACTCCGGCGCGATGCGCCGCCTCGCGGTGGAGCTCGCGAAAGTCGCGAGCGATCTGCGCCTGCTCGCGAGCGGTCCTCGCGCGGGCATCGCGGAAATCATCCTGCCTGCCGTGCAGCCGGGTTCCTCGATCATGCCCGGCAAGGTGAATCCATCGATCGCCGAGATGGTGAATCAGGTCTGCTTTCAGGTGATCGGCTGCGACGCAACCATCTGCGCCGCGGGCGAGGCGGGACAGCTCGAACTGAACGTCATGATGCCAGTGATGGCGTGGAACGCGCTGCACGCGCAGCGGATTCTCGGCCACGCAATGGAGGCGCTCGAGATGCTCTGCGTCGATGGCATCGAGGCCGATGAAGCGCGCTGCCGCGAGCTGCTCGATCGCAGCACGGCGGTGGCGACCGCGCTCAGCCCGTACATCGGCTACGCGAAGACCGCCGAGATCGCGAAGGAGTCGGTGAAGACCGGCAAGCCGATTCGCGAGCTGGTGCTCGAGCGCAAGCTGCTCGATGCGGAGCACCTCGATCGGATTCTTTCCGCCGAGGAAATGACGGAGCCCGGAGTGCCCGGCAAGGAGAAGGCGCGATGAGGGCCGCGCTCCTCTTGCTGATGGCGCTGCAGACCGTTGCGCCGCAGAGAACCGGCCATCTCTTCCCTCCGGAGAATCTCGGTCTTCTCGAGAGTCCCGATCGCGCCGCGTGGCAGAAGCCGGATCAGATCATGGACGCGCTCGGCATCGCGGATGGATCGAAGGTCGCGGACATCGGCCCAGGCGCGGGATGGTTCACGATTCAGCTCGCCCGCCGTGTCGGGCCGAACGGCGTCATCTACGCGGAAGACATCCAGCGTCAGATGCTCGAAGCGATTCGCCGTCGCGTCAGCCGCGAAGGACTGCAGAACGTGCAGACGGTCATGGGAACGGCGGCGGAACCGAACCTTCCGAAGGGTGCACTCGACGCCATCCTGATGGTGGACGTCTATGGGGAACTCGAACAGCCCGTGACGTTCCTTCGCAACCTGGCGCTCGCGCTCAAGCCGAACGGCCGCATCGGCATCGTCAACTACAAGCCGGGTCAGGGCGGCCCTGGACCTTCGTCCAACGCCAACGAAGGGATACGCGTGGACAGCACGGTCGTCGAAGCGGACGCGCCCGCCGCGGGGCTGCGCGTGGTTGCGCGCGAGAATCTTCCCTTTCAGTACCTCCTCGTCCTCGGCAAGTAACCGTGCGGGTCGCGCTCACCATCGCCGGCAGCGATTCGAGCGCCGGCACCGGCATCCAGGCTGATCTCAAGACCTTCGCCGCGCATGGCGTCTACGGCGTGTGCGCCGTCACCGCGATCACCGCGCAGAACACGGCGGGCGTCGCTGCAAGCGCGCCGATCGCGGCGGATCTCGTCGACGCGCAGCTCGAGCAGATTGCCGGCGACCTTGGCGTTCACGCGGCGAAAACCGGCATGCTTGCCAACGCCGCCATCGTCGAAGCGGTCGCCGGCGCGGTTGACGACCTCGAGATTCCACTGCTCGTCGTCGATCCGGTGATCGTGGCCAGCAGCGGCGATCCGCTCCTGGACGATGAGGGGCTGCTGGCGATGAAGAACGAGCTGATGCGGCGCGCGCATGTGGTCACGCCGAACATTCCGGAAGCCGAAGTCCTGTCGGGCGTTCGCATTCGTTCCGACGAGGATCGACGCGAGGCGGCGCGCCGGATTTTCGAACTGGGACCCATGCATGTGCTGATTACCGGCGGACACGCGCCAGACAACACGATCGTCGACGTCTTGTACGACGGGAGCGTGTTCACCAGCTTCGCGACCGAGCGCGTGCCCGGGCGCGCCACGCATGGGACGGGCTGCACATTCTCGGCGGCGCTGGCCGCTCACCTTGCTCTCGGCCGCGCCTTAGCCGAGGCGATTCCGCTGGCGCAGGCATACGTGGCAGGGGCGATTCGCCATGCGCCGGGACTGGGCCGCGGCCCGGGACCGCTGAACCACTTCTGGGCGGGTGTGGCGGGTAAGACGGGTGGGGTGCGTAGGGAAGACATGTAACCGTGAGTTCTTACCCGCCCTACCCGCCCTAGCCGCCCCACGCGCCTATACTGGATCCATGGCGACGCCCGCGGTCGCAGTCACCCATGAGCCGCTCGATCTCGACGCGCTGGCGGCGCTCGTCGGCGCGCAGGGTGACGGCGCGGTCGTGACGTTCGCGGGTCTGGTGCGCGATCACAACCAGGGGCGGCGCGTGCAGTTTCTCGAGTACGAGGCCTACGAGCCGCTGGCGGTCCGCGCGCTGCAGCTGATCGTCGACGAGGCGAAGGAGAGGTGGCCGTCGGCTCGCGTGGCGGCGCATCACCGCATCGGCCGGCTCGAGATTGGCGAAGCGAGCATCGTCATCGCTGCCGTCTCCGCGCACCGCGGCGATGCGTTTGCCGCGTGCCGCTACACGATCGAGCGCGTGAAGCAGATCGTGCCGATCTGGAAGCGAGAGCATTTCGATGGGGGAGACGTCTGGCTCGAGGGCGCGACGGCGGATCCGGAAGATGCCGCGGCGCGCGAGAAGGCGTACCGCATCGCGTGCGCGTGACCGTGCGGCTCTTCGCGCGGCTGCGCGACCTGGCCGGCTCGGGCGAGGTGATTCGTGAGGTCCCGCCCGGCGCCACGGCGCGTGAGGTCTGGAACGATCTCGTGCTCGAGTGGCCGGGGCTGCGCGAGTACGAGAAGACGATGTCGGTGGCGGTCAACACGGAGTATGCGCGGATGACCGCGGAGGTGCATGAGGGTGACGAGATCGCCTTCATGCCGCCTGTATCGGGAGGATGAGTCGTTCGACTCGTTCGAGACGAACGGTTCGAACGATTTGATGATGTTCGACAAGCTGCTGAGCGTCGAGAACAAGTACGACGAGCTGATGACCAAGCTCGGCACGGCGGAGGTGCAGGCCGACGCGGCCGAATACCGCCGCGCGGCGAAGACGCTCTCCGAGCTCGAGCCGCTCGTGCAGAAGTTCCGCGAGTACAGGGGCGTCGAACAGGACATCACGGGCGCCGAGGAGCTCGTCAACGGCAACGATGCCGACATGCGCGATCTGGCGCGCGAGGAGCTGAAGACGCTCGAGGTGCGGCGCGAGGCGCTGCTGCAGGATCTCAAGATCCTCCTCATTCCGAAGGA
>QHWQ01000197.1 GCA_003222635.1 Acidobacteriota bacterium | reverse complement strand
CTCATTCTCTTCTACGACCTGACGCGAGGCCGTGTCGCGTTGGTGAAGGCGGCGCTGGCCGAGCGGGGAGATTCGACATGCAGCGTGGGAACATCTCTCGCGTCCTGATCGTCGGAGCCGGCACCATGGGCGTGCAGATTGGCTTTCAGTGCGCGGCGCATGGCTGCGACGTCGTGTTTTACGACAACCTGCCGCAGGCGCTCGACTCGGTCGAGCGACGCCTGCGTGCCTATACGGACGGCCTGCTATCGACCGGGATGGTGACCGCCATTCAGTGCGAGTCAGCGCTGTCCAGGATGACCTGCCGCGGCGATCCGCAGCGGGCCGCGGAAGGAATCGATCTGGTGAGTGAGTCGTTGCCCGAGGATCCGGCCTTGAAAGGCCGGGTCCTCGCGCAGTTCAACACGTTGTGTCCGCCGCAGGCGATTTTCACGACGAACACGTCGACGCTGCTTGCCTCACAGTTCGCCCGCGCCTCAGGACGTCCCGCGCGTTTGATCGCGCTGCATTTTCATCCGCCTGTCTGGACGAGCAACATCGCCGACGTGATGCCGCACAAACGAACCGACCCGCAGGTCACCGCCATCGTGACGGATTTTGCCCGGCGCATCGGTCAGGTGCCCATCCACGTACAGACGGAGCGTCGTGGCTACGTGTTCAACTCCATGTACGGGGCACTCAATCATCAGGCGCTGGCGCTTGCAGCAAATGGCGTTTCGTCAGTGGAAGACATCGATCGTGCGTGGATGGGCGTGCTGGGCGTGCCGATTGGGCCGTTCGGGCTCATGGACACGGTCGGCCTCGATACGCTGTGGCACATCCTGGACTATTGGGCGAGGCGCGTGTTCGTCCTCCGCCAATTCAGGCGGAACGCAGATTTCGTGAAGAAGTACGTCGACCGTGGACACCTTGGCACGAAGACCGCGCACGGGTTTTACACATACCCGGATCCGCTGTACAAGCGGCCCGGGTTCGTGAGCACGGCATCCGGCAGCCTGTCGGACACACCCGTGCGTGCAGGGATGTAACGTGCCGTCGGAACCGAACGTTGTCCTCGTGACCGGTGCGTCGAGCGGCTTCGGGCTGCTCGCGGCGATTGGCCTCGCGAAGCGGGGCTGCCACGTCTTTGCCGGCGTCCGCAGTCCCGATCGTGAAGCTCTCGTTCACGAGTCGGCGTCCGCCGCAGGGACCGCGGTCCGTACGGTGCGGCTCGACGTCACGGATGCACGGCAGATCGAGCAGGCGGTAGGCGATGTGCTGGCCGCCGCCGGCCGCATCGACGTGCTCGTCAACAACGCCGGCTTCGGCATGGGTGGCTTCTTCGAGGACATCACTGACGAGGAGCTGCGCCGTCAGTTCGACACCAACTTCTTCGGGCTGGCCGCCGTCACCCGTGCGGTGCTGCCAGGCATGCGCATCCGCCGCAGCGGGCGGGTGATCAACATCTCCTCGATTGCCGGGCGGATCGCGCAGCCGGCGCTGTCGGCGTACTCGGCCTCGAAGTTTGCTCTCGAAGGCCTGTCCGAGAGTCTGCGCCTCGAGCTGATGCTCTACGGCATCGACGTGGTCCTCATCGAGCCCGGCACCTACAAGACGGACATCTGGGGACGCAATCGAGGATTTGCGCAGCGCGCTCAGGATCCCTCCTCGCCCTATTACGCCATGTCGCAGCGACTGACCACGATCGTCGATCGGATGGTCGAGAAGGTCGGCCGCGACCCTGCTGAAGTCGGCGAGTTGATCTGCCGGGTCGCCACGATGACGCGCCGCCCGCGCATGCGCTACACGACGGGGCCGAACGTGCGCCTGGAGCTGGCGATGCGGCGGTTCATCCCGGAGAAACTGTACGAAGCGGGGGCGCGGCGCATTCTGCGGAAACTCTTCGCCGATGCGTAACCTGACCGCGGCGCATTTCACGTCCATGAAAGGAGACCGATGAAGCGCTTCTTCTGCTCAACCATGCTGTGCTCGAGCGTGCTGCTCGTTGCCGCTCCGGCCCGAGCCGACTCTCTGTGCGACCCCGACGGCTTTCAGGGCAGCGGGTCGATCTACCGCATCTGCATGCCGGCGCCTGCGGAGTACAACGGCATGCTCGTCGTCTGGGCGCATGGCTTTCAGGATGCGGGGTCGCCGGTGGCCATTCCGGAAGACCAACTTTGCTTTACGTCAACATTCTGCCTTCCGTCGGTGTTGAACGGATTGGGCTTCGCCTTTGCGACCAACAGCTACAGCAAGACCGGCCTTGCCGTTCTTCAAGGGAAGGATGACGTCGTCGATCTCGTGAGGATATTCGCCCAAACAAAGGGACAGCCGTCGAAGGTCTATCTCGTTGGCGCCTCCGAAGGCGGCATCATCACCACGCTTGCCGTCGAGCAGCGGACCGATCTCTTTGCAGCCGGTCTGGCGGCGTGCGGACCGATCGGCAGCTTTCCGCTGCAGATCAACTACTTCGGGGATGCGCGCGCCACATTCGAATACTTCTTTCCCGGTCTGATTCCCGGCGACCCGTTTCACCCCGACCTCGGGCTGACCGCGATCTGGTCTGACTACTACACGAACACCGTCGAACCGATCGTCTTCCAATCGTCGAACCGGCATCTGCTGGACCAGTGGGTGAGGGCGGCGAAGCTGCCCTTCGACGCCGACAACTATCTCGACACGGTGAGGGTGTCTGCCAGAGACGTGCTTCGCTACAGCGTGGTGAACGTGAACGACGCCGCGGCGACGCTTGGTGGATTTCCGTTCGACAACCGGTCGCGCTGGTACACCGGTTCGGACAACGATCTCCTGTTGAATATTTTTGTGCAGCGCGTCGGAGCAATCGCGTCCGGCGCATGGCTCACGCGCCATCTCAATATCCCGATCGATCGGTTCGAGCACTGCAACTTCACGCAGGACGAAGCGTTATTCGCGTTCGCGGTCATGTTGTTCTACGACTCGGTGCTGGGCGAGGTGAGCGGCACTGCATCCGCGCTCTCGACCGCGGAGCTCGACGCGTTCGAACGCCGCGCTCGCGCCGTTGGACTTCCCGTTCGTCGTGCCGGAGAGCGGTTGCACTTCGCGCTGACACCGTAGCGGCGCCCCTCCGACAGGGAATCTCTGGCGTCTGGTTGAATTCATTTCTGCCAGATGTCAGACTTGATCTTTCGGTTTGCAGCGCGATCGCCGCCGTCCTTCGTATTTTCGCGCTTCGTAAACGATCACTCGCACGGCACTCCGTTTGCCCACATCCCGATCGTGGTCGGCGCCTGTTGATGGCCATTCGACACGATCACTGGCGGGAGCGCAACGTCCTCGTCACTGGTGTTACCGGTTTTCTCGGTGGATGGCTCGTCAAAGAGCTCCTCGAGCGTCGCGCGCGCATCGTCGCACTCATCCGCGACGATGCGCCGGACAGCTTTTTCGAACGAGAGGGGCTTGCCAACGGGGTCGCGATCGTCCACGGCTCCCTTGCGGATCAATCGCTGCTGCGCCGGACGTTATCCGAGTACGACATCGCGACCGTGTTCCACCTCGCCGCGCAAGCCATTGTCAGCGTGGCGCAGACCGATCCGATCGGCACCCTTGAAACCAATGTCGCCGGCACGTGGAACGTGCTCGAGGCGGCGAGGCACTCGCAGGTTCGCGAGGTGGTCGTCGCCTCCTCGAACAAGGCCTACGGCCCGTCGTCCGACCTGCCGTGCGCGGAGACGCACCCGCTCGAAGGCGTGTACCCGTTCGACGTCTCGAAGAGTTGCGTCGACCTCGTCTGCCGTATGTACGCGGTCAGCTACGGCCTGCCGGTGTGCGTCACGCGGTGCGGCAACCTGTTCGGTGGCGGCGATCCGAACTACAGCCGGTTGATCCCCGGCGTGATCCGCGCAACGCACCGCGGCGAACGATTCGTCATCCGCACCGACGGCCAGTTCACCCGCGACTTCCTCTACGTCCGCGATGCCGTGGCCGCACATCTCCTGCTGGCCGAAGCGATGGCCGGCGACCCGACGCTGCGCGGCGAGCCGTTCAACTTCAGCCTGGAACTACGAATTACTGTCCTGGAGGTGGTGGAGCAGGTGCTCAGGCTGATGAAGCGCACCGACTTGACGCCGATCATCCAGAACATCGCGACCGATGAGATCCGGCATCAGTCGCTCGCCAGTGACAAGGCGCGCCAGGTGTTGGGCTGGTCGGCCCAGTTCACCATGGAGCACGGGTTGACCGAAGCGATCGAGTGGTATACGCAGGCGCTCAAGGGCGACGCGCCGCCGAAGCTCAACGGCTTCGCTTCTCTTTAGCCGGGCGGCGGGACCAGACAACGATCCGGCGGCGGTGGAACAGGGAAGTTGTCGCGCGGGAAATGCTGCAGCACCGGCGCGAAGTCCGGCGAGAACGTCATCTCCCGATCGCCGCGGTACACCCTCGAACTGATCGTGAACCCGGCCAGATCTTTCACCGACGCGTAATAGATCACGTTGTCCGGCGCCGGCGGAGGCCCGCACGCTTGCGGCGCTCCAATGCGCACAGCGCCGAGGTACGCATTGCCGACCGGAAACATCGGGATGGTCGTGAAGTCACAGGCCGGCGTGGGCGTGGTATCGATCTGTGTCGCGTAGTTCAGATCCATGCGCCAGATCGGCGTCGCGCCGGGTCGTGCGGGAACCGCGAAGATCATCCATTCGCCGGCCGTCCATCGAAATACCATCGGCGTCTCCGGCGGCGCGGCCTCGCCGTAGAACGCATGCCGCAGCCACGCGTTGACGGTGCCCAAGGATGCCAGCACCGCAGCGATCGGATTCGCGTCGATCACGCCATGCTTGCCGTTCGGTACGATCATGACGCGGCTCGTGAACGCCGGGTCGTGGTCCGCCGACTGCACGTTGTCGAAGGCCGTGTTAATCGACGGCAGCGGAAAGTACTGGTCGTCGGTCCCGATCAGCGTCAGCAGCTTCCCGTGCTGTCGCGGGGCATAGCTGGACACATCGAAGTTGCGGAGGAACGTCTGCAGCGTTGCATCGGTGCAGACGTTCGAGACCGCGTTCGGCGCGTCGACCCCGCTGCGCAGGCCGTCACGCGTGTAATAGTACAGGCCGTGGTAGAGCCAAGAACCCGGATAGAAGAGGGTATCGAACCAGTCGCCGGCGACGGAGATCGCGACTGCGGCCTTGACCCGGTCATCGACGCCATTGATGTAATAGGTGAACTGCCCACCCATTGACGCGCCCAGAACGCCGAGCCGTTGCGGATCGATGTGCAGCGGGTTGCCTGGACTCTGCGCCAGCGCCTCGAACAGCGTCAACGCCCGCATCCCGGCATAGGCATAGTGATAGAGGTAACCGAAGTTGGGCGACGGCTCGACGGTGATCCACGCCTGCTCGGTATCTTCCGGTCCACCAGTCGACAGCCCCGCACTAGGGCCGTCAATCGATAACGCGACGTAGCCGAGCGCGGCGAGCGCCGTTGCGAAGTCGGGGTCGCCGTGCCCGCCGTGGCCGTGCCCGATGACGATCGCCGGATACGGACCCCCTGTGACCGGCGCCGCGAGATAGCCATGAATGCGAATCGTGTCGCCCGTATGCAGCTGATACGGCTCGCCGCTGTCCCCCCAGTTCGCATCGCCTGTTTCAGAGTCGTAGAACACCTCGAGATAGTTCGTGCGGACCTCGGCCGCTGACGCGAGCGACACGATGAGAATCGCTGCAGGCGATATCGCCCGAGTCAACATGATGACCTCGCCACGCCGGGTTGAACGGGTCTCAGAACACGAACACCAGGGCGCCGGTGTAGCGGCCGAATTTGATCTTGCTGTCGCTGAGCGTGAAGCCCAGAACCTCGACATCCTGCAGGCTTTGGAAACGCCGGATGTCGCCGCGCACGCCGACATGGCCGAAGAGGACCATCAGCCCGCCGCCGAGATCCCATCCGAAATCGTTGTTCTTCGAGAGGAGCACATTTGCCGCCGACAACGACGCCGTCGACCGCATGAGCCCCAGGCCACCCACGACGTACGGGCGAAAGATGGTCAGCTTCGGCGCAATCAGGACGTTCCCCATCAGCGTCAGAATGCTCGAGTCGAGTCCCGGCGCATCGCCCAGTAACTTTTTCCCGTAGCCAAGCTCGCCCTCGAAGCCGGCCACGCTGCCGAGCTTCCCGAACCACAGCCCGCCATTGACTTTCGTGGTGTTGCAATTGCTGATGCTCGGGCAGTTCGCGTCCCCGCTGAACACCCCGATGAACGGACTGACGTAGCCCTGCGCCTGCGCCGGAGCGTAGGTGCCGGCGACAAGAATCAGCGCGAGAACCGAGCAGCGCAGCAGCGCATGAGTTCGCATCACATCGCCTCCGAATCTGTAGGGGGACAGCTTTTCAAGCGGCCTCAGATCGGCGTCACGGTCTGTGGACCGCTTTGAGTCGTTGCAGCAGCCGGGGGAGGGCTGCGAGCGAATAACCCGCCGTGCCGACTGCCGGATCGGCGTCCTCCCCGTCGTCCTCTACGATCAGGGCGATGCCATCGACTCCGGCGGTGAGAGCGTGTTGCGCCAGCTCACCTGCCGCGCGTTCCTTCGAGTCCGTGCGCGCGACGTCGGGACCCACATCGTATACCAGAGGGAACCCTGCCTCCCGCATATCTCTCAACCCGCGAACGTCGATGCCCGAGCTCTCGCCGTTGATGCCGCGTGCGGTCAGCATGACGTTCCAGTTACCAACGCCGGCGACCTGCTCGAGGAGGCCGACGGCATCGGCAGGCGCCAATGAGGGGTCCGTCTCGATGTTGACCGGTCTGCCCGTTCGAGCCGCATTGGTGACCAGCTCGACGTCGCGGCAGCAGGCCGCGGGAATCTGAAGAAGGTCGGCCACCTCCGCCGCCGGCGCGACGTCATTCGGGTGGTGCACCTCGACGGCGACCGGAACGCGCAGACGGCTGTGCACGTCGCGAGCAACGACGAGCATGTCTTCGAAAGCCGTCGCGGCCCGATCCTCGGGAGATGGCGCCACGATCCTGAAGATCCATGGCACATCCAGCTCGCGTGTCTGCGCGCACAACGTGTTGGCCATCGAGAACACGTCTCCACGACGCAGCCCGCCACGCGCCAGCGCGGGCCCCGCGATGAGCACGAATGGATGTCCTCCTCCGAGCGTGGCGGAGCCGACTTGTACCGGGCGCGTGTATGGCGACGACGCAACAGGATCGATCATAGCGGCAGGCTCTGTCATTGCGGCACAACTAGACGCTCGCGCGGGAGGACGTACGTGAATCCTGCGTTGGTTCCAATCGGAATCAGCTGGCGAATGTACTGGTCGACGAATTGATCGACTTTGGCAATAGCACTCTTCGGGACGTACACCACGTCAAAGGGCTGCAAATTGACGTCACCGGATCCACCCGCGAGAACGCTCCTGAGATTGAGACGGGCGACTGCGGGCTTGCCTTCCCGATTGCGCAGCAGGATGACGTAGTCGGTGCGTGCGGTGTTCTTGAAGCCTCCTGCCTGCAAGACGGCGGTCAACGCCGTGAAGCGGCCCACGATGGGCAGAACCCCCGGCTGACCGACTTCACCCGCCACGTAGACCTTGTTGCCGGCGAACGTCCTGACGATGACGCTCACCTCGGCGTCGCGGTACAGGCGCGAGAATCGTTCGGTCAACACGTCATCGAGCTGCCGGCTCGTCAACCCCGCCGCCTGCACCTCGTTGGCGAGCAGGAGCGACACGCGACCGTCGGGCCGGATCTGAACCCTGTCGTCCAACTCCATGTGATTGAACACCCGGACGGCGATCTCGTCGCCGGCCTGGAGCACGTACTCGTCCGCCGCCGGGGCCGCGGCGGCCTGCGCCGGCGCGCCCGATTCCACGTTCTGGCGCGCAAAGACGACGGCGGACCCGAGCATCAGCATCACGACGACCAGGCGAGCCATCATCAGACCTCTTTCACCGGTCTCGGTCTTCGATCGAGCTGCATGTACTGCTGCACGCGTTGATCTTTCTGCAGAGACGCCGGCGTTCCCGCCAGCTGGTAGGCCAGACGAAAGCGCATGCTGCGAAGCCAGTAACCCAGCCGGATGACACGGACGGCAGCCCAGGCAGTCACCGGACCTTTCGTCTCCCGCAGATACAGCGCGAGGCCAGACGATCGTCCTGAAAGAAAGTCGACCGACTGCTTTGCCATGCTCTTGCCCGAGTAGTGGATGATTCTGGCGTCCGGCGTCATGCAGACCCGGAACCCGTGGCGACGGACGCGATCGCAGTACTCCACATCCTCGCCGAAAAAGAAAATATCTTCGCGCCAGAGGTCCCGTTCGAGCACGTCTCTGCGCACCATCAGGCTCGCGCCACACACCCAGCCGCAGTCATGGAGCGCATCGAAGTCCGCGTTCCGGACGATGCCGCGAAACAGCCCGGCCGGACGCAGATGATCCAACCCAAGGTGGGTGTTCGCCACGGTGCGAAGCGTCGGCAGGCGGTCGCCCATATCGCGGCTCCAGATGCCCGCGGCATTCAGAAGCTTTGGACCCAGAATGCCGATGTCCGGGTGACGATCCATCTCCGCCACCATACGCGGGAGTGCGTCGGCGAGCGCCTCCGTGTCGGCGTTGAGAAACAGGACGTAGCGGCCGCGACTGCCGCGCGCGCCGCGGTTGTTGGCGCGCGAGAACCCGAGATTCTTCTCGTTCCGGATGACGATCACGTGGGGAAACTCGCGCTCCACGAGGTCTGCGCTTCCATCGGTGGACGCGTTGTCAACCAGGACGTGCTCGAACGTCAACGGCGCGGCGCTCTGCGCGACGGACCGGACGCACACGCCCAACTCGTCGCGCGAGTTCCAGCTGACCGTGACGACGGACAGATCGACGCCGTTGGTCATACGTGACGGATTTACACGTCCGATGGGGGGACCAGCCACCGCCGCTCCGGAAACGGGAAGAAGAACTCGTTCTTGACTCGCCACCGGAACTCCTTGGAGATGACCCGGGCGGCGATCCGTTTCAGCGTCGTCTTCATCGAGTGCCTCATCGTCTCGTAGTTCTTGTGATCCAGGTAGGCACTCAGCGTCTTGACCCTGTAGAGGAAATCGATCTGTTCAGGGGTGAAGAGCTCTTCCTGCAGGTGGTTGTAGCTCATTCGCGACCACTCTTCCATCGTCTGCGGGAGGCGGATCCCCATCTTCAGGCACTCCTGGAACAGCGTCGTGCCGGGAAACGGAGTGTAGAAGGAGGTCTCGGTGATGAGCGCGTTCGGGTTCTCGTCGAGCAGCTTCGCCATCAATGAAAGGGTGTCCTTCACATCCTGAATCGTCTCGTGTGGAAAGCCGGCCATGAAGGCGTAAATGGGCTGGATTGGGCTTCGACTCAGAATCTGATTGGCGCGGATCGCCTGTTCGCGCGTGCTGCCTTTCTGAATGAGCTTCAGCATGCGGTTCGAACCGGTCTCCAGACCGACGAAGAGGCGCCGGACGCCGGCCGCGGTGAGCAGCTCCAGCATCTCGTCGTCGAATCGGCAGACGGCATCCGCCCGGCAGTTCACGTTGTCGAGCTCGATGTGCATGCCGGCATCGATGATCAGGCGGCACATCTGCTTCACCCGGCGAATGTCCGTGAAGAACATGTCGTCGAGACAGAACACGCTGCGCGTGCCGGTAATCGCGATCAGATGCTGGAGATTCTCGATGACCTTTTCCGGCCGAATCGGTCGCCACAGCCGCTGGTCGAAGACCTCGATGTAGCAATAGGCGCACTGGAATGGACAACCCCGGCTCGTGATGAAGGTCGGCCCCGTCGGCTCCGTATCCCAGAAGGGCTGGTAATAGCGGGGCATGTCGACGAGGTCGTAGGCGAGCGCCGGCAGGCTGTTCAGATCGATCTTGCGCGGTTCTGGATTCCGTTTGGGCACGCCGTCGTCCTTGTACCAGATGCCCATCACGTCGTGAGGAGTCTTCCCCTGATCGAGACACTTGACGAGCTCCGTGAACGTCAGTTCTCCTTCGCCGACGACGACGAAATCGACGAAGTCCTCACGCATGGTCTCGAGCGGCAGGAGCGACGCGTGCACGCCTCCCCAGACGACAGGGAGATCCGCTGACAGGCGCTTGACTTCGCGCGCCGCTTCCATGGCCGTGCGCAGCTGGATGCCCGTGAGCGACGAGATCCCGACGCAGACTGGATCGAGGCTCTCGACCCGCCGGCGCAGCTCCTCTTTCCAGTCGTCTCTCAGTCGCGCGTCGAGAATGGACACGTTGTAGCCAGCCTCGCGCAGCGGCGTGGCGACGTAGATCAGCGAGAGCGGCATCAGAAAGCGCGTTTCTGTGATTTCGTCCGGACTCAGCCTGGGGAAAAACAACAGGACGTTTTTCATCGGCTGCCTTTCGTCTGCACGCAGGTCATGTCAGCGGGTCGTAGTGCGTGAGCAAGCGCGGTACCGGCGTTCCGGAACCAGCGGCACGCCCAGACACTCAGGCGGCGTTCATCGCCGTCGATGCGCGCAGCCGTCTGGCGCGAACCAGATATATTGTCCGGTCCTGCTCAGAATTATCAGCAGGCGACGGGGGTTGTTCGGCACCGGCGCTGCTACGTGAGTGAATTCTGTTTGCCGCGCGCGAATTCCATGCCGCGGCATCCGGGTTGCTCGGGTCGCATTTTCTTCCTTCGCGCCCAGGCGGGCGCCTGCCTCGAGAACGTAGACCGACGGAAAGAGGAGACCATGTCGCTTCGAGAAGCAAGACTTGGCTACAGAGAACACGTCGTGTCCGTTCCGCACCTGTATGCTGCGGCCAGGAAATTTGCCCTTCAGAGGGCGTCGCGCGTGCCTGGGCTCGGTCCCAGGCTGGTGGAGGTCGCGCTGAAGCGCAGGTATGGCTCCCACGTCATCACGCCGCTGAAGGTCAGGAACTTCATCCAGGCCCATCACGATGAAGAGAGCAAGGCGGTGGTCGTCGACTCGGCTCCGTACCACCTGAACCTGGATCTTTACAACGTGTGCAATCTGCGGTGCCGGTTCTGCCCGACGGGAACGGATCAACTCGATCGAGAGCGCAAGCGGTTCACGGCCGCGAAGGCCAAGCAGGTGATCGACGCGGTCAAGGACTACGTCATCGTCTTCTCTCCATTCCAGTGGGGCGAGCCGCTGCTGATCCCCGAGACCTACGAAGTAATCCGATATGCGCACGATGCGGGCATGTACACGAGCATGCATTCGAATTTCAGCGTGAAGGTGAAGGATCTCGGCCGCAAGCTGGTGGAATCCAGGCTCGATACGCTGCTGGTGTCGGTGGACGGCCTCGAACAGGGTGTCCACGAGACGTATCGCCGCAATGTCAACAACGACTTCATCTTCGCGAACGTTCGCGAGCTGGTCGCAGCGCGAAAGAAGCTCGGAAGCAAGACGCCGCGGATCGAACTGGCCCTTCTCGTGTTCCGCCACAACGAGCATGACGTCCCGCTGCTCGAGCAGAAGCGGAAGGAGCTCGGCGTCGACGCCTTCGTTACCAGGAAGGCCGTGATTTACGAGGAAAGCTGGATTCCGGAGGGCAAGGCCTTCCAGCCTCTCACAGAGCTCTTCACGGGAACCTGTTCCTTCCTCTATCAAGACCTCAATATCGAAGCAGATGGAGGCGTCTCACCCTGCTGCATCAACACGAGCAGGCGTTGGGACGTCGGGCGAGTCGAGGACCTCACAGACTTGAAGGCGTTCTGGAACAACCCGAAGCATCAGGCGATGCGCGCGTACTTCGCGGGTTTTCACCGGGAAGGCCAGGCCGCGGAGGCTTCACCATCCGATCAGCCGCTCTTGTGTCATTCCTGCGACTGGGTCTCCGACTGCCGCGCGCACGCGGATCTCGGGAAATTATCGCCATTGCCACCGTCGTTTGCCGCAGAGTCGATGACACTGAACCACGGCATTGCGCCGAAGCTCCTGCCGGTGCTGCAGGGAAACGATTCGGCCGGCTGCGTAAAGATCGAACGCTCGCTCGCCGGCCTGAAGTGCGACGTCTGTCGTGCCTTGGACAGACCACAGGACCTCGGTTGACTCCGTGGGACTCGAGAATCGCACGGAGCGGATGTCCGCGGCACGCGTATCTTCGCCTGTGACCATCGCTGTGCCCAGGCGGTCGGCGGCTGCACGATACGCGACAAACGGCAAGGTTGGCGTTCCGTCAGGTTTCACCAAGGCGAACGATCCGTAGTCGCCCCAGAAGGAAAACCAGAGAACGCGCTCGATGGCGGCCGCCTTCGCGTCGACATACACCTTGGTCAGATAGGCCGCGGCCGTTGCCTCTGGAACGGACCAATTGGGGAGGACGAAATCCTCACGATACGGTTGCCCGAGCTCGTCCACCCAGAGCTTCTTCTGACTCCCGTTGTACTTGTCCATGAGACGGCGAACGGCTTGAAATCCTTCGCGAAGCGTTCCACGGGAGGCGTTCGGATTGAACATCTGCAACGGCACACGCTCGTCCGGGCCGCGAGGGGCGCGATAGGGGTGCAGGCCGACTGCATCGACGTAGTTCAGTGCCCCCGCCTTGAAGGCGTCCTCGAGAAACTTAAGATCGATCCCCGAGACGCTGAGACCCAGGATCTTCGCGTCGGGATTGGCGCGAAGTGCGGCCTCGCGCGTGACCCGCAGCAACGCCACATACGCGGTGGCATCCGGACGCGGATACCAGTATCGCGACAAGTTGGGCTCGTTGACGGGAATCCACCACTGGATGTCGTTCTTATAGCGGGCGACGACGTGCTGCACGAAGTCGGTCCAGGCGTTCAGGTTTTCCGGTGGATAGATGTCGTCGGACAAGGCATTGGCCTTGCCTTTTCCGGCCCAGGCGGGTTGCGGGTTGTCCCAGAAGAGCGTCGGGACCAGCTCGATCCCATAACGCTTCGCCCACCCAACGATACGGTCGTACCGATCCCAGACGAACTCGTTCTTGCGCGGCTCGATCTCCGCCCATTCGAACGGCAGTCGAGCCGATCGAACTCCCGCTGCGGCCGCGAGGCGGAAGAACTCCTCGTCGTCATGGGACGCGGCAGAACTTCCCGCGCCGCCGAAAAAGCGAGAGGTCTCTCCAGCCCGCGGTGTCGCCTCCGGCCGCTCGATGCGGAACCAGTCATCGCCCACGTTGAGCACGTCTCCGCCACGTTCGAGCCGCAGCGCGACACGGTAGAACCCGGTCGAATCCGGCGCGGTCATCGTCACGCCGATGCGGTCCCTGCCGGCGGGCGCGGTTTCTTCTCCGCTGTGAACAACGGCGCCGGTCGGGGTCGAGATCGTGTATTTCAGGCTCGTGCCCGAGGGGAACTTATCGGGCGCGACAACGGTCAGCGTCGCCGCTTTTCCCGGGACGTGGGGGTGAAACGGCGTCCCTTCGGCGGCCAGCATCAATGGCGGCGACGGGCTGCCGTCGAAGTGCTCGAGCGCGACGGTACGGTCGTCTGACGTCAGAGGACCTTTCGCACCCGCCGACGTTTCGATATCCCGGTCCGACCGTTGGACCGACGACATGCGGAACTCGTCGATGACGGTGTCTGCGAATCGCTGCGACAAGAGCGTCCAGGTCTGATTGCCCAGCACGACATCGGGGGCGATCGCTCCCGGAGGAGCACCACGGCGATTCTCGGCGGCAACGCGGCCATCGACGTACAGACGGTTGCCGCGCGGCCCCCATGACACCGCGAGGTGATGCCATTCGCCGGCTTTCCAATTCAGGCGCTCGGTCGACACGGCTCGCTCGCTATCGGCGTTGGTCAGAAAGACGATCTTCTGGTCCTTCGAATAGAAGACCAGCAGGCTCGATTTGAACCCCGCGGCAAACGGCTCCGGGTGCATCGTCACGATGCCGGTAAAATCGCGCACGTTGGTCATGTCGAACTGCGGAGACACCCAGAGCTCGATTGTGCCTTCGTCACGTCCGAGACCCCGCGTCGGGACGGCAACCAGCTCGCCAGGAGCGTCGGCGAGAACGCCCTGACCAAACTTGCCGCCAGGGTAAGAGATTCCCTTCGTTGCGCGAGCACCGGAAGCCGATGCCAGCCCGGTCGTGACGAGTGGGACGTATCCCGTGCCAGCGTGCTCCCCCCCGCCTGTGGAATTTGCGCTCGTGGATGCCGTCGCTGCCGCCGCGGCGGACACGATTTCGTATTTCCCGACGAGCAGCTCCCGATCGCCGTCGGCATCGGGCAGGAATCCGGCGGCGTCCGCGATCACGAGAGCATTGACCTGATCCGGATCGAGGCGTCCGTTTTCGTCCTTCGAATCCTCGGCCAGCGAGAAGTCCTGCAGGCGCAGGTCGATCTCGCGCCATTCGTCAGGGGCCATCTGTACCGGGTGGTGGTAGCTCGACCCATCGCGTTCGATGAGTCCAATCACCACCACTGTGGGCGCACGCGTCATGAGAAACGTTCTCACGCCCGCACCGTCGAATCTGTTCACCTGGCGGAGCACACCCGCGACCTTCTTCTTCTCCACTCGATACGCGATCCGGAGGGCGCCGGAACCAACAGCGGGGTTGTCTCGAACGTTGACCACCGACAATTGCACGCGCGCACCGCCGGGTGGCGGGATCGCGATCCAACCTTCAGCCGTCGTCTCGAAGTTCCATTCGCCCGCGGCCGTCTTCGTGGCAGCGGCTTCCGGCTGTGACGATATTTCGTAGTTCGCGACCCACAGGCGCCGTTGGCCGCTGCCGCCCTGCGGGACGAGCCCCGCGGCATCGAGGATCATGAGCGTGCGAACCTGATCGGGATCGATACGGCCGTTTTCGTCTTTGGAATTGTCGGCCAGCTGGAATTCTGCAAACGGCGCGGAGACGTCCTGCCATTCTCCCGCGGCCGTGATGACCGGTTTGTTGTAGGCGGAGCCGTCCTTTTCTATCACGCCGAGTACGACAACGGTGGCGGTGTCGGTCTTCACGCTCACTCGCACACCCGTGCCCTTCACGCCGTCCACGGGATGCCGGAGGCCGACGATCTTCCCGCGTTCGACGCGGTACCGGACCTCGAGCGCGTGTCCCGCAGCTGCGCTCGCGTCCGCAATCGCGCTCAGCGTCGCGGCTTTCGACGAAGGAATGGCTTCCCACCCTTCCGCGTCGTTCTGGAAGGTGAAACGCTGCGTCTGAGATTCAGAGACGGAGAGAGCCCAGAAGAAAAACGCGACCGCGCCGATGGCCCCGATGGCGAGAACTCGTCGCGACATCCACTTTCCTCCAAGTCGAGTCCACGCAAGCGTCTTACGTGCCACGGCTCAACCCATGATGCAGGCCTTCGCCGATCGTAGCACCGTACTTCGCGGCGTCCGGACGTACCGCCGAGGTCGGCGATCAAGAGGAGATCTGCCGGGAACCAGACAAATTGTCCGGTCGTGCTCAGAACATGTCGAGCTGGGATCGCGCGGATGAAGGAGGAGTCCATCCGCGAAGGCGAGGGCGGCGGCATCGCGGTTGCTCCACGCTGCCAACTCAATTTTCGTTCGTGCGCTGATGCTCAATCTGCTGCTCGGGAGATTGCCCTCCTATACGCGCAAGTCCCGGCACCTGCAGTTGCTCCTCCGCCATTCCGGCNNGTCCGCTGTGTCCCACCGGGTACCGCGGCCTCGAACGTGCGCAGTCGCTGATGGCGCTCGCCCAGTTCGAAACGGTCATCGACAAGATCCGCGACTACGCGGTCGAAGTCATCCTGCACAACTGGGGCGAACCCTTTCTGAATCCGGACATCCTGCCGATGATTCGCTACGCGCACGCCAGCGGCATCGGCACCACACTGTCGTCGAACCTGAATCTGGTGAAGAGGGGAGACCCGTTTCTCGAGGAGGTGGTGGACAGCGGCCTCGAGCACCTGACGGCATCGATCGACGGGACGACCCAGGACGTCTACGAGATCTACCGCCGCGGCGGGAATCTCGATCATGTGCTGAGAAACCTGCGGTATCTCGTCGAGTATCGGAGGCGCGCGCGCCGTGCCGATCCCCTCATCGAGTGGCAGTTTCTCGTCATGAAGCACAACCAGCATCAGATGGACGATGCCCGGCGTCTGGCGGCCGAGATCGGCGTCGACCGGATCCGGTTCACCGGCGCCGGCCTCCCGTTCAAAGAGCTCACGAACACGTCGTTGGCGCGCGATTGGCTCTCGGACCTTCCAGCGTACCGCGGTTACTCCCCCGAGCGTTTCGAGCCTGAGGGATACCTGTACGACGAGAAGTGTTTCTACCTGTACCGCGCCATGACGGTGAATCCCAGGGGAGAGGTGTCTCCGTGCTGCGTGGTGTACGAGCAAAGCGCGGATTTCGGCAATCTGGTGAAGGACGATCTCTCGCAGGTCTGGAACAACGAACAGTACCGCGCGTCGAGAGCGCTGTTCTCGCGGAAGGCGGCATCCACCGACGTGGAGACCATCTGCCACCGGTGTCCGCTCTTTCGGTATGAAAAGGGCCGCAGCCGGCCGCGTGCGCTCCCGGCGCTGGCGAATGCTGGAGCGCAACCCCTCGAATTCATCCGGCATCAATGACGATGTTGAGCGACTACGGCAGCGAGCGCATGAACCGGTTCCCTCTTCGGCTGAGGAGCGAACGCGTGGCTCACGCCGCCGATCGCAAGGAGATCGTCCGCCGCCTCGTGGATATCGCGCTGTCGTCGTTTCTGCTGGTGGTGCTTGCGCCGGTGATGGTGCTCGTGGCGGCGGCGGTGAAGCTCGATTCGCCCGGCCCGATCCTGTTTCGTCAGGTCCGGACCGGCCGCAACCGCCGGCGTACGGAGGGCAATGGCGGGAACGATCGTCGGCGCCTGGAGGCGTTTGGAAAGCCCTTCACCCTCTGCAAGTTCCGGACGATGTATGCCGACGCGCGGGAGCGGTTTCCCGATCTCTATAGGTACCAGTATTCCGAAATTGAGCTGCGGACCATTCCGATCAAGGTGCTCGTCGGGTCCAAACGCGGCGTCGCGGCAGCAGTCGAGGACATCGACGTCGCGTCTCTCCACGGCTACCAGGACCCGCGGGTGACCCGGGTCGGGCGCTGGCTCCGAAGGACGAGCCTCGACGAGCTGCCGAATCTCT
>QHWQ01000196.1 GCA_003222635.1 Acidobacteriota bacterium | reverse complement strand
TCCGAGGCGCCCGAGGCCAAGCAGCAGCTGGCGGGCTGGAAGGTGATCAAGAACGCAATGCCGAACCCGGATGGCTCGATCGTCTACATCCACATCATTTCGCCGGTGGTGAAGGATGCGGACTACTCGATCATGAACAACATCTACGCGGGCGTTAAGGATCCCGCCGAGCAGAAGGCGGTCTTCGACATGTACCGCGGCGCGATGAAGCAGGCCCTTTTCGTCATCCAGGGCCCGATGGTCGCGGATCTGTCCAAGTAGCCCGATTTGGCGGGGCGTGGAGCCCCGGCCTACACCCGTAGAGGCGGACCTTCAGGTCCGCCTTTTTCTTTTACACTGGTAGCAATGCTCGTCCTCGCTCTTGCTCTGATGCTCGGTCAGGCGGCTGGCGCCGTGCAGCCGCAGCAGACCTCGCCGCTGCCCGGCGCGACACCCCCCACGCCAACCGCGCCGCCGGCGCCCGCGCCTCCGCCGGGACAGAGCGTCGTCGCGCCGCCCCCGCTCGGACGCGTGTTCGCCTCCGACCACGGCATCATCTTCAACGCGATCAGGCCCGACAAGGTGATGGACTTCGAGATGGTCCTCGCCAAGCTGCGCGACGCGCTCGCCAACTCGAAGGATCCGGTGCGCCAGCAGCAGGGATGGGGCTGGAAGATCTACAAGCAGACCGAGCCGGGCCCGAACGGCAGCGTGCTCTACGTGTTCGTGATGGACCCGGCCGTGAAGGGGGCGGACTACGGCGTCGCCAAGATTCTCGCGGAAGCGTACCCGACCGAGATCATGGAGCTCTATCGGATGTACATCGGCGCGTTCGCCACCGCGGGCCAGACGCTGATCAATCTGCAGCCGATCCCGGCGCCGGCGATCGCGGGGCCGGGGACGACGGGACTAGGGAACGAGGGGACGACGACGCCGGCAACTCCCAAGTCCCCAAATTCCCAAGTCCCTTAGTCCCTATTTTCAGAATCCGAGATTGACGCCGGCGTACAGCCGCTGGATGGTCGAGTTCCAAGTCGGTGACGGCTTGTCGCCGAGCAGCTTGAAGATGCGGTAGTCGAGCCGCGCCTTCAGCGGCCCGAGCAGCGAGATCTTCACGCCGCCTCCCGTATTCGACGTCACCCCCGTCTTCGTGATCTCCGTCGGCGTACCCGCCGTGCTCTTCTCGCGATACACCCCGCCGCCGGTTGTCGCATAGAACTGCAGTCCCACGATCGGAACCGGCGTCTGCACGTAGACGTTGCCGATGCCCGTGCGCAGCGCGGGGCCGAATCGCTGCTCGTCTTCCGCTGTCGACGCGTACTCGAACTCGACGCCGACGATGAGCAGGCCCGCGCCGATGGCGAAGCCTTTGGCGGTCTGTCGCGACGCATTCGTCGCTCCGGAGACATTCGAGGTGCCGATGAAGAGCGTGCCATCGGCGAGCGCGGGCCGCGCGGAGATGACGAGGAGGACGCCAATCAACGGGACAAGCCGTAAAAGTCGCATGACCCGAATGATACGATCGGATTTGGTGGCGTGTTTCAACTGATGTACAGAAACGACCGACAGCCTTTCGACCGCGATCCTGCTGGCCGCGACAACGGAGCGGCCAGGCCCGAGTTGGGAAGGGTGTACCGGTAAGGCATGGACTTCGAATTCACGCCCGACCAGGAGCTGCTGCGCCGTAGCGTCCGCGAGTTCGCCGAGAGCGAGCTGCGCCCGCACATCCGCGAATGGGACGAGGCGCAGCAGTTTCCGCGCGAGCTGCTGTCGAAGCTCGCCGAGCTCGGCCTGATGGGCATTCAGTTTCCGGAAGAGTTCGGCGGCGCGGCGATGTCGGCGGTGGACTACTGCATCTGCATCGAGGAGCTGGCGCGCGTCGATCCGTCCGTGTCGTTGACCGTCGCGGCGCACAACGGTCTTGGCGCCGCGCACATCGCGATGTTCGGCACCGACGAACAGAAGCGGAAATACTTGGCCCCGCTCGCACGCGGCGAGAAGCTCGCCGCGTGGGGGCTGACCGAAGCCTCGTCGGGCAGCGATGCCGCCGCCATGCGGACGACCGCGGTGCGCGAGGGCGACTGCTGGGTGATCAACGGCACCAAGCAGTTCATCACGCACGGCAAAACCGGCGACCTGATCGTCGTCACCGCGGTCACGAACAAGTCGAAGGGGAGCCGCGGCATCAGCGCGTTCGTCGTGGAGAAAGGCGCCGCGGGATTCCGCGCGGGCAAGAAGGAAGACAAGCTCGGGATGCGCGCGAGCGAGACGAGCGAAGTGATCTTCGAGAATTGCCGCGTGCCGCGGTCGCAGATGGTCGGCCAGGAGGATCAGGGGTTCATCAACGCGCTGCAGGTGCTCGATGCCGGGCGCATCGGCATCGCGGCGCTTGCCGTCGGCCTCGCGCAGGGCGCGTACGAGGCCGCGCGACGCTACGCGTTCGAGCGCAAGCAGTTCGGCCAGCCGATCGGCACGTTCCAGAGCATCCGCGCGAAGCTGGTGGACAACGCGACGCGCATCCAGGCGGCGCGGCTGCTGACCTATCGCGCCGCGTCGATGAAGCACGCCGGCCGGCGGACGACGCGCGAGGCGGCGATGGCGAAGCTGTATTCGAGCGAGATCGCCGTGCGCGCGTCGGAGGACGGCGTGCAGATTCATGGCGGCTACGGCTTCGTGAAGGACTACCCCGCGGAGAAGTACTTCCGCGACGTCAAGCTCACCACGATCGGTGAGGGCACCAGCGAGATTCAGCGGCTCGTCATCGCGCGCCAATTGATGGGGAGATGACGTCCACGCTCGCCGAACGCGTGTTCGCGGGCGACGCGCGGGCGATCGCGCGCGCCATCTCGCTCATCGAGGATGAATCGCCCGCCGGCGCCGGGCTGGTGCGCGACATCTATCCGCGCACGGGCCGCGCGTATGTGATCGGCGTCACCGGGCCGCCTGGCGCCGGCAAGAGCACGCTCGTCGATCGGATGACGGCCGAAATCCGCAAGGCCGGGCAGACGGTCGGCATCGTCGCCGTCGATCCCACGAGCCCGTTTTCGGGCGGCGCCATCCTTGGCGATCGCGTGCGCATGGGCGCGCACTTCGGTGACGAGGGCGTGTTCATCCGCAGCATGGCGACGCGCGGCCATCTGGGCGGCCTCGCGCGCGCGACCAGCGACGTCGCGCTCGTGCTCGACGCCGCGGGCAAGGACATCGTGATGATCGAGACCGTCGGCGTCGGCCAGGACGAAGTGGATATCGTCCGCACCGCGGACATCTCGATTGTCGTGCTCGTGCCCGGGACCGGCGACGAGGTGCAGGCGCTGAAGGCCGGCATCATGGAGATCGCCGACATCTTCGTCGTCAACAAAGCCGATCGCGACGGCGCGGACCGTCTGGCGCAGTCCGTGTCGGCGATGCTCGCGCTGGCGGAGCCCAGACGCGGCGGCGCGGACCCTTCGGGTCCGCGATGGCAGCCGCCGATTCTGAGGACGGAAGCGACGACCGGAACGGGCGTGCCTGAACTGATCGATGCCATCGCCAGCTTCCGCGCGCACTCCGAAGGCGCACGCGTGACGCGCCAGCGCGCGCGGCAGGAATACCGGCTGCGCGATCTGCTGTCGCACCGCTTCATGCAGATGGTTGAGGAGGCGCTCCCCGAGGGCGAGCTGCAGCGCATCGTCGACGGCATTGCCGAGCGGAAGGTCGATCCCTATTCCGCCGCGTCGGCGATCGTCAAGACTGTCCGATCACCCAATCCCAGCAGGGCCGTCCTCGATCACGTCGGGATCGCGGTGCAGGATATCGACAAGGCGCTCGCGTTCTACCGCGATGCGCTCGGCCTCGACATCGAAGATCCGGAGAACGTCGCCTCGCAGCGCGTGCGCGCGCATTTCATTCCCGTCGGCGAATCGTCGATCGAGCTGCTCGAGGCGACCGCGAGCGACTCCGCGATCGCGAAGTACGTCGAGAAGCGCGGCCCCGGCATTCATCACATCACGCTGCGTGTGGACGACATCCGCGCGGTGCTCGCGCGGCTGAAGGCGCGCGGCGTGCGGCTGGTGGACGAGGAGCCGCGGCCCGGCGCCGAAGGCTCGCTCGTCGCGTTCATTCATCCGTCGGCCGCGCACGGCGTGCTCGTCGAGTTGAAGCAGAAAGGATCCTGATGCAGAGAGCGCAGATCGGCATCATCGGCGGCTCGGGCCTCTACGACATGGCCGGCGTCACCGATCGCGAAGAGGTCAAGGTGGCGACGCCGTTTGGCGATCCGTCGGGGCCGTACCTGCTGGGGACGCTGCGCGGCAAGCGCGTGGCGTTTCTCGCGCGTCACGGCGCCGGCCACCGTCTGACGCCGTCAGAGCTGAACTTCCGCGCGAACATCTACGGCCTGAAGACGCTCGGCGTCGAATACATCCTCTCCGCGAGCGCGGTCGGCAGCCTGAAGGAGGAATACAAGCCCGCCGACATTCTGATTCCGGATCAGTTCTTCGATCGGACGAAGGGACGGCCGAGTACCTTCTTCGGCCGCGGCTTGGTGGGACATGTCGCCTTCGCGCATCCGTTCTGCAGGATTCTCAGCCGCATCGCCTGCGACAGCGGCACCAACGCCGGCGCGACCATTCACCAGGGCGGCACCTACGTCTGCATGGAGGGGCCGCAGTTCTCGACGCTCGCCGAGTCGAAGCTCTATCGGTCGTGGGGCATGGACGTCATCGGCATGACCAACCTGCAGGAAGCGAAGCTCGCGCGCGAGGCGGAGATCTGCTACACGACGATTGCGCTCGTCACCGACTACGACTGCTGGCATCCCGACCACGATTCCGTGACGGTAGAGATGATCATTGCGACGCTCAACAAGAACTCGGCGACCGCGCAGCGCATCATCGCGGGAGCGGTGGAGCAGCTGCCGTACGAACGCACGTGCGAATGCGCGACGGCGCTGAAGTACGCGCTCATCACGCGCCCAGACGTGGTTCCGGAGGCGATCAAGAAGGACCTCGCGCCGATCATCGGCAAATACATTTCATGAAACTCATCGTCACCGGATCGATCGCCTTCGACTACCTGATGCAGTTCCCGGGGAAGTTCACCGAGCACATCCTGCCCGAGCATCTCGAGCGCGTCAGCCTCAGTTTTCTGGTCGACTCGATGGACAAGCGGCGCGGCGGCTGCGCGCCGAACATCGCCTACACGCTGGCGCTGCTTGGCGAGCGCCCGTATCTGGTTGCGACGGCGGGTCAGGACTTCAAGGAATACGACGAGTGGCTGCAGGCGGTGGGCGTGGATACGTCGCACGTGTACCACGTGCCCGACAAGTTCACCGCGTCGTTTTTCTGCAGCACGGACACCGAGAACAACCAGATCGCGTCGTTCTACATCGGGGCGATGGCCAACGCATCCGAGCTGTCGATGCGCACGATTCCGCAGCCGGGGCTCGTCATCATCTCGCCGAACGATCCGGGCGCGATGGTGCAGTACGCCGAAGAGTGCCGCGCGATCGGCGTGCCGTTCATCTTCGACCCGGGCCAGCAATGCGCGCGCCTGTCGGGCGACGAGCTGCGCGACGGTATCCGTGGCGCGCGGGTCGTCATCTGCAACGACTACGAGTTCGAGCTGATTCGTCAGAAGAGCGGCCTCGGCGAGGACGCCATCGTCGATGGAGGCGGGGCGCTCGTCATCACGCGCGGTGAAAACGGTTGTTCCGTTTACGAGAAGAGTGGCCGTGTTGACGTGAACGCCATCACACCGCACCGCATCGTCGATCCGACGGGCGTCGGCGACGCGTTCCGTGGTGGCCTCATGAAGGGCATGGCGGCGGGGAAGTCATTCCAGGAATGCGCACAGCTCGGCACCGTCGCGGCGACCTACGCACTCGAGCACCTTGGTGGACAGAGCCATGCGTACACGATCAAGGAATTCGGCGAACGCTATGCAGAGCATTTCGGAGCATTGACTCTGTAGATTCGCAGCAACGGAGGCACGGGGACTTGAAATTCCCCGTGCTAGCATCGTCGCGCGCGGTGCTCTCGAAAAATCAGATCGACAAGCTTGGTGAACGAGTGAAAGCCGGAAATCTCACGGACCAAGATCTCCGTTCACTCGACGAATACCGCAGATCGTTTGCAATGGCGTATGACGTTGCATTCTCGGTGAGTCGTTCGTTTACGAAGCAGGAACCTACGGGCAGGTTCAAGTCAAACAATTCGATTGTCGAGAAGCTACGCCGCGAATCGATTCGTCTTGCGCAGATTCAGGACGTCGCAGGTTGCCGCATCGTTGTCAGCGGCATGTCGGACCAG
>QHWQ01000423.1 GCA_003222635.1 Acidobacteriota bacterium | reverse complement strand
GAGTCCGGCCTTGCCGGCGGGCGTGAGCCTCAATACGACGACCGGTGTCCTCTCGGGCACGCCGACAGCCCTGGCGGCGGCAGCCGGCTATACGGTCACGGCGAGCAATACCGGCGGGTCGACGACGGCGACGGTGACGATCGCGGTGGTCGATGTGGCGCCATCGGCGCTGACCTACTCAGCCAACCCGGTGACGTACACGAAGGGGACTGCGATTGCGAATAACACGCCGAGCAGCAGTGGCGGCGCGGTCGTCAGCTACGCGGTGAGTCCGGCCTTGCCGGCGGGCTTGAGTCTGAACACTTCGACGGGCGTCATCTCGGGTACGCCCACCGCGGCAGCAGCGGCAGCCGGTTACACGGTGACCGCCACCAACACGGGCGGGTCGACGACGGCGACGGTGACGATCACAGTGACGGACCCAACGCCTACAACGATGACCACGCCAACCAGCAGTCTGAACCCGTCGACGTACGGACAGTCGGTCACGTTCTCGACGACCGTATCGGGGGCCGGTGGAACGCCAACCGGATCGGTGACCTTCTACGACAACGGTGCATCGCTGGGTTCAGCGACACTGGTCTCGGGATCGGCCTCGCTGGCAACGACCGGGGTGCAGGCGGGCACGCGATCGATTACCGCGGTATATAGCGGTGACTCACAGTTCGCCGGCAGCACGTCCGGCGCGCTCACGCAGACTGTCAACAAAGCGACGACAACTACCTCGGTGACGTTGACGCCCCTGCAGCAGCAATATTCCGACGTCCAAACTATGGAAGCAACGGTCTCGGTGCCCGGAGCCGCGCAGAGCGTCACCTTCAAGGTCGGGGCGGTGGTACTCGGAACGGCGCCTGTCGATCAAGTGACGGGTAAGGCGACGCTCAGCCCGCAATTGCTCGGTGCGGTCGGCATCGGCGTCAAGATCGTGACCGCGCAGTTCAACATCGTGAGCCCGAACTACACCGTCAGCAACGCGACCAGGTCGACGACGATCAACCGTGAAGACGCGGCGCCGTTTACTTACAGTGGTCCGGGGACATTGACTCGCGTCGGCGGACAGGTGACGATGACGGTGAACGTCGCAGACATTGCGGACGGCAACAGGGGCGATGTCGGCAACATGACGGTCGCATTCATCAATCGCGGAACCGGCGCCACGATCGGAACCGCGACGGTCGTGCCGACGGGCGACCACACGACGGGGACCGCTACGCTCACGTGGACGGCGTCAGCAGGCGCCATCACGATTGGCTTCTCCGCGACCAACTACTACATCCGCAACAACACCGCGGATAACGTCGGGATCACGATCAACTAATCCCCAGTTCGGCGGAGCGTCGAGAAACCGCTCCGCCGAGCTCGACCGTGAGCCCTGCCGTTCTCAAAAAACAAAAGACAGAAAAAAAATACGCCTGAGTAGGTAAATGTCCTACACGACCCGATAATCCGATCGCTCCACGAACAATCCAATCTGTTTGAAGCCTACGGAATGGCGAGGTGCTTCGCATGTCCCGTCGTCTCATCGTTATTGGCGTGCTGATCGGATCTGTTGTGCTCATTTCCGCGACGTCGGGATGGACCGTCAGCTCAACTGGCGCGCTCGCGAACCCGCAGGAATCCGAGTCTGCAGCGCTGCTGGACGACGGAAACGTCCTCGTCTTCGGCGACGCGGCAGGAGCGCCACCGGAGCTGTACGAGGCTCGGCGGAGCTCGATACCGCGTCGGTCTTCAACGCCGCAACGCGCGCTGTCGATTCGCTGCCCTCGCGGATGTCAATCGCCCGTGTCCGGCCGCTCGTGGTCCGATTGCTGGACGGCCGTGTGCTCGTCGCCGGCGGACGGCACAATGGCCTTCTCGAGTCGAGCGCGGAGCTGTTCGACCCAATCACCGGCACGTTCGCCAGTACCGGATCGATGTCGGCCGGGCATCTTGGCACGGCGACGCTGCTGCACGACGGACGAGTGCTCGTTGCCGGCGGTGAGACCGCCGGAGGTGCGGCCACCGACATCGCCGAGCTGTTCGACCCGGCGTCGGGTTCCTTCTCGGGTTCCTTCTCGGCGGCGGCAACACCGATGACGACCGCGCGGCGCGGACACCAGGCGACGCTTCTTCCGGACGGACGCGTCCTGCTGACGGGCGGATACGGCGCAGACGGCGTTTCGCTCGCGGCGGCCGAGATTTTCGACCCTGCCCGCGGCGCCTTTACGAGGATCGGCGGCCTCGTCATCGGCCGCGCGGATCACAACGCGGTTCTGCTGCCGTCAGGCGATGTCTTGATTGCGGGCGGCCACGACGCCTCTGGCGCAGTGGCAAGCGCGGAGATCTACGCAGTAGATACCGGACTCTTCACGCTAGCGGCGGAGCTGGTCGAGCCGCGGTGGTCCGCGGCTGCGACGGCGATCGCCGATGGCCGCGCGCTGATTGCCGGCGGCCGGGGCGCCGCCGGTGTGCTGGCGAGCGCGGAGGTCTATCGAAATGTTCCCGCGCCCGCGAAGGCCAACAGCGCGACGACGCTGACCGCGAGTGCCATGTCGTCGATCTATGGTCAGCCCGTGACGTACCAGGCGGCCGTGAGTGGCGGCGATGGCATTCCCGCTGGCATCGTCGATTTCGTGGACAACGGCACGACAGTGCTGGCGACGGCGCCGCTGGACACTTCGGGCGTGGCGCGCGCGATTGCCGCGAACACTCCCGCGGGCACGCAAATGATCACGGCCCGGTATTCAGGCTCACCGCTCCTGAACTCGAGTGAATCCGGTCCGATCGCGGAATCAGTCGAACCGGCGCACGCGACCGCGACGCTGACAGCGACGCCGCAACAGCGCCAGTACTCCGATCGCGAGACGCTGGTCGCCACGGTATCACCGCCGACCGCCGCGCACAGCGTGACCTTCAAGATCGGGTCGCAGGTGCTCGGCACGGCGCCGGTCGTCGCCGGAACGGCCACGATGGATGCTCCGCTGCTCGGAGCGGTTGGGATCGGCGTGCGAATCATTTCCGCGAACTTCAATCAGACGGCGCGAAATTACGAGATCTATCCGGCGACGCGCTCGATCGGCGTGCTGCGCGAGGACGCGCGCGTCGCGGCGACCGCCCCGCGAACGGTGAACACCGGCTG
>QHWQ01000195.1 GCA_003222635.1 Acidobacteriota bacterium | reverse complement strand
GTCCACGCCCTTGACGTTTTTCAGGAAGGCTTCCTGCAGGCGCTTGACCTCGCGCATGAGATTGGACTTGATGAACAGCACGAGCTCTTTGACCGCGTCCGCCATGCCCATGTCGCCCACCTGGCCGGAGGTCTTGTACTCCCCTTTCGCGAGTTGCTCGAGCCGCGCGCTGTCGGCCTGACTGCTCGCCGAGACCAGGGCCGGGCTGACGTAGTTCAGATACTCGAGCATCCCATACAGGCTGTAGAAGTTGTCCTTCGTGGGGTGCTTGTACTTCACCTCGCACAAGCCGATGCCGATTTCATCCCACCCGGTCACCACCGAGATCGCGTTCAGTGCCGTGTAGCTGTCGATATCCAGATTGATTCCAAACAGAGTCTTGTCGTTCTTGAGCACGCCCGGTGACATCGACATGTCCTGCAGCACATTGAGCACGACGCCGAGGGCATAACCGCTGGCGATGGAGTCCACATCGGCCACCGCTGTTGGCGACACGACGTGCCACAAGCGCTTCATCCCTTTGCCGATGGCCTTCATGTGCTCGCTCTTCCAGAACGGCATGTCGGCGCTGGTACCGATCAGCGACCCGATGACCTTTTTCAATTCGTCCGTCATCTTGCTCGAGATCTCCACGTACATCGTTCCCTTGTCGCTCTCGATATTGAGCGGGATCTCGCTGTTGAACACCCGCAAGCTCCCAGTCACCGTTCCCGAGACGGCATCCAGGTATTTCTTCTCCATTGACGCCTGGGCCTCCCGCTTGGCGCCGGCGATCATGCTCGCCCGGTGATCGTCGTAGGCCTTCTTCGCGGCCTGATAGGCGCTGTTCTTCTTCTCCCACTCGGGGTTCTCGATCGGCTCGCGGCCCGCGCGACGGAACTGTGGCGTGCCCGCCAGATCGGAGGCCGCCTTGTCGCGCGCTTCCTCGAGCGCGATGAGCCGCTCCTGATCCGCCGTCAACGGCTTCGCCGGTTCGCCCGTGGCCGGCACCGCCTTGCTCGTGTCCTGGATCTCCACCGTCACGTTCGTGATCTCGAGCGGCGCCTTGTCGCCCACGATGCCGATGAAGGCGTCGGCCGGCTTCGCGAACGTCAGCGTGTCGAACTGCCCGTCCCCGAGCTCCACGTTCCCTTTGACGGCGAGGTCCGCGACGACCGACACGTAGTCGCCGGCCGTCGTCTGCGACGGCGAGCGCAGCTTCACCTTCTTGAGGGTCGGTTTTACGGCGGTGAAATGCTTGACGCCGTCGGGGTCGATCGTGATCTTGAGCTCCTCGAGCGAGATCGCCTCGGGATCGGGCAGCGTGATGTAGTTCTCGGACTTGCCCTTCGTGCCCGTCGAGATCAGATCGACGTCGATCTTCCCGCCCTTGATGTTCCGAATCGTGATCTCTTTCGAGTTGTCCTTGTTCAGCTTCACCTGCGCCGAATCGGCGCCGAGGGCCTCCGGCCCGAGCGCGACCTTCGTCGTGCTCACGTCCTTGCCGAGCGTTTCGACGCTCGTGATGGTCAGCTCGCCGGCCTTCAATCCCTTGGCGTCGATGACGTTGTTGCCGTCGGCGCCCAGCGTGATGTCAACGCTCTCCACCGCGATGGTCTTGCCGCTCTTGGTCCCAATCGTCGTGACGGTCGTCGCTCCGGTCGCCTTGTCGGTCTGCGTGATCGACATCTTGGGGAAGCCGCCGGTGATCTTGCCGAGGCTGATCGTCATCGTGCCGGCTTTGTCGCGCTTGAATCCGAACGATGCGATGTCGAGGTCGAGCGCGGTTCGGCCGGTCGTATCCTTCTCCGCGAAGAACTTGCCGTCGGCGAGCGCCGCCGTGATGCTCTCGACGTGGGCCGAGATGATGTCGTCCTTGTCCGCCGCGGCCTGGAGCCAGCCACCCTCCTTGCCGAACACGTCGAACGCCTTCCAGCTCGAGAACCGGAAGCCGCCGCCCTTGACGTTGGGAATGTGCAGGGGCTGAGCGGGATCGAGCACGACGTCGATGCCTTCCGCCGTGTTGTGATACTCGAGGCCGTACACCTTGAGGTCGGCGATGTCGAGAGACTCGAGGTAGACGTCGTAGACGACCTTGTCGGCCGCGTCGACGTCGATGTACGCGTTCAGCGTGACGTCCACATCGGTCGCGGCCGATATCGCCGCGCTGCTCTTCGCCTTCGGAATGACGACGTGGTGGCCGTCTTTCTCGATGTCGAGCGCGGGCACGGCGATCCGCGACAGCGGCAGTCGAATTCTGTAGAAGCCCTTCTGCTTCCCGGTGGGCTCGACGTAGTCGATGCTGAGAGGAACGTTCTTCTTTCCCTGGGCGCCCACGGTGACGCTGGTCTTGCCCTTCGTGTAGGTGCCGGCGACGTCGAGGCCGGCCAGGCGCGTCCGGCCGAAGAACTGCAGGAACTGCTTCAGCGTGTAGCTTCGATCCGCGCGATGGACGGCCGCGAGCTCGAGCGAGCTGAACGTGCCTTTGTGGAGGCTGAACGCCCGCAGCACGCTGCCGCGGGCCGTCTTCTCCTTGTAGGCGATGCCGCTCACGTCCGTCTTCCCGACCGTGATCGAGGCGTCTTCGTCGATCGCGCCGATGCGCGTCTCCTTCTCGTCGAGCACGATGCGCAGGCCCTTCACGTCGATGTCGTCGATCTCGATTGGATCGGTGCTCGGCAGCGAGACTTCCTGGATCGTCTTCGGCCCGGCCTGCTTCTTGGGCTTCTCGGCGTCGGCGGCCTCGGCCTCGAGCAGTTGGAGCACGATCCCCTGGGCCTTCAGCTTTCCGACGTGCACGGCGCCGATGTCCACCGCCATGGGAACGGCCGGCTGGCCGCCCTGCGCTTCCTTGGCGAACGTCACTTTGACGTCGGCGGACACCTCGTCCAGCTGGACCGCGCGCGCGTCCTTCGCACTCGTGATCTTGAGGGTGGGCGAGTCGATGGCGAGCGACTGAATCGTGGCCGAGTGCAGATTGACCTTGGTGGCGATGCTGTTCTCCGCGGGGTCGTAGCGGAGGTCGAGTGCGGGCGGCTGCTTGACGCGGGGCTTGCCGTCGACGGTGCTATCGATGCCGAACGTGACCTCGGTGCTCTGGGGCTGCCCCGTCTTCTTGTCGGGCGCCTTGTCCGAATACGTTCCCGCGGCCTGAACGTCGTCGATCTTGAGGTTGATCACGCCGACCTTCGGGTCGTAGTTCGAGAGGTGGAGGCCCCAGACCCGGACCGGCGTCGCCTCCGGGAAATCCAGCATCGGATCGGCGCCGCCGACCGCGACGGTGAGCCCGTTCAACGTGACCTTGGCGACGTCGAGGCGCTCGACCACATAGCTGTACGGCTCGCGCGGATCCTTCGCCAGCGGATTCCTCGCGAAGTTGAGCGTCACGGATACCCACACGTCCTCGAGGACGGGCCTGCCGGCCCCGATCCTCAAGCGGCCGGTCGCGAAGTCGATGGCCTTGGCCGTGATCCGCGGGAAATGCAGGCGACGGATCGCGACGCCCGGGTCTTTCCCCTGCCTGGACGCCCCCAGACCGCTCGCGATGAAGGACGAGTCAACGGCGCCGACGTTGATGTTCTCGATGCCTTCGAGCTCTGGTTCGACGAAGCCGACGGACGTGAGCGAGTCGTTGATCAGGTCGCGCACGTAGTTGCCGCCGTGCAGCGTGACGCCGCGGAACGCCATCCGGACGTTGACGCTCTTGTACCGGGCCTCGAACGCCTGCATCCGCTGCCGCGCCTCGAAGCGCTTGATCGGATCCGACGATTCGCCGACAGTTCGCTTGTCGTCCCAGTACGCCGCGTCGATGTAATCGAGGTCGCGCGTCGCTTGCGCGCGCTCCGCCTCCAGTTCCTGGAACGCGAGTGGGTTGTAGAGCGGGTTGTCGTGCGTCGCCTTCTTGAACAGATCGTTCAGTTCCGACTCGAGATCGCGCAGCGTGCCCATGATCGTGCGCGCCTCGTCCATTTCCTTGCTGTTGCTCTCGTGTGCGAGGCTCTTGGCGCTGGCGGCCTCGATGAGCTCCTTCTTCCTCGCTTCGAGCCTGGTCATGCGCTGCGCGTGATCGGTGCCGGCGATCTCCGACTTGGCCGCGCGGACCTGCTCGTCGATCAGGCGGATCTTCTCTTTGAGGTTGAACAGCGCGTCGGTGGTCCAGAACCTGTTCTCCTCGATGCGCAGCCCCTGGCGCAGGGGCTTGTCGTCCTTGTCGCGCTGCTCGATGCTGATGTCGTCGAGGAAGCCGGCCTTCGTGTCGTACATGTTCCGGACTTGCAGCCGCAGGAACGTGACGCTGGCGTCGAGCGCGGAGAAGTCGCTCTTCAGCGTCTCGCCGAGCGCCGTCTTGTACTTCTGCTCCTTGACGCCCTTGAACTCCTCCACCATGGCCATCACGGCATACGGCAGCAGCGTCAGCACGTGCGGCAGCACCTGAATGAGCGCGTTCAGCATGAAGTCGGCGTTCTTGAGGAAACCGAGGAACAGACCCTCCGCGGCGGCCAGATTGCCCTGCGCGACCCGCACGCGAAGTCCGCCGACACCCAGCTGTCCCAGCGTGAGCGTGCTGGCCGGCGCGATCATCTCGAACTGGGTGAGCAGGACGTTGTCGATGTCGATCTGGAGCTCGATCGAGTTGTCCGGCTCGCTGGTGTCCTTGCTCCAGGAGAGATGGACCTGCAGCCCTTGGAGCACGCCAGGCCCGCTGCGATACAGGGCACCGCCCTTGAAGAAGTTCAGGCCTTCGACCGGCAGCGTCGAGGCGTAGACATTCGCCTGGCGAATGTCGTTGCGAATACTCGCGAAGATCTTCCCCTGCCGGTCCGCTCCCGTGGTCTCGCCGATGTTGGCGAGGAGCGTGCTCGATCCGGCGTGGGCCTTCACCGCGTCGTCGAGCCAGGTGGAGTTGTAGTAGGCGTCGCCCTGATAGGGCTGGGCGCCGAAGCGCATGCCGCCGAGTGATCCCAGATGCTGCTTGGTGTCCTGCAGGCGCCTGACATCGAACGTGCCGCGCTGCTCGCCGAACACGCTGCCGCTGTCCCATTTGAACAGCGTTCGCGTGACGATGTACCAGGTGCGGGACGCGTCGTGTTTCGCGTCCGTGTTCATCGCATCGTCGCGATACGTGAACTTGTTCTTTGCGAGGAAGCCGTAGCGTTCGACGACGGCCAGGGATTCCGCGGGTATCGTCTGCGCGGCGTCCCGCGGCAGGAGCACCTGGTCGGTGACCCCCTTCTCCAATCCGCCGCGCACGGCGATGGCCAGCAGGATGGCGAGCCGGCGCGGATCGTTGAAGTTGCGGTCGGTATTGAGCTCGGAGATCAGCCGCGCCGAGTCCGCGATGCGCGTGCCACCCGGATCGGCGACGGTCCTGCCTTCGGCTCCCTCGATGCCGCGATCGAAGCCGAACTTGCGCCGCTCGACGTCCTCGTAGAACAGCGCGTTGCTCATCAGCGCGACATGGTCCACGGTGAGGCGATCGGCAAAGGGCGCGTCCCAGTTCCAGAACCGGAGCGCGAAGTCCCAGTTGTGCGGCAGCGCCTTGTACTGCTGCTTGTACTTCTCCTTGTAATACTTCTGCGCATCACTGTCCGCTTCCAGCGCGCCGGCAAACAGCGCGGTTTCCAGGAACGCGCGGCGCGGCTCCTCGTCGGGAAGCTTCTTCAGGATGTTGTAGATCTCGAGCGCCTTCTCTCGATCGACCTCGTTGGTGTCCGTCAGCTTCTCCATCGTGGCGATGGACAAGCCTGTAAACGGATCGAACTTCTTCTGGACGGCGTCGAGCAGACCGAGCGGCTTGAGCGGCTTGAACCGCTCGTAGAACTTGATTTTTCGATCGACGGACGGCGCCAGCAGATTGATGACATGGAGCTCCGGGTTCCGCGCGTCGCTGGTGTACGACTTCTTGTCGATCGTGGCGATGAGCTGCTTGACCTCTGCGTCGATCGCCATACCCGAGTAGGGCGAGATCGTGGCGAGCAGGTAATCGAACAGGCGGAGGTTGTCGACGTACAGCGTCTGCTTCTCGGACTCCAGTTGATGCCAGCAATCGATGAGCGAAAACGCCTTCTCCGGAGCAAACAGCATCAGCTCCTGGTCCGAGTACAGATCGGCGATCACCGTCGGGGGCCGGTGCTTGAGGAACAGCAGACGGATTTCCGCCTGGTCGGCGAGCCACTTTTTCTTCGCCGCGATACCTTCCCAGTCGACCTCGTCGCACAGTTTCAGGTACGCCGCGCCGTAGCTGCCTTTTTCGAGAAGCTCCCGCAGGTCGTCGACAATCGATGCCGGAGCGGAGCTCTTCTGGCGCTGCACGCCGCCGGTCTGCTGCAGGGTGTGCGCGAGCTCGTGTGCGAGGAGCCGCTGCCCCGACGGCGTGTGCGTTCCTGTGGATGCGCACGCCGGAGAAGTCGTTGCCGAACCGTTCCTCCATGAACGCCTGCGTGGAAGGAGGCAGCGCCTCTCGCGTTCCGGAACCAAGTTCTTGATCGACAGCAGGCGTTGCGACGGGCGCGGACCCGTGCGCGTCTCCCGGCCCGTTCTCCTTGCGCTGCACGGCCTCGTCCCGCTTCGGCACCTCCTTCTTGAACAGGTCCGGCAGACGCATCACGTCCACGGTGAGAAAGACACCGCTGCCTCTTGGCAGGTTGCTTTCCAGCTGACCGGGCAGAGAGCGCATCAGCCAGACCGGCGGCTCGCCGCGCGCCGGGTCGCTGATCAACATCGGCGTGGGCGGCAAGGCCTCGTTGTAGAACCCGGTGAGGTTGACGATGCCGCCGCCGAATTTCAGTTTGATGTTGCCGCCGGTGAGCGGTGCGAACCCGGACTGCCCCTGGTAGGCGCTGTCCACGCCAACGCTCAAGCTCACCTTCGGGATGTTCCACTTCTCGCGCGCCAGCTTGAACCAGGCGTCGAAGTTGAATTCCGTCTGGAACGTGTATGGAGCGTCCGAGGCGGTGGGCAGCTTGTACTTGAAGCCCGAGAGCGGGAAGTACTCGGAATACGGCAGCAGGCTGAGGGGCAGCAGGACGTTGGTGTCCTGCAGCGCGTCGATCGATTCGCGGCGAAGCCGCGGATCGAGGGCGAACGTGGATCCGAGGATTCCGGCGCTGGAGAGACCGAAGCCGATGAGCCCGACCTTGAGCTCCGTCGGCTGGTTCTCCCAGAGCTTGAACTTGAGCGCGGCGGTCTGCTTCTCTTTCCATTCCTCGAAGCCGGGCTGGTCCTTCAGCTCCTCGTAGGTGAGCGAGAGACCTTCTGTCACCACCTTGCTGGACTGGTCGTTCGGCTCACGCTGCACCGATGCGGCGGCGCTCGCGGAGGTCGTCGTCTCGGAGGCGTGACCCGCCGGCGCCGCCATGACGCGGTCGGCCGTGCGATCCGCTTCCTGCTCGAGGTGGTCGCCGGGCGTATTGACGGCGAGCTTCGGCTGAAAGAACGCGCCGCGGCTCTCGCCGGACTTGAAAAACGGCGAGGCATGACGCGACGCGCCAGACTCCTTCGCCGCTCGCTCGGTGGACTTGCCCATCGCCCTACTCCACCCTGCTCTCCTTCGCGTACTCTCGACGAATCCCGTCCAGGAGATCCTGGTGCCGCAGGACGCGCTCGCTCCTCGCAATCGCCTGCAGGGACGCGTACCTGATCACGTTCATGATCATGCCGCCGCTCAATTCGTAGCGCATCGCGATCTGCGAAAGGTCGATCCCGGGCTCCAGCGATGCCGGGCCCGGCAGTCCTTTCTTCCAGATGAGGAGCCGTTCGTTGTGGCGAGGCATCGGGAAGTGAATCAGGTGCTCGAACCGGCGCGCGAACGCGTCATCGACGTGGTTCGCGAGGTTCGAGGCGAGAATGACGAGGCCGTTGTACGTCTCGACGCGCTGCAGCAGAAACGACACTTCCTGGTTGGCGTAACGGTCGTGCGCGTCGCGCACCTGCGTGCGTTTTCCAAACAGCGCGTCGGCTTCGTCGAAAAACAGAATCCACTCCTTGTGCTCCGCCCGATCGAACAGGTTGGCGAGGTTCTTTTCGGTCTCACCGATGTACTTGGAGACAACGGTCGAGAGATCGACTTTGTAGACCTGCCGGTCCGTCGCCTGGCCGAGCACGGTCGCGGTGAGCGTCTTGCCCGTGCCCGGCGGCCCGAAGAACAGCGCCCGACAGCCGGGCCGCAGTTTGTGGCGCATGTTCCACTGATTCATGAGCACGTCGCCTTGCCGGATCCAGTTCTCCAGCGCGCGGAGTTCCGAGAGCGTGTGCGGCGCCAGCACCACGTCGTCCCATCGCATCGCCGTTTCCAGACGCTGCGCCGGAAACCGCATGCTCAGTCGCGGCGCGCGAGCCTTGCCGCTGATGAAGCGCTCGGCGTACTCGCTGTCCAGGACCAGCCGGCCGCTCATGGGAGGGTCGCCCTCCGGCGCCTCCTCCAGGGACACGATGGCCTTCTGCATGAGCGGATGGTCGCCGCACAGCAGCGTCTGCCAGCGCGCACGCGCGTCGAGGTCGTCGCCGGCGAGAAGAAACAGCGCGGTGTCGCCTGTCGGGATGAACCCGCGATGCTGCCGGCCGCGCACGCCGCCAAGCTCCGGGTGGTCGCTGGCGCCAGGGGCGACCTTCTGCACAAGCACGTCGAAGAATTCCGGCTTCATCGATGGCGCCAGAGCCAGCAGGACCAGCAACTGCGACTCCTCGTCGCGCGCAGAGTCGCGGACGAACCGGCCGAATGGGCTGTCATCCGGCAACAACGCCACCTCGGTGCTGTCCTGGGACGTGCCCGCTTCGGCACCGTGACCGAAGCGGGCGCGCAGCCGCCGTTCCAGAACGCGCTCGAAGTGCCGGAACGATCGGGCGAGATACGCAACGCTCGGTGAGGCGTCGCTTTCCGCTGACGTCCGGCTTCGCAGCGCCGTTTCCTGGTGTTCTCGTTTCATCCCGCTATGCCGTCGTCGGCTTCCTCGTGATCAGGACGGCGATGACGATCAGCACGACGATCAGAATCGGAATCCACCACCACCACGGCCACTTGTTCACGGGCTTCGGCGGCACCGGCGTGCTTCCCGTGCCGGGGAGCACGGGCTGGAAGCCGGGTCCGTTCGGCCGGAATGCCTGGGAGGTCGCGTACGTTTGCGCGAACCCGGTTTCTCCGGTCACCATCACGTCGAACGTGCAGTCCGCCTTCGCCGCGGGATTGGCAATCGCGCTGCACGCCTGCGCGGCGATCTGCGGAGTGGTCGGTTGGGCTGGAGGCTCGTTCTGGATGAGGCACGACTGGGCGTTGAACCGCGGCCAGTCGGTCGTCGTGAACGTCGCCGTGCTCGTGCCCGGCGCGTAATCGAACAGGCTCGGGCTCGTCTTATCCACTCGCCACGCATCGGCGAACTTGACGTACAAGTCCTGGTAACGCTGATCCAGCGGCTGCGGCATGACGCCGAGCGAGGTGCCGTCAGGAAGCGCCGGCAGCCAGCTGCCGCCAGCGAGCTTGCCCCAGATTCCCTGGCCCGCGGACGTCTGGTAGACGTCGAGGTTCATGTACCACGTCTGGTGAGCGTTCCAGTACTGCGGCGTGGCCACCAACTGAGTCCCGTCCACGTCGTCGAACTCGTACGTCCCGCCCTCTCCTCGCACGACGCGTCCTTCGAGTGCGGCCCGCGGATCGGTGCTGCGGTTGGCGCGGAGAGGGATTCCGCCTTCGGGGAACGTGGTGACGAGGTTGCCGTTCACGCGCAATTGGAGGCCGCTCGGATCGGGCTGGCCGTTCAGATTCGGCTGCAGCGTGACCTTGTTCGAGCCGATTCGGGCGGCGACGGCGCTATAGAGCGAGACGCACACCCCCAGGCCGGTGTACTGGCTCGGGCCCGGAACAGTCGTCGTGGACACGGGCCGCTGCCGGGTCTGCACCTCGAATTTCTCTCCACGCAATGCGACGAACTCGCCTGCGCTCTGGAAGTCGTAGTGCACGCCGTCGATGGTCGTCATATGCGGGTCGCCCCATCCGCTGCCTCCGCTGATCACGCGAAGCCGGTATCTCCGGGTCGCGCAGGCGTTGCCCGCCGCACTGTCTGTCACCCGCAACGTGAGGTATCCCTCTTTGTTGAGGTCGCTATTCGTGGGGTTGGCCGTCAGCGTCACCTTCGCCATGTTCGACACTGTCTGGTTAGGTTCGTTGGGAAGCGTGACGTCGAGGCCGCCGCAGTGTGCGAGTTTCTGATTGGCCCCGTCTTGCACACACATTCCTGGCACCCCTTCGAACAGCGCAAACTCCCACTGGACGTTGCCGGTGGCGCCGGATTGCCCGATGGTCTCGTTCACGGGGAGGCCAGGCCGGGCGGCGTAGGAATAGTCGACATTCGGACCGCACGGCGGGTTGGGACCCACCGTGATGTCCTGCACCGCAGCGTGGGCGCCGGTTGCGACGAGCATCATCGACAGCGCCAGACCCTTGGTCCGTCCCGACGACGACCTCCGGACAGGAGGAATCTTGAAGATCACGTTGCACACTCCTTGTCAGTCAAGCCAATGCACGAACATCTGTGCCGGGAGCCACGGCAGCGCGACGACGCCGACGCCCCACGGAAGGCGAGCGAGCAGCACGTCCTGCGCGCGGCGCTCAATCGTCAGCCTGCGGCCGGAATCCACGTCCTCGAGCTTTCCTTCACGGAGAAAGAACTGCGCGCGCAGCCATTCGGGCGAGCTGCTGCGCAGCGCGGTCCAGTGCTGGAGCACCGCGCGAACGAGCGCGTCGCACGCGGCGACGTCGTCGTCCTCGAGCAGCACGGGCTCGAGCGGTTCCTCGATCGCCGCGCCGCACAGCACCTTCGCCAGCACCAGCTCGTGTTCCGCCACGTCGGCGCGGCCGAAGGTCATCACTCCGATCATCTGCACGGCGCGATCGCGCGCCTCGAGACCGCGAAAGCGCTTGCCGTCGAGCAGCCCGCGTTCGCGAAACAGCTGCTCCAGAAACGGATGTACGAGCACTGCGCCGGCGCCGCTCAGATAGATCGCCTCGTCTTCGACGGGTCTCGCCTTCGCCGAAACGCGCGCCGCGTGTGTCGTCGGCATCACTGGTGCGCGGCCTTTCACGCCGCCGGCGCCGTCGCTGCGTGGGACGGTCGCGGCACGTTCGAACGGTGCCGTGTTGTCCCGCGATAGCCACCACGCGCGCCACGGCTCGGGAAGATCCACGCCGGAGGGTGGCATCCGCCCTTCGCGCGCTGGACCTTCGCGCTTCGCACCATCGCGCGCTGGACCGTCGCTCGTCACCCGCGCGAGCGCCGACGATGGCCCACTGTCGGACTCGGACTCGTACATGGCGCGCAGCATCTTCAGATCACGAACAAGCTGCGGGCCGCCGCCAGGCGATCGAAATCCGCTCGCCGCCACCCAATCGAGCAGCATCATCCAGAAGCCGCGACGCCACCGGCGTCGCGGATCGGCGCCGAGATCCGCCGGCGTCAGTTGCTCCAGTACTCGCGCCGCGTCGAACACGCCCGACCAGCGGCCGATCGCGCCTTCGAGGAAGCGGTCGTCGACGGAGTACGCGAGCCGTGCCCGTACGCGATGGTCAGACGACACCAGTTCGCCGAGCGCGTTCCAGTCGGAGTCAGAGCCCGCCCACAACTCGTCGTTCCAATGTCGGACCGGCGAGGTGGCCCACCATGGCAGGCGGCCGTGCGCCAGGAAGAACAGAAACTGCCGCCAGGGCTCTGAATGCCTGCCGTCGGCCAGTCGTCGCCGCCGATTGTTCCGAGATCGAGCTCCAGGCGGTCGAGCCGCAACAGTTCGTCCGGACCGGCCGCGCGATCGAACACGTCTTGCAGCTGCGGAAGGGCACGATCCCAGAACGGAGCCGCCAGTTGCTGCTGCACGGCCGGAGCGTCGGCAATGCCGCTGACGGCGAGCTCGATGATCTGACGTTGAATGCGATGCCGATTAGGGCGTGTCATTGGCGATGGCATTCAGCGTTTCCACCATGGCGCCGCGCGCCGCGTCAACTATGGCGGCGAGGGCGCCTGGAATGAGCACGGTGTCGAGCCAGTCGAAATAGCGCTCCTCGAACATGTCGAAGCTGCCTGGCAGCAGCGGGCTACCTGGAAGTGACTGATCCACCCAGTACACGGTCGGCATCAGGTGCGCGGGGCATGCCTGCTGGATCACCCGTTCGGCGTAATTCCGGAACTCGGGGTCGCGAAATCGATCCGGCGTCACCAGCCTCGTCGGCGCCGTCTTACGGTCGAGAGAGAAGTCGCGCGCGTATCCGGACGGAAAGACAAGCGTGATTCGCTGGCCGTAGGGATCCCGCTCGACGCCTCCCTGCTGTACGGGAAGCGACAGGAACGGATCGCCGGACTGCCGCGGGCGCAGGAGCAGGTGTTCGATGAGATAGAAGCCTTCGGCGCCGTAGCTGCCATACAGCAGATCGACGGTCGTCGCCAATGCGCGCTGGGCGTCACTTGCCGATCCCAGCGGCGCGTCACGGACCGCGAGAACGGTTCCGGACGGATCCGTCAGCTGATACGTGAACGGCGCAGCCGTCGAGACGGCGTAGTTCCATTCGTCCATGCCGTAGCGCAGGACCTGGCGAATCGAATCCTGCGCCAGCCTGATCGCGGCCGCATCGGTGGCGGCATCGAACCGCTGCGGGCTGTTCAGCAACACCTGCCCCGTATTCCCAGGCAGCTCGAACAGACGCCACCGCTTTCCAAAGAGCCCACCGCCGGGCGGGTCATCGACGATCGCGAAGTTCATGTTCGTCGCCGTGAGCAACCGGCGGCGCCGCTGGTGGCGAATGCCCGTGAGGTACGCGACGCGCCGCTCGAATGGCGAAGGCGACGACTCGATCCGCACCTGCGCGAAGAGGCCGGCAATCTCCGCGATCGCCGCCCTGGCGGCCGGATCGCCGGCAAAGGTCTGCGAGCTCTCCGCAACGACGCGAGCGGCGGCGGTCACCCCGTCCATCACGTTCAGCCGTCGCAGGCCTCCGCCGATGTCCACGACGACGTAGAGCTCGGGCCGGGCCGCGAATGCCAGCGAGTGCTCGCCATCGACGTGTGCAGCCGCCTCCGTATCGAACAGACTGACGGAGCGCAGGCGCTCCTGATTGTCCGGAGCCAGCTGCCAGGTGAACTGCGCCCCGGCAGGCGTCACGCGGAGCAGGTCGGTCTCACCGAACAGCGGATTGCTGTTGGCAAGGAGGCGGAAGGCGTTCAGCTCCGGCGCATCGCGCAACAGCGCCGCCTTGATGTGAACCAGCCGGGTATTTGCCGCGTCACGCCGCGCGGCGATGCTCGCGGCCTGCTGACCGGGCGGCAGGTTCACCGCGGCGAGCTCCAGCCGTGCCCAGCGGTGCAGCTCCTGGCCGAACGCGACCATGTCTTCACCCTGGCGCGCCAGCAGATGATCGAGCATCCGGTTGCGCCGGTCGAGCACCTCCGTCCGGCTTTCCGCCGCGTCGTGCAGGGCGCGTGCGACGGGGTTGTTCGGGTCGCTGATGAAGGTCCCCCAGTTGCCGCCTGGAGTGAATCGTCTCAGCAGGCTCGGCACACCCGGCAGGTCGAACGGGGGCCTCGTGAAGTACGTGGTGTCTTCGCTCGCGTCACCTGAAAAGAACCGGTTGACGTTCGCGAGCTGCGCGGTGACGTCCGCGAGCATCTGCTCGAAGAGGAGAAGGTACCCCTGCAGCTGCCGCACGCCTGCCAGCCGGCTCGTCCCCGCACTGTCCGGCAGCACCGCGTGACCGACGCCGTAGATGGCCGGCAATTCTTCCTGGAGCGGGGTGTACTCGTCGATCGGCAGCAGATCGCCGCGCGGCACGGGCCACACCGGCGACGCGTCGTCCGTGCGCGATGCCTGGTCCACCTTCGCGAGTGCGTCCGCGACGAGCAGCTCCACGCGCTCGGTGTCGTAGCCCACTTCGGAGTCGTTGCGCACCAGGACGAGGCGCGATTTCGCCGCGCTCAGGCGCGGCCGATAGCGCTCGGTTTCAACCAGCGTCAAGCAGTTTTCCGCATCCGACGTAATCGGACGGTTGTTGATGTAGTTCGTCAGCGCGAGGTCCGTCACCGCGACGATGTCGCGGCCGGCCGGGTTCTCCTGCGTCACCACGTCGGTCCCGGCGGCGCTGCGCTGTCGCATGATCACGCGCAGGACATCCGACAAGAACAGGACGGACGGATGCGCCATGTCCAGGGCGTCGGTGGCGAGAAAACCGTTGCGCAGCAGCGGGCCGTCGTAGATGGCGTCGGGATCGGGCGTCGTGCTTCGGCGCGCGGACAGCGACTCGAACCGCACGCGGGGTGAGAGCATCTTGTCCAGTTCGACAAAGATGTTCGCCACGAGCTGTTCCACGTCGATGCCGCCGGTGACCTCGATGCGCGCGCGCACCGCGACTTCCTGCACGCGCGGCACGCCGATGCGCACGGCCTGCTCGCCCAGATTGCGCCAGCCCGCCAGATAGGTCTGCAGTTGCGTGACGGCCGCAGCGGCTCGGCGCACGCGGTCGGCGAACGGCACCAGCGGCGCGTTGGGCGCGGCGACCGTCTCCACGGCCGTTTGCGCCGCAGTCAGAATTCCGGGAAGGACGGCACCCGGTTGCGGGAGCACCGACGTGACCTGCAGCACGGCCCACGTCATGACGTGACTCGTTCCGGCCGTCGTTTGGTACGTGATGTCGATCTTGCCGAAGAAGCTTTGCGGCTCCGGCAGCGCGCGCCAGGCCTGACCGCCGTCCAGAACCATGGCGGCCGCGGTCACGACCGCGCCTTCGCGGAAAGGCGCGGCCTCGACGTCGTCCCAGAAGGGCAGGGCGATGTCAACGTCGTAGTTCTGTCCGCCCGACGTGACCTGGAATGAATAGGTGTTGCTGTTCAGATCCTGCTCGAGGTCCGGGTCGGCGAGTTCGACGAGTACTTCATACAACCCGCCGGGCCGAATCCGTGACGAGCCGGGTGTATAGGTCAGCGGCGGACCGTAGAGGAGCACCTCGCCGTCGGCGGGCAAGAAGAGCTGCGCGTCACGGACGAGCGGATGATCGAGCAGGACCCTGCGCAGATCGTTGGGCGTCACCGGACCCACCGGCATCACCCGATCCGCGGGCGCGAGGTCCGCGTTCTTGATCGATTCGCCGCTGCGCAGCAGATCGCCGATATCGAGCTGGAGCCGCAGGCCCAGCTCGGTCATCGCGTAACTGCAGGCTTCCAGAATGGTGATGCCGGGATCGTGGATGTTGTGATCCGTCCAGCTCTCGCCGGCCCACTTCCGGATCAACGCCATGCCGCCCTCGCGAAGGGCGGTGTAGTTCATCGACGCCAGCGCAGGCGGCGCGCTCGAGATGCTGATCGGCTCGCTCATGACGCGACACGAGCCTCACGCGATGGCCGGACTCGTGCTCGACGCAGGCGCCGTCGTCGCGGCGAGCGCCTTCTCCAGGTGCTCGACCTTCGCCGCCAGCTCTTTCACGGCGTTGATCAACACATACGTCAGCGCCGAGGGATCGAAGACGCGCAGGTCGTGGAGATCCGGGTCGTCGGCAACGCTGATGCGCTGGACCGTCTCTGGAACGATCGCCTCGATTTCCTGGCCGATGACGCCGACGCCGGCGCGCCCCGCCGTCGTGCCGGCGCGCCCGTTGTACCGATAGCGCACGGGCCGCACCTGTCGCAGCTGCGCGAGCCCCAGATCCAGATCCTGCACGTCGTCCTTGGTGCGAGCGTCGGAGGTGAAGGACCACGTGCCGGTACCGTCGTTCTTGAACGCTCCTCCGAACACCTGAAGAACCGACCCTGCCGGAGCGCCCGCCAGCTCGCTTTGACCGCCCACAATCACGTTGCCGAGAGCCGAGATTCCCAGTCGCACCGACAAACCGCCCTGGCGGAGGCTGATGAGCTGACCCGTCGGCGCATTCAGGTGCAGCTCGCCGGTCGAGACCTGCCGCAGGGCGAAGTTGTTGTTGATGTTGATCGCGGCCTGCTGCTGATGGGCGATGACGGCGGACGTCTGGAAGGTGAGGCCGGCGCCGTTGCCGCACACGACGTTGCCGAAGCGCACTTCGTTGCCGGGTCCGTCGTTGGCGGCGAGCTGCACCTCGAACTTGAACTGCGGCGCCGCCGGGAAACTTCCGATGCCGACAAACGAATCGCGGGCCACCGCGGGCTGCCCTGGTATCGTCGGCCCGGTCTGAAAGCCGCCGCCGCCCGTCGAGGAGACGTTTGTCCACGCGCCGCCGGTGAAGACCTGGAGCTGGTTGCTGTTGAATCTCAGTCCGCCCGCAACGGTGGCGGCGCTGTCACCCAGGCGCACGCCGCGGGTCAACTGCAGGTTGCCGTCGCCGTCGAAGTCGTTCTGCTTGCTGACGTAGCTGTCGATCAGGTCGCCGAAATCCGATCCCGAGGGCCGCTCGCCGTCACTGAACTTCGATTTGAGAGAGTCTCGCGTTTTTTCGCTCATATGGTGCTCCGCCAGCTTTGCCGACTCAATAGATCAACGTCGAACTCGTGAACGCCGAACGCCCCGCGCTCATGGCGCGGGCTCCGGCTGCACGAAGAAGTCGATTCCCACCGCCATGTTGCCGATGCCCAATTTCGTCACGCCCGCGCACGTTTCAGAGCCGGCGGCGATCGCCGTGATGAGGTGCTGCCGGTGCGACACGAGGATCGCCTGTGGCTGCGTCGTCTCGGCGACCTCGACGCCGTGCCCGACGATGAAGTCGTCACCAATCACCATGTCGGCGACGGCTGGCCGCGGCTTGGCTCGACGTAGTCGCGCCCTTCGATGAACGCCAGGATTTCCGAGCGGTAGATGCGCGCGCCGAACACGATGTCTTCCCCGCTCTCGTACGCCCACGGAGACAAGAACCGCTTCAGGTCCTCGTTCAGAACGCTCGCGTAATATCCCGGGTCGCGACCGGGGCTGAACACGACGTCAGCCTCCACGCGAAGACGCTCGAACACGGGTTGGATGGCGTGTACGGTCGCAAACGACGACGCCATTCCCGCCACATGCGCCTCGATTTCCTCCAACAGCACCGCACTGGCCCGCGGCTCCAGCACGTTGATCACGACCGCGCTGCGCAGGTTCGGCACGACGACCAGCGCGGCATCGCCCGCCTTGAACGCTCCATCCGCGTCGGTGTGCGGCAGACACTTGACCTTGAAGACCTCAGGGAAGGCTTCGAGGACGAGGCGCTCGAGATCCCACGCCGTGACCGCCCGGTTCCGGTGGCGCAGCCGCTCGCTGCTGCGCCGGAAGTACTCGGGATCGCCTTCGTGCACGCGTCCGGCGAACGACGGGTTCGGCTGCCGGACTCGTGGAATGTTGGCGTTGCGCTGCACGAGACGCGCGATGGTGTTGGCCGGCAACCCGGTGAGCAGGTGCTGCTCGTAGTCTTCGAGCGTCAGGCCGGCGCGGGGCTGCAACCGCGCCAGCGCCGCGTTGGGCGTCACGTCGACGGTTTTCGACGCGCCCTCGGGCGCGCCCTCGATCAGCGCGCGCAGCCACACGAGGCCGGACCGCAGCGTGTCGTGTTCGAGGGTCGCCTCCCGTGGCACCGCGATCGTGATCACGCCGGGCTTCTGAAAGCCTTCGGTGCTGTCGCTGAGCACTCCCGACGACGCCAGCGCCTGCCACGCATCTCCCGCGCCGAGATAACTCCACGTCGTGTCGCCGGGCTTCAACACTTGCGCCGAGGTGGCGGTGCCGACGTCGATCTGGAACAGCAGCGAGAGGTTCGCAGGCGCCTGCATGTGCTCGATGCCGAGATAGAGCGCCGCCTGCCCTTCGACCTGCGGGACCAGGCGAGCGGCCGCCCGCGCGCCGGACCGCGTGGCGCCGAACGGACCGGCGATCAGCATTGATGCGTGACTCTCCACGTCGCCCGGAACGAAGGACGAAGTCGCGCTGTAGTCGAGGGTCAGACTTTTGAGGACGGGTGTGTACGGCTCACTCGGCAACTGCGGTTTCGTCGTCCCCGACCCCACCGTCCATTGACTGAGGGCTATCGCCTGGTTCGCGTATCGTCGTGGAAACGCACCGTGGCCAAAGGCCTCGAAGGGCACGCTCGTGGCGTTCCCGGCAAGATCGCTCCGTGCAGGTCCGGCCAGCACCATGCGGACGAAGCCATACTGGCTGCCGGCAGTGAACGCCTCCGGCTGTTCGAGATCAGCCTGCTCCAGATACGGCGTCGAAGTGCGCGCGAATGCCGAGGTGAACGCGCTCGCGGCCGCCGACATCGTCCGGGAATCGGTCGGAAAGGGCGCGAACAGAGGTTGCGTGACCAGGCCTCGAAACGAGCCGCCGTAGAGGAGATCGAGGTTGGCCACAAACAGGTTCTGGAAGCTCGCTGCGGTGAGGCCGCCGACGTTATCGAAATACGAGTAGTAGCGATCGAGAAAATCCTCGGGCGGCGATTTCCACTCGAGGTGCAGATCGAGGGAAGTCAGCCGCTTGCCGAACACCTCGGCGCTCCCGATATAGAACTCCCCGCCAATCTGCGGCTGACCGCCGAAGAGCGGCATGGGCTGGCCCGAGTTCAGCCGGCCGTCCGGATTCTGGACCACCAGCGCGTGGACGCCTGTGACGGCGACCGACAGATCGACGCTCTCGACGACCAGCCCGTCGAGGACATCGTAGATACCGCTCTCGCCTTTGATCAGACAGCGCAGCAGCGGACGTCCAACCGCCGCTCCCGATCCGTGCAGCGCCGGGTCGAACGCGACCAGCGCGGGGGCGGCGGCGCTGATCGTCGCGGTGAGCGAGAGCGCGGGCTTCCCCGAGCCATCATCGGCCATCAAGCTCGCTTGAACCTGATCGGCCGGCAGCCATCCCCTGGCTCCGGTCAGCGTCACCTCGAGCGCGTTCTCGAAGCTCTGTTCGACCACCGGCGATGGCGGCGCGGCGAGGTGCGCGAGGAGCGTGATCGTGCGATTGCCCTCGGCCAGGTTGAGGATGGGCGCTGCCACGGCGAACCCCAGCGGCGCTTCCGTCATGAAGCGCTGACTCGCGTCGAGGTCGAGTTGTCCGCGGCCGAACATGAACTTGCTCGGCCCTTCAATATCGGTGAAGCCCTCGGCGATGAAGAAGCGCCTGTTGCCGCGGCGGTCCAGCTCCATCACCAGCCGCTCGATGCCGCTGACGGCGGCCGCGGAGACGACCAGTTCGTTCTGTGTCGCGTACGCCAGCGGGTGCCCGTTGGCGTCCTTGCCGGCATCGAGCAGCGTGCCCGCCTTGAGCAGCGTCGGTTCCGCATTCTTCGCCAGCTCGAACACGACGTGCACATCGTCGGGCGAGGCGGCGCGCGGTTGCAGGCCCAGCACCGTCTCGTAGTAGTAGCGGAGATGTTTCTGCGTGAGCTGATTGAGATCGCTCTGCAGGTGCTGAAACTGTTTGACGAACGCGAGGAACAGCACCAGGTGCGGCGGCCAGTCCGCGCGCGCGTCGAGGACGGATTCGAGGCGCGGCGTGGGCAGCAGCTGATTGCTCGCCGGATCCAGCAGCAGTTCCACGAACGGCGTCCAGTCGCCGGTGGACTGGCCGCTCAGATCGTAGTAGCGGATTTCAGCGGCGACGTTCCTCGCGTACTCGACCAGGTCGGAGAACGATCGCTCGTCGGGCACGATGTAATCGCCCTCGAGCGCCGGCAGCAGACGCTGCAGCTGGTTGGTTCCGTCCGACCGCAGCAGGTTCCCGTACCGCCGGAACAGATCGGTGGTCATGCGTTGGTGGCCTGCGTGAGGTAGAAGGGGTACACGAGATTGGTCCGCGTATTCGTCGTTTTGACCGTGTAGTCGACCCTGATGAGCACCAGCCCTTCCCGGTTGGGCTCGCTCTCGAAGTTCACGCTGTTGAGCGTGATCCGCGTCTCGAAGAACAGAATCGCCGTCTCGATTTCCCTCGCGAGATACGCGGCAAACGAGGTTGACAGCGGCTCGAACATCAGCGAATCGCGCTTCCAGCCGAACGTCGGATTGAGCACGCGCTCACCGACGTGCGTGGACAGCAGGATGTCGAGGCTCTGACGGATGTCCTCCTCTGCCTTCGCCAGGGTGACGGCCCGGCCCTGGTTGCCGAACGTCACCGGAAAGCCCCAGCCCTTGCCCAGGAATTGCTGGTCGTCCGCCACCGTCAGCCTCCGATCAGCACGGTGAAGCAGCCGACGACGAGGCTGCCGCCATGCGCCGTCTGGTCGCCGAGCCGCGCCGCCGCCATGCTGCCGATCATCACCGTGCCGCTTCCGGCGGCCACGGTGTCGGGCGGCCCGGTGCACGTGAGCATGTCTCCCACGCGCAGCGCGGGCATTCCGCCGATCAGCACGGTCGGCTCGCCGGGCGGCAACGCCGGGCCGCCCACGTGCGGCACGACGCCCGTCACCATCGGGCACACATGCATGTCGCCGGCTCGCGCCGCTGGAGGCATCTGTTTCCGTCCCCTCAGTTGATCATGACCATCGAGCCCTTGACGGTCAGCTGGCCGCTGCTCGAAATCTCCGCCTTGCTGCCGCCCTTGACCGTCGCGCCGCTGGTCGCCTTGATTTCCGCGTTCGTGGCTTCGACCTTCAGATCGGATTTGGCTTTGATCGTCACGGCCTTCTTGTCGCTCTTCAGCGAGATGCCGTCCTTGCTCATCACGATCGCGTTGCCGTTCTGATCCTCGAGCGTGATGCCGCCGTCGTCGTCGCTCAGCGTGAGGCGGTTGCCGCCCGGCGTTTCGAGGATCGCGACCTTCTTCTTGTCGTCGAACTTCAACGCCACCTTGCTGCGCGAGACGTATCCCTTCTCGTCGTTGTCGTCGGTAGGCGTCAGCGGCGGCGCTTTCGCGCTGCTGTGGAGCATGCCGAGCACGACCGGTTGCGCCGGATCGCCGTGGAAGAAGCCCAGCACCACTTCGTCTGTCTTCTCGGGGCGGAAGACGGTGCCTCGTTGATCGCCCGCGTCGAGCGTCGCGACGCGCGCCCAGACGCCCTGTTCGTCCATGCCCGCGAGCGGGACCTTGACGCGAATGCGATGCTCTTTGCCCGGATCACCGGCCAGCTCCGTGACGATGCCGACCTGCAGTCCGTGCACCGCCGGCGCGAGTCCGGCTGCCGGCACGTGACTCATCGACACGCGTTCCGCGTGTGTCTCGCGAGGCATGCCGAACTCGGCGTCGGTGGTCCAGTTGCCGCCGCTGAATTCGTGGCGCACGCCGGTGACGTACACCGTGCCGTTGAAGCGATCGCTCAGCCGCGAGAGTGTCAGTACGGAGCCCGGCTTCACCGCCGTCACCCCCGGAAACCGCACGCGTCCGCACGTCGCCGCAAGGCGGGCGCGCAGCATCGCGCCGTCCGCGATCGACTGCAGTTCGTCCGACGCCAGCGCGCCGCCGTGCCAGAGGAGATCCTCTTTGCGGCCCGCGGCGCCGCTCAATGTGTCCGCGCTCAGGTTCCCGTTGCCGCTCCACTGGGGATCGGTCGCGGACACGTCGAGCAGGGACTGTCCCGAGGGATCCCACGCGAGCGCCCGCACGCCTCCCGTTTGCGTTCGCGCGTCGATCTCGGCGTCGAGCTCGAGCACCGTCGCGCCGAATCCAACATCCGCGACCGGCTTGCCCGACAGCGATGGCGTGCTGCTGCTGATTGTGCCGCCGTCAACGAAGCAGATCTGGCCGGCCGCCTCGAGCCGGCTGATCATGAAGTCCCAGTCGGTGGCCTGGTACTGGAGAAGCTGCGGGTGAACGACGCTCGTGGAGGTGATATCGCCGGCCGAGATGCCGTCGCTCGAGTAGTCGCTCAGCAGCGCTGCGACGACGTCGCTGTCGCTCTGCTTTTCGAAGTAGCGGTTCTTGCGAACCAGCGTCATCGCGAACGCCGCGTCGCGCGCTTCGACCTCGAGCCATGAGGAGCCGCGCCGCACGACGATGCGTTGAGTGAGCACGACGCCGCTGAAAATCGGCTCGACCTTGCCGTGGTACCCGGCCTTGATCGACAGCGAACCTCCCGGCACGAACAGATCGCCGCTGCTGCGGGCGAAATCGCCGCGGGCCGAATCGCCGTCGCCGATGCGCAGCCGCGCGTACGGAATCCGGTT
>QHWQ01000194.1 GCA_003222635.1 Acidobacteriota bacterium | reverse complement strand
GCCGCTGACCACGCGCGCGTGGTTCGCCACGTCGCCGATGTGGGCCTTCCGCTGCGGGTACCCCTTGACGACGATGTGATGGTCGCGCGCCTCGAGCTGATTCGGCTTGACGCCGAGCATCGGGGCGGCGACGTCGAACATCATCAGCTTGCACTTTTCAGCCGCGAGCCGCGCGGCGTTGCCGGTGACGTAGGTCGTGCGGCTCGCGATGGCGCCGGTGTCCATCGGCGTCGTGTCGGTGTCGGCCGACACGACGTGAACGTCCTCGGCGGCGATGCCGAGCTCCTGCGCGACGATCTGCGACAGGATCGTGAGCGACCCCTGACCGGTTTCAACGGTTCCCGTGAGCAGCGTGGCGGTGCCGTCTTCGTTCACCTTCACCACCGCGGCGCTCGGGTTGGCCGCGACGGTGAACCCGATGGGGTACCACATGCAGGCGATGCCGCGTCCGCGCCGTTTCACGGCAGTGCTCCCTGGCCTTGGCCTGCTCCCTGGACGTTCCAGCCAAACCGCTTCGCCGCCTGCAGCAGCGACTCCTTGACGACAACGCTGTGGAGCGCCTGGCTCGTCGGGCTCAGCGAACCTTCCTTGAGCACATTGCGCAGCCTCATCTCCAGCGGATCGATGCCGAGCGCCTTCGCCATGTCGTCCATGTGCGATTCGTAGCCGAAGCAGACCTGCGGGGCGCCGAAGCCGCGCATCGCGCCCGTCATCGTCTTGTTCGTGTAGACGACGAACGCTTCGGCGACGAGGTTTTCGATCTCGTACGGGCCGGCGCACAGGATGCACGCCTTGCCGAGCGTCGTCTCCGACCAGGAGCAATAGGCGCCGCCGTCGAGGACCAGACGAACCTTGCGCGCGAGGATCTTCCCTTCCTTCGTCACGCCCGTCTTGTAATCCATGATGATCGGGTGGCGCGTCGTCGACGCGTAGAACTCCTCGGGGCGCGTGAACGTGCACTTCACCGGACGGCCGGTCTTCTTCGCGAGCATCCCGATGACGGGCTCGGTGGTGATTTCGTTCTTGCCGCCGAAGTTGCCGCCGACCACCGTGGCGATGATGCGGATGCGGCTCATCGGGATGCCGAGGGTGCGGGCGATGTCGGCGCGGCCGAGCGTGATGCGCCCCAGCGTCGAGTGAATCGTCAGGCGGCCGTTCGCATCCCACTGCGCCAGCGAGGAGTGCGGCTCGAGCGGCACGTGCTCGACCATCTGCGTGCGGAAGCTCGCCTCGAAGATGCGATACGACTCGGCGAAGCCCTTCTCGATGTCGCCCTTCTTGATCAGCTTGTGGCCGTAGATGTTCGCGCTCGGCGCGTGCACGCCGGGCGTTTCGAGCTTCAGCGATTCGAGCGGATCGAGCACCGGCGCGAACTCCTCGTACTCGATCTTGATCTTCTCGAGCGCGTCCGCCGCGATCTGCTCGGTGACGGCCGCGACCGCCGCCACGCCGTCGCCCGCGTGGAACACGCGCTCGTGCGCGAGCACCGGCTGATCCTTCAGCGAGGGGCCGAACGAGTTGACCGGGATGTCCTTGCCCGTAATCACCGCGACGACGCCGGGCATCGCCTCGGCCTCGCTGGTGTCCACCTTGGTGATGCGCGCGGAGGCGACGCCGGCGCGCTTGATCTTCGCGTAGAGCATGCCCGGGACGTAGAAGTCGTCGATGTACTTCGTCTGGCCGAGGCCGTGCGTCCTGGCATCGGGACGCGTCGTGCGCTGGCCGACGGCGGGCGTCTGACGATTCGGCTCCGGACCGCGCACCTCGATCGGCAGCGGCACGAGCGGCGAATGCGTGCGCGCGCGCAGCAGTTCTTCGGCTTCGACGAGGGTTCCGGTCTTGGTCGTGGTTTCCATCTGTTCTCCAACGGCGCGGCGTAAGCCGCGCCCTACACTGTCCTCTCGCGCGCGATCGTCTGAATCGCTTCGATCATCTTCGTGTAGCCGGTGCAGCGGCACAGGTTGCCGGAGAGCGCATCGCGGATGTCCGGCACGCTCGGGTCCGGATTCTGATCGAGCAGCCACTTCGCCGACAGAATGACGCCCGGTCCGCAGAAGCCGCACTGCAGCGATCCCTTTTCCTCGAAGACTTTCTGAATCGGATGAAGGTTGTCAGCGGTGGCGAGTCCTTCGATCGTGAGCACGTCGCGACCGTCGACCTGGCCCGCGAGCATCAGGCACGAGTTCACCAGCTTGCCGTCAACGATGACGGTGCACGCGCCGCAGTCACCCACGTCGCATCCGAGCTTGGCGCCGGTCAGGTTGAACGCTTCACGCAGCATCCTGAGGAGCGTCGTCTCCGGCGGCACCTCCGCGTCTCGCTTCTCGCCGTTTACTGTGAGACTCACCCTGACCATCACTTCGCCTCTCGTTTCCTGTGAAGTTCGTATGCGCCTTCGAGCGCGCGCCTGGTGAGCACCGCGATCAGATCGCGCCGATACGTCGCCGATGCGCGGAAGTCGTTGATCGGCTTGGCGTCGTTGACCGCCAGCTTGCCGGCTTCGGCCATGTTCTCCGGCGTGATCGGCTTGCCCTCGAGGAAGCTCTCGGCACTGGTCGCATGGATGACCGTCGGCGCCACCGCGCCGAGACCGATGCGCGGCGCCTTGAACGTGTTGCCGTCGACGTGGAACGACGCGGCGACGTTCACGAGCGCCAGCGCCTGCCCCTTGCGCAGGCCGAACTTCAGGAAATGCGTCGGCTTTCCGACGTTCTCCTTCGGGATGATGATGTCGACCAGGATTTCGCTCGTCTTGAGGATGGTTTTGCGCGGACCGACCCAGAACTGGACAATCGGCATCTGCCGCTTCCCCTCGGGTCCCGCAACCGTCACGATCGCATCCAGCGCGACGAGGGTCGGGCCGCTGTCCATCGAGGGGACCGCGGTGACGAGGTTGCCGCCGAGCGTGCCGAGGTTTCGCGTCTGGACCGCGCCGATCGTGTGCGCCGCATCCACCAGCGCCGGCAGCTGCTCGCGTATGATCGGCGAATCCATGATCTCGGTGTGCGTAACCAGGGCGCCGATGCGTAACCCCTGATCTGTCATCTGGATACCGCGCAGGTCGTCGGCGCGGGAGATGTCGACCACCACCTGCGGGTGATGGCTGGCGGCGGCAAATTTCAGGTCGGCAAGAAGGTCCGTGCCGCCGGCGAGCACCTTCACCTTCGGGCCATGCTGGGCAAGCAGGGCGACGGCATCGCTCGCGTTTCTGGCGGCGTAGAACTCGAATGCTCTCATTCCGTTAGGGTCCCCTTAAGGGCGAAAGGGCGGAATGAGGATTATATCTTTCTTCGGGATTTTGGCAGAAGAGGCAACGCCGCGGGCGCGTCATCCATCGGCAGTTTGAACCGCCGTTTGCCGTCGTAGGCGTGCAGCGCCGAGGCCACCGCGCTGGCCGTCGCGACGCATCCGATTTCGCCTACCCCCTTCGCCCCGTAGCCGCCGTACTCGTCCGGCACTTCGATGAGGATGACGTCCACCTCGGGCATGTGCTTGGCCGGGACGAGGCCGAAATCGCGCATCTTGAGCGAGTCGGGGCGGCCATTGGTACTGGTGAAGTTCTCCGACAGCGCATAGCCGAGCCCCATGTGGACGCCGCCTTCCATCTGCTCGGCGCAGAGGCGCGGGTTGATGGCGCGCCCGACGTCATGCGCCGCCACCACTCGCTTCAGGCGACCCTCCTCGTCGAGGATGACGACCTGCGTCGCGTAGCTGAACGTGAAGTGCGTCGTCGGGTCCTTCTTCGCTTCCGGCGTGCCCGGCTTGGTCGTGAAGCTGTAGACGACGCTCCCCATGTACTCGCGGCCGGCGAGCTCGCCGAGAGAGTGTGTTTTGAGATCGTCGGCGAGCTTGTGCGCGGCTTTCTGCGCGGCCGCGCAGCTCAACGTCGTTGCGCGCGATGCCCACGTCTCGCCGCAAATCGCACCGAGCTCCTTGTCCCAGTGCACGTCCATGATGGTGTCCGGCAGCCCCGTCTCCTCGCACACCGCCTGCATCGTCGCCGTGTAGACGCCCTGGCCCATCTCGGTGTAGCCGTTGAGGATTTCGACGTGGTCGGCATCAATCACGCGAATGATGACGCGCCCCTCTTCGGTGGTGCCGTTGCCGATGCCGGTGCTCTTGATGCCGCAGCTGACGCCGGCGAACTTCTCGTTGCGGTAGATGTTCTTCACCGCGTTGAGCGATTCGCGCAGGCCGCGCACGCTCTCGCGCATCACCTGTCCGGTGGCGAACTGGTCGCCGGGGTTGAGGATGTTGCGCGAGCGGATCTCCCAGCCGTCCACGCCGACCTTCCTGGCGAGGATGTCCATCACGCCTTCGATGGCGAAGTGCGCCTGGTTGGTGCCGAAGCCGCGCATCGCGCCGCTCGTCGGGTTGTTCGTGTAGACCGCCTTCGATTCCACGTCGACGTTCGGCACGCGATACGGCCCGCACGAATGGCACGCCGCTCGCAGCAGGCACTTGCCGCTCGTCCCGGCGTAGCCGCCGGCATCGCCGACGATCCGCGACCTCACCGCGAGCAGGTGGCCTTCCGCATCCGCGCCGACCTTCAGCGTGATCGTCATCGGATGCCGCTTGACGTGATGCTGCGTCGACTGCTCGCGCGTCAGCGTCGTCTTCACGGGACGGCCGAGCAGATGCGCGGCCATCGCGGTCTGCGCCTGAATCGAGAGTTCTTCCTTGGCGCCAAACGCGCCGCCGCTGGCCGCAAGCGCGATCTCGCCCTCCAGGTCCGCGTCCAGCGGATAGGCCAGGCACGACTCCGGCTCGAGGAACGCGATGTCAACCGGCTGCGTCTGGTAGGTCGCCTCGATGACGTGCGCGGCCTTCGCGAACGCCGCCTCGACGTCACCGCGTCCGAACTTCGTTGGGAAGTCGATCACGTTCGGCGCCGGGCGGAACGCGTCGTCCGAGTGGACGCGCGGCGCATCCGGCTCGAGAGCCTTGAATGGATCAGTGATCGGCTCGAGCACCTCGTAATCGACTTTGATCTTCTTCGCGGCCTGCCGCGCGTGAAACTGCGTGTCTGCGACGACCATCGCGATGAAGTCGCCGACGCAGCAGGTGACCTCGCCCACCGCCACGAACATCGGCAGGTCGGGCACGGCGAGACCGGTGCCACGCTCGCCGGGCACGTCGCGCGCGGTGAAGATGCGCACGACCCCGGGACTCTGTGCCGCTTCTTCCGTATGGATGCCTCGCACCCTCGCACGAGGGTGTTCGGTCAGCACCATCGCACCATGCAACATTCCCGGCATCTGCATGTCGTCGATGTACGGCCGCTCGCCGAGCACCTGCGCGATGCCGCCGACGCGCGCGTGCGACTCGCCGATGCCATGGCCGTTCGAGGGGACTTGGGGACGAAGGAACTCGGGGACTCTGCGCGGCTGGCTCGGGAGCGTGCCGCCGTCGTTCAGCGCCTCGCCGGCCGTCTGAATCGCATCGATGATGCGGCCGTAGCCGGTGCAGCGACAGATGTGGCCGTCGAGCGCCTTCCCGATCGCATCGCGATCGCCGGTCTTGCCCTGCTCGATCAGGTGCGCGGCGCGGACGACGATGCCCGGGATGCAGAAGCCGCACTGGACGCCCCCTTCGAGGACGAAGGCTTCGCTGATGATTCGCCGCGTCCGCTCGGGAAGCCCTTCGACCGTCCGGATGTCGTGCCCCGCCATCTGCTCCGGTTTGCGGAGGCACGCGAGCGCCGGTTTGCCGTCAATGTTGACCAGACAGCAGCCGCAGGCGCCTTCAGGCGCGCAGCCGTTCTTACACGACGTGACGCCGCACTCCTCCCGCAGCACCTCCAGCAGGTGCATGCCTGGTTCAAAACTGGCTTCGACGTCTGTACCGTTGAGGTGGAACTTAACGTGGGGCATCCGTAAGGGAATCAAGCACTTCGCGCCTTTCCAGTATCGCATTTTGGAGGGGCGTCGTGTATGCTGATCGGCTGCTAAGCTTACAATTTGCTCGGAGGAAACATGTCAGAACCGTGGAAGACGGACAGCTGGTACACGAGCCTGTGGAACCACCTGCCTGACGCGCGAAAGAACACGAAATTCCAGAAGAATCTGAAGATCCACGACGTCACGCTCCGCGACGGCGAGCAGCAGACGGCCGTGGTCTTCCGGCGCGAGGAAAAGGTCGCGATCGCCAGGAAGCTCGACGCGATGGGCATCCACCGCATCGAGGCCGGCATGCCGGCCGTCTCCGAGCAGGACAAGGCGGCGATCTCCGACATCGCGGCGCTCGGGCTCAATGCTGAGATTTTCGCGTTCTCCCGCTGCATCCCCGACGAGATCAAGGTCGTCAAGAATACCGGCGTGAAGGGCGTGGTCGTCGAGATTCCGGCCAGCGACCACATGATCAAGTACGCCTACGGCTGGTCGTTCGATCGCGCGATGAAGTCGTCGATCGAGACCACGCTGGCGGCGAAGGAGGCCGGCCTCTACACCGTCTTCTTCACCATCGACGCGACGCGGACCGAGCTCAACCGTTTCCTCGACATCGTTTCGCAGGTCGCCACCGAAGGCCACATGGATGCGCTGACGATCGCCGACACGATGGGGGTCGTCACCCCCGAGGCGATCTACGCCGTGGTGCCGAAGGTGATCGATCGCCTGAAGAAGCCGGTCGAGATCCACTGCCACCAGGACTTCGGTCTCGGCGTGGCGAACACGCTCGCGGCCCTGCAGGCGGGCGCGTCGGTGGCGCACACGACCATCACCGGCCTCGGCGAGCGCGCCGGCAACGTGCCGATGGAGGACGTCGTCCTGTCGCTGCTCTGCCTCCACGACGTCAACGTCGGGATCAAGACGGAGAAGTTCGTCGAGACGTCGAAGTTCGTCATGGATCTCGCGAAGGTGCAGCAGCCGCCAAACCGTCCGATCGTCGGCGACAAGCTGTACGAGGTCGAGTCGGGCATCATCGCGGGCTGGGTGCGGCTGTGCCGCGCGGAGCATCCGCTCGAGTACGTGCCGTTCAAGCCGGAGCTGGTGGGCCAGAAGCCGGTCAACATCGTGCTCGGCAAGAATTCCGGACCCCCGTCGATCGAAGAGTGGGCGGAGAAGACCGGCATCAAGATCACGGACGAGGAGCGCATGGCGCTGCTGCTCGCCGTGAAGGCGAAGTCGTTCGAGAAGAAGGACCTGCTCACCGCCGAGGAGTTCAAGGAAATCGTCTCGCGCGTGCTCAAGGGCAACGCCGCACTCGCGTAGCGACCGACGGCCGCGGATGATTCCGTTATCCGCGGCCGTTTTCTTTACCTCCGGCTTCGCCGCACTCCTCTATCAAGTCATCTGGCAACGGCTGCTCGTGCTCTTCTCGGGCGCCGATCTCTACTCCGTCACCATCATCGTCGCGTCGTTCATGGGCGGGATGGGCGTCGGCCATCTGGCGGGCGGGCATGCCGCGGATCGCGTGAGCGCGCGCGGCGCGCTGCTGTTGTTTGCCGCGTCGGAGCTGTCGATCGCGCTGTTTGGATTGCTCAGCCGTCCGCTCTACTACGATTTTCTCTACAACCGCGTCGGCGACGCGCAGATCGGTCCCGCTGCGCTGGCGCTGCTGCTGTTCGCGAGCCTGCTCTGGCCGACGTTCTTCATGGGGGCGTCACTGCCGCTGCTGTCGCGGGCCCTCGCGTCGCGGCTCGATCGTGCGGCGCGGGTGATTGGGCTGCTCTATGGCGTCAACACGCTCGGCGCGGCGGTTGGCGCGCTGCTGTCCACCTGGATCTTCCTGCCGCGATTCGGCCTCGATGGCAGCCTGCGCATCGGCGTGGCGCTCAACATCGCGTGCGCGGCGGTGCTGCTGCCGATCGTTGCCGTCCGTCTGAAGCCGGACACAACCGATTCGTTGGCCGCGGCGCACGTCCCGGTAGTCCCGGTAGTGTCCGGCTTTAGCCGGACCGATGAGAGCCGGACCGGCTCCAGCCGGACGTCGTTTTCATTTGCCACGTGGGCGGTCATCTTCGCCGGCTCGGGACTGCTTGCGCTCGCGCTCGAAATCGTCTGGTTCCGCGTCCTGAGCGTCACGATCAAGAGCGGCGCGTTTACGTTCGGCACCCTGCTTGGCGTCTACCTGGCGGGGCTCGGGATCGGTGCGCTTGCGGGTAGCGTGATCGCGCCGCGGATGCGGCGTCCCGATGTCACGTTCCTGCTGCTCGAATCCGCCGTCGGCGCAATTGCGCTGCTGCTGTTGACCGCGTTCGTCAGGTTCGTCGATGACGTACCACCACTCCATCCGCATCTGGCGCGGTTCGAACCGTTCAGTGTCCGTGCCGCGATCGCTGGAGACATGCCGACAGCATTGTTTACGTTCCTGTTCGTCGGTCTCCCGGTGCTGCTGGTGCTCCCGCCGACGCTGTTGATGGGCGTTTCGTTTTCGGTCCTGCAGCGCGTCGTGCAGACGAGGCTCACGCACATCGGACGCCGCGTCGGTACGCTGCTCCTCGCCAACATTGCCGGCAGCATGCTCGGAACGGTGCTGACAGGATGGCTCCTGCTCGACCGCGTAGGCACCGCGGGAACGATGCGGCTGCTCGCGGCGTTCAGCGCGCTGTTCGCCGTGCTCGGTGCAACGCTCGCGCTTCGCGGCGCTGGTCGGCTCACGGTCTGGCGCGTGCCTGCGCCTGGCACCGCGGCGATCGCGGCGGCGGTCGTGTTCGTTCCGCTGATCGCCGTCATGCCTTCTTCCGGCACGTTGTGGGCCCATCTGCACGGCACCGTGGTGGAAGCGATGCTCGACGCGGAAGACGGGTCGGGGCTGTCAGTGGTCAACACCGACGGCAAGGCCGCAGTCTTTTACGCCAACGGGATCGGCCAGGGCGTGATGCCGTACGGCGACGTGCATACGGCACTGGGCGCGCTGCCCGCGTTCATGCACCCGGCCCCACGCGTCGCGGCTGTCATTGGACTTGGATCTGGAGATACGGTCCACGCGGTCGCCGGGCGGCGCGACATCGAGCGTATCGCCTGCATCGAGATCATTCGAGGTGAGCTGTCGACGCTGTCGGCGCTCCGTCGTCGTTTTCCGTACGCGGGACTCGCGACAGTGCTCGACGACCCGCGCATCGAGACGATCTTCGGCGACGGCCGCATTTACCTGCGGCGCGGTGGCCGTTACGACATCATCGAAGCTGACGCGTTGTGGCCGGCCAGCGCATACTCGGGCACGCTGTATTCGGATGCGTACTTCGCGCTCGTGCGAGACCATCTGGCCCCGGGCGGACTCGCCGCGACATGGGCGCCGACCCAGCGCGTCTACAACACGTTCATCCGCACGTTCCCGCACGTGGTCGCGATGCCCGGCATTCTCGTCGGCAGCAATCAACCGATTCCGCTCGATCGCGCCGCCATCAGCACGCGGATCGCCGCCGCCGCAGATTACTTCGCGGCCGCGGGCATCGACATCGCGCGGTTGCTCGATGGGTATCTCAGTCATCCAATCGTGTACGGACCCGACTATCCGCGTCAGCAGCTCGCCGACATCAACACAGACCTGTTTCCCAGGGACGAATTCGATCTGTCGCCTCCGCGTTGACGCGCTACAATCACGCACCTTCATGGCACGCGGCAGCAGCTTCAAGGCTGTGGAGTCGATCGCGCGTACCCTGCCGGAAGTCGAGGTGACGACCGCGTGGGGCCAACCCGCATTGAAGGTGCGCGGCAAGATGTTCGCGTGCATGGCGGCTCACAAATCCGCGGAGCCAGACTCGCTCGTCGTCATGATGGACCGCGATGATCGCGACGCGCTCATCGAGGATGATCCGGCGACCTATTACCTCGAGCCGCACTACGTGAATTACCCGTGCGTGCTCGTCCGGCTGTCACGTGTCCACGCGGACGCGCTTCACGACGTGGTCACCGGTGCATATCGGTTCGTGAACGGTGCGCAGCCGCGCACGCGCAAAAGGCGGCCCTAGGTCAGCGCGGCTGGTCGGGACGGCAGGGCGTGGGATCCCAGCCCTGCATGTCGGGAATCTTCTTGAAGTGATTCGTCGTCGCGTACGGACCGGTGAGATACATCGGGTCCGTGATGATCGACGTGACGACGAGCCATGACGTGCCGTCGGGCTCGGTGAAGGTGTCGAAGTACTCCTGCAGGCGCGTGTTCTCGCTGTAGGGCACGCCGTTCTTTCGCAGGTAGCCGGCTTTCATCTTCGTCGTGACGACGCCAAGGTTGCCGTTCGGTCCCGGCGTGCGGCCGGCGCGGCCCATGTTCATGCCCGCCCACTGCGCCACCGAGTAGCCCTGCCACGCCGGCTGGAAATCCGCGGGCGCGGCGCCGCCGAAGTGCAGCACGCGCGTCTGCGTGCCGGAGTCGGTATCAATCTGCAGCGTGTTGTCGTCGGTCCAGTGGATGTGCAGCCGGCCGGGGATGCGCATGATCGACGCGGCACCGTAGGAGCGGCATTCGTTGCCGCCGGCATCCTGCGCCGGCGTCCATTTGTTCGCCGCATCGCGTGCCGCCGGGTTGAGCGGCAGCATCGCGAACTCGCCTTTCGGCGGCATCTCCATCCGCAGATGCCAGTGCTCGGTGACGACCGCAACCCAGTAGCCGGTGAAGTCCTTCGGCGCCTGCGCGCGAGCGGTCGGAGGCGCGCCGCCTGCGCGCGCGCCGCCTCCACGTCCCTGTCCCTGCGCGTGAGCGGTGCCTGCTACGGCAAGCGCGGCGAGGATTGCCAGCAGGCTCCGGAGCATTTACTGAACCCGGCCCTTCCACTCCCAGCCGTCGGCCGGACGCTTCACGGTTTCAATGAGCACGCGCGGCGCGGCGGCATCGCGCGCGGGCTGGCCGGTGACGATGATCTTGTCGCCCGCCTTGAGGGTCGTCCTCGTAATCGAGTACTGCCCGAGCTGGCTGACCGACCCCCACTCGAGCGTCCAGCTCTTCGTGGTGCCGTCCTTGTCCGCCACGTCAATCTTCATGAACGAGTGAGGATTGCGCCACACGAATTCGGTGACAACGCCCTCGATTTGCACCTTGTTGGTGGAGTCGTACTCCGCCGAGAACGAGTGATGCGCGAGCACCTGCCGATTCCCGACCACCAGCGCCAGACCGGCGATGAGCATCACGACCGTGCGTTTCATGAACCGTCTCCTTATCAGTGGGCAGGTGGCTGGTGGCAGGTGGCAGAGCGCGAAGAACCTCGAACGTTCATTCCTGCCCTCTGCCCCCTGCTACCTCTTTAAGCT
>QHWQ01000278.1 GCA_003222635.1 Acidobacteriota bacterium | reverse complement strand
CCGCGTCGGTGGCGCCGACGAGCAGGATGTAGTGAAAGCCGGTGCCGACCTTCGGATCGGTCGTGTGCTGAATCTGCGTCCCGCCGGCCTCGCGTTCCCGCGCGGCATAGTGGGCCGCCCACAAGTACCCCGGACGCTTGAGCAACGCGGGCAGGTAGGTCCCGTGCAGCCAGCTCAGATAGGCCTCCCGTCCCTCGACGGGCAGGTCGTACCACGTTGCCCATAAGCCGCGGTCGGGCGTCGCCGCGTGTGGCCGCGCGCCCTGTCCGAGCGCGTCGGTCGTTGTCACCAGCGCCGCCGCGACGCCGCCTGCGACCTTGAGGAATTCACGACGGCGGCGGCCTCTTGATGCGTCACGTCTGGTCATGTGTGTCATCCCCATTCCAGATCGCGGAAGCTGCGCGGCATTATATGCCCCGACCGTGAAAGGCGATCGAGGCTAAAACGTCAGTCGGAACCCGAGCTGCGCCATCCGCGGCTGATACGCCACCGCGGGATTCGACGAGGGCTTGCCGTACAGCGGGCTCACCTCCTGCGTGGTGTATGCCCCGTAGTTCGCGTGGTTGAACACGTTGAAGACCTCCGCGATGGCTTCGACGGTGCTGCGGCCGGCCAACGTGAACTTCTTCTGCACGCGCGCATCCACGCGATGGAGCGGTGAGCCGACGAAGTTGTTCCGCGGGACGATCGTTTGGTTCGGCCGCAGGCGGAACGCGCCGATGCCTCCCAGGTCACGCACGTCCGTGCCGTAGTTGGTGGAGTAGCGGGATCCCGAGCCGTAGAAATACAGGCCGCTCACCTGAAGGCCGTACTTCAATTGCCAGATCCCGTTCAGCACCACGCGGTGGCGCTGATCGTTCTGCGCCAGCGAGTACTCGCCGCCGAGATCCTTCGCCAGCGGGAACGTCACCTGCTGAAGCCCGCTGTACGGGATGGCATACGCGTCCCAGAGGCCCGACAGCAGATAGGTTCCTGATGCCTGCCAGCCGTTGCTCATCCGCTTGGTGAACGCGGTGGAGAGCGCGTGATAGTTCGAGCGCGCGCCCGTCGGAATCCACATGTCCACCGCGCCGTAGTCCGGATACGGACGGTGGCTGATGTCGGAGAACGGATAGTTGGCGCCCGTTGCCGGGTTGTAACTGAGATTGATGTTGTAGCCGGTCTCGTTCCAGCTCACCTTCCGTTCGCCGGTGTAGATGTAATCGGCATCGACGCCCATCGTCGCGCCAATCTGCCGCTGCACGCCGACGGATGCCTGATAGCTGTACGGAATCTCCGCCCATGGTCCGAAGATCGTGAACGGCAGCTCGCGGCGCAGGCAGCCCGGCACGTTCGACGTGGAGCAGAGGCTGGCGAGCACCGCCTGATAGCTCGGCACGGGCCCGTTGAACGGATTGCTCGCGAAGTCGGGGCGGCCGTCGTAGGCGCGCTCCGGGCTGATCTGCTGCGCGAAGGCACGCGTGAAGTGCGGGTTGTGCACGTCGCCGAAGAACCTGCCGGCGCCGCCGCGGATCACGGTCTTCGGCGTGAGGGTGAGCGCGAAGCCAAGGCGCGGCGCGATGTTGTTGATGTCGTTCGGGCGATTCGCCGGCAGGAACGGGCCGATGCCGACCTCGTTTTCGAATGCGTTGGTGGACAGGTCGTAGCGTACGCCGAGGTTCAGCGTGAAGCGCGGCTTGATCGCCCAGTCGTCCTGCAGCCACGCGCCGATCACGCTGCGCGGCGTGACCAGGGTGAAGTCGCCGATCCCCTGCCGCCAACGGACGGAGATCGATGACAGCGCGTTCAGATTCCACGTCGCCGCGTCGAACGGATCCGGGAAGATCTGCTCGACGTTGGCCGGAATCGGTCCGTTGCGTGCGTCGAGCTGCCCGTTGCACACGTTGCAGAAGAAGTAGTTCATGTGGTCGTAGATGTACTCGCCGCCCAGCTTCACCGAGTGGCGTCCTGCGCCGGTGAACGACGTCGAGTAATCGTCGCGAATCGAGGTGCCGTTCTGCCGCGGCCGCTGCGGCACGAACGTGCCCGTGCCGATCGTCAGGCCGCGCAGCTGGATGTTCGGCGATCCGAAACCGTCGGTGACGGTGGCCTTTGGATTCTTCACCGGCGTCGTCTGATCCCACCCGCTGAAGGCCCAGCCCACTTTCACTTCGTTGACCGCGCGTGAACCGAACACCCGCGTCAGGGTGCCGTAGCCCTGGTTGCTCTTGTTGTTGGTCTCGACGCTCGCCGATGGCGTCGTCGTGGCGCTCCCCGCGGCATACGGAATGAACTCGCGCCAGTTCGTGCCACGCACGGACAGCCGCGTGCGCGGCGAGAACTGCACGTCGACACGTAGACCCGCTTCACGCTGCCAGCGTGTGCCGGTCAGATCGAGGTTGAACGCCTTGTACGGTGTCGTCCACGTCGAGGTGCGCGGCTCGCGCTCGTACTCGTAATTGGCGAAGTAGTGCACGCGGTCCTTGCGGATCGGGCCGCCGAAGGTGCCGCTGAGCTGCTGATTCGAGTAGGGCAGGCGCTTGTGCGCAACGAAGTCAGGCGCATTGAACTTGTCGTCGCGGAAGTAGCCGGAGAGTGTTCCTCCCGGGTTGTTGGTCCCCGACTTGGTGATCGCGTTCACCTGCACGCCCATCGAACGGCCCTGCGTGGCGTCGAAGCGGTTCGCGACGAACTCGAACTCCGCGATCGCGTCGCGGCTGTAGCGTGGGTTCGCGCGATTGAACTGGACGTAATTGGTGACCTGCTGTCCGTCTACATTCAGCTGATAGGTGCCGCGGCCATCTCCAAGCACCGGCGCCTCGCCGACGGCGTTGGTGCGTGCGCCCGGCGTGAGCATCGTCAGGTCGAGCCAGTTGCGCCCGTTGACCGGCAGGTCCTGCATCTGCCGGGGATCCACGTTGCCCGCGAGCGTCGATGACGTCATGTCGAGCAGCGGCGCTTCAGCGGTGACGGTCACCGTTTCCTGCACCGTCGAGGGCGCGAGCTGGAGGTTCAGCACCGCCTGCTGTCCGACGAGCAATTCCACCGCGCGACTGATCGTCGCGAATCCCTGCAGCTCCACCGTCAGTCGATAGCCGCCAGTGCGAAGCGGCAGCCGGTAGAAGCCGCGGTCGTCCGTCGTCGCGACGAACACGTTGCCCGACGCTTCGTGCACCGCGGTAATGGTGACGCCCGGCAGCACGCTGTTCGTTTGATCCGTAATCGTCCCGGTCAGCGCGGCTTCCTGCGCGAAGGCGGGCGCGGCGACGAGGAGAGACGCGACCAGAGCCAGTGCCTTCATCACTTTTCCTCCGGAGCCCCGGTGTTCGGTGAACCGAGGAAGAAGTTCTTGCCATTTGCGAAGGTGACCGACGTGCCATTGGCCGTCGGCGTCCCGTTTCTCGCCTGATAACCCTTGACGACGACGGTGGCGCCCAGCGTGAAGTCCGCCGGACGCAGGCCGCGTCGGATGAGTGCGTTCGGGCTGCCGGACTCGATCGCCCAGTTGACGACCTTGCCGTCGGTTCCGGTGACGTCGAGGAAGATCCATCCGTGCGGGTTGGTCCACTCCATCTTCGTCAGCTTGCCGGTGAGCGTCACCGGCTTGCTGGAATCGAACTCGGCGGCGAAGGAATGATGCGCCGCCGCGGGAACCGCAATGAGGACGAGAGCAAGGATGGCGAGCACAGATCCAGACTTCATCGGAACCCTCCGGCGCGCGTAGTATAGTCCCCGCGTATCGCCGTGACGCGCACCGTTTTCGCGCTGATTGCCGTCGCATGCCTCTCCCGTTCGGCGGAGGCGCAGAGCCGCATTCCACGCACGGGGGACGGCAAGCCGGATCTGTCGGGCATCTGGCAGGTGATGAACACCGCGTACTGGGACATCCAGGATCACAACGCGCAGAAAGGTGTGCCCGCGGGTATCGGCGTGGTCGACGGCAACGAGCTGCCGTACACGCCCGAGGCGCTGGCGAAGAAGAAGTCGAACTACGACAAGCGCGCGACGCTCGATCCGGAAACCAGGTGCTATCTGCCGGGCGTGCCGCGGGCGACGTACCTCCCATTCCCGTTTCAGATCGTGCAGTCGTCCTCGCAGATCACGATGCTGTACGAGTACGCGCATACGGTCCGTAATGTCTTCATGAACACGCCCCACATCGAGGGGCAGCTCTACTGGTGGATGGGCGATTCGCGCGGACGCTGGGAGGGCGACACGCTCGTCGTCGATGCGACCGACTTCAACGACGAGACGTGGTTCGATCGCGCGGGCAACTTCCACAGCGACGGCCTGCACGTGATCGAGCGCTACACGCTCACGGACGCGGATCACATTGCCTACGAAGCGACCATCGAGGATGCGAAGGTCTTCACGCGGCCGTGGAAGATGAGCATGATCCTCAACCGCCACAAAGAGAAAAACTTCAGGCTGCTTGAATATGAGTGCTTCTCGTTCTGAACACGTCCTCGGACTCGCGGTGGCGATCGCGGCCGCGGTGATCGTCTGGTCGCCGCAGCTCGCCGGCCAGGCGTCGAAGAACCGGCCGATGATTGCCGGCTGTCCGTCGGTGTCCGCGAAATTCCACCCCTGCGCGCTCGAGAAAGCGAAGACATTCACGCCGCCGCGCATGCCCGACGGCACGCCCAACCTGCAGGGCATCTGGGACGCGCCGCTGGCGATGGGCTTTCAGAATATCGAAGATTTCCCTGGCGATCGGTCTCCCGGCGGGTTCGGTCCCGCGGTCAGCGTAATCGTCGATCCCGCCGACGGCCGCGTGCCGTACTTTCCGTGGGCGCGCGCGCAGCGCGACGAGAACATCAAGAAGTACATCGACCCGTACGCGCAGTGCCTGCCCACGGGTGTGCCGCGCCAGATGGCGAACTTCCGCACGCGGCAGATCACGCAGTCAGGCAACCTCATCTCGATCGTCAACGAAGCCGGCGGGCACATTTATCGCGTCGTCTACATGGATGGACGGCCGCATCTCAGCCCGGCATTCAAGCTGTGGATGGGCGATTCAATCGGCCACTGGGACGGCAACACGCTCGTGATCGAGACGACGAACCTCAACGGCCGGTGGTGGTACGACTCCGAGGGGCATTTCGCCAGCGATGCGCTCAAGGTGACCGAGCGGCTCACGCTCGTCGACATCGACACGATGCACTACCAGGCGACGATGGAAGATCCGACGGTCTACACGCGCCCCTGGACGATCGTGTTTCCCCTCGAACGGATTAAGGAAAAGGGGTACGAGCAGATGGAGGAAGCCTGCCACGAAGGTGATCACGACGCGGCAGGCTTCGTACTGGGTGGCTATCAGCCCTATCCGGGCGTCCGGTTTCCTTAACTCGATTTCCTGCGCGCGACGTTGATCTCGCTGCACGAAAGCAGCACGTCGACGAACTTCTGATAACCGGCCTTGCCGACGACGAAGGGGTTCGGGTCGCCTTTCTTCGCGTTGCGAATCTTCTCGGTCCACGCCTGCATCGGCAGCATCAGCGGGTGATTCTGCAGCACGACCTCGGCGCCCGCCTTCTTCGTCTCGGTCCTCCAGTGCTCGGCCGATTTCACGTAGGTGGCGAGCCCTTCATCCGAAATCGGGCCTGGCGTCAGGATCGTTCCCCCATAGATCGCCGCCGTCCGCGTCTTGCCGTTGTCCTTGACGGGGAAGATGTAGCCGGTTGATCCAGGCGTGTGCCCCGGAATCAGTACGGGCGTGATCTTGAAATCACCGAGGACAATCGGCTGGCCCTCGTTGACCACCTGATCGTGTTTCGGCGCGCCCTGCGGCGGTGCCGCCGGCTGTCCATTGCGTCCGGGCGGGGGGTTTTCGATCAGGTTCCAATCAGCGGCGGACAGGTACACTTTCGTCCCGAACATGTTCTGGAAGTACAGCGCGTTGCCGAAGTGGTCGGCGTGGCCGTGCCCGAGGACGATGACCTTCACGTCCGCGGGGTTGAGGCCGAGCGCCATGAAGCCGGGGAGCAGCTGGTTGTTCAGATTCGCCGCGGGCAGCGAATCGATCATCAGCAGGCCGGCGCTGGTCTGAATCACGTAGGCGACCGTACCGGTACTCCCGATCGCGTAGACGTTGTCGAAGATCTTCGTCGGCTGAATCGGCGGATCGGTCGCGGCGTTAGCGCGCGGCGCCTCGCAGAAGAAGTGTTCCTCGTCGGCCCACTGCGCGCCGGCGGTCTTCTTCGTCTTGTCGACCATCGCGGCCACTTGCGGCGAATCGGGCTTGGGCGGCGCGGGCGCGGGCGCCTGCGCATAGGCGCCAAGCGCGACCGCCGCGGACAGAGTCAAGCCAAGGGCAATCTTCGATAGGGACATGATCGCGTCCTCCA
>QHWQ01000310.1 GCA_003222635.1 Acidobacteriota bacterium | reverse complement strand
GACATCGGCTTCCGCGAGCTGGAGGCTTACGAGAGCGACATCCGGAAGCGCGCCCGCGAGGTGATCGACCAGCTGGAGCGCGAGAACCGCATCGGCATCGTGGTACTCGCGCGCCCGTACCATCACGATCCCGGCCTGAACCACGAAATCCTCGAGGAGTTCCAGAAGCTCGGGTATCCGGTGTTCACGCAGAGCACGCTGCCGCTCGACGAGGATCTGCTCGAGCGGTTGTTCGGCGACGAGGTGCGCGCCGGCGCTATCACCAGCCCGCTCGATATCCAGGACGTCTGGAAGAACAGCTATTCCGCGAGCACCAATCACAAGGTGTGGGCGGCGAAGTTCACCGCACGGCATCCCAACCTGGTGGCGCTCGAGCTCTCCAGCTTCAAGTGCGGGCACGACGCGCCGATCTACACGACGATCGAATCGATCATCGAGCGATCCGGCACGCCGTACTTCTCGTTCAAGGACATCGACGAGAACAAGCCTACGGGCTCGATCAGGATTCGTGTCGAGACCATCCATTACTTCCTCAAGCGGTACGCCGAGCACATGAATCGTCCCGAGGCACGGGAGGAGATCGAGGAGCAGATCGCGGAGTACGAAAAGAAGCTCAGGGAGCAGCTCTTGCGTGAGGATCAGTTCGCGGAGCTGGCGGCGCGCCAGCAGGAGGAGATCGATACGAAACGATTCCTCCCTCTCGTTGCGCAGTCCACCGCCGAGCGTGCGGCCGAGCGCGCCGGCGCCGCATAGAACTCGCTGGAGCGTGGCCGGAGCGGCGGCCTTAATCCCGCGGCAGGGCGGCGGTGCTCCAACCGCCGCCAAGCGCCTTGATGAGCAGCACGCTGGCGGTCATCCGCCTGGTGAGGATCTCGACAGAGGTGCGCTCGTTCGCGAGCAGCGCGCTCTGAGCCGTGATCACCTCGAGGTACGCAGCCACTCCCGCGACGTATCGATTGTTCGCCAGGGCCAGTGATCGCTCCGCCGAGGCGACCGCCTCGTCCTGCTGCGTCGCTTCGTCCGCGAGCACGCGCAGTGTCGCGAGGTTGTCCTCGACGTCCTGAAAGGCCGTCAGCACGTTCTCCCGGTAGGCGGCAACGTCTGCGTCGTAATTCGCGACGGCCTGGTCGGTTAATGCATGCCGGCGGCCGGCATCGAACACGGTCTCTGCCAGCGCCGGACCAATCGACCAGAAGTGGCTCGGCCACGTCAACAGCTTCGCAAGCGTGGAGCTCTCGAATCCTCCCTGCAGGCCGAGCGACACGGTCGGGAAGAACGCCGATTTCGCGACGCCGATTTGCGCGTTGGCAGCTGCGACGCGGCGCTCGGCCGCGGCGACGTCGGGCCGCCGCTCGACGAGCGCGGATGGCAACTCGAGCGGGATGGCGGGCGGCGTCGTGGCGAGGGGCGCAGAGGGAATCGTCAGATCACTCGGCGGCTTGCCGGCCAGGATCGCAATGGCATGCTCGTATTGCGACCTCGCCACGTCGATCTCGGTTGCCTGCGCCCGCGTCGTTGCGAGCTGCGTGCGCGCCTGCTCGACGTCGCTGCCGGAGGCCACACCCTGATTGAACCGGTTGGTCGTCAACTGCAATGCCTGCTCGTATGCAGTGACGGTCGCATCGAGCAGCCGCCGATCCGCGTCGGAGCCGTGCAGCGCGAAATAATCGACGGCCAGCTCCGCCTGGACGCTGAGCAGGACGGCCTGCAGATCCGCTGCACTGGCCCGTGCGGTCGCCACGCCGGCCTCGATGTTCCGCCGTACGCGTCCCCAGACGTCTGCCTCGTACGACAGGTCGATAGGCAGCTGGTAATCGACGAAGGTCCCGGTGGCGGCACTCGCCGCGGTAGCCCGCTGCACCGTTGCGCGGTTCGATGACACCCGTGTGCGCGTGGCGGAGGCGCCCGCGGTCACGGTCGGAAAAAGATCGGCACGGATCGCGCGAACGGCCGCGCGGGCGGCGCGAAACTGCGCGTCCGCCTGCAGTACGCTCTGATTGGCGGTGCCGGCCTGTTCCTCGAGCGTGTTCAGTGCCGGATCGCCGAACGCCTCCCACCATTTCCCGCGGAGCTGCGCATCCTGCGGCTGCGCCGCCTTCCACTCGGCTGCGAGTGTGCTGTCTTCTCCCGGCAGTTCCTTGAAAGCCGCAGGCTGAGGAGCTGCCGGTCTCTTGTAGTCGGGGCCGACGGCGCAGGCGCCCGCAAGGATCGCCGCGCAGACAAGCAGCGCCTGTCTACGCGTGCGATGGTTTTGGCGTCGCCGCAGCCAGCTCGCCATGACGGAGGTGCTCCCACCAGATTCGGAATCGATCGAGATAGAGATAGACGACCGGCGTCGTGTACAGCGTAAGCGCCTGACTGACGATGAGGCCGCCGACAATCGCGATGCCCAGCGGACGGCGCAGCTCGCCGCCCGTCCCGAAGCCGATCGCCAGCGGCAATCCACCCAGCAGCGCGGCCAGCGTCGTCATCATGATCGGCCGGAAACGCAGCAGGCATGCCTCCACGATCGCGTCGTACGACGTCTTGTGCTGCCGGCGCTCCGCGTCGAGCGCGAAGTCGATCATCATGATCGCGTTCTTCTTGACGATCCCGATGAGCAGGATGATGCCGATGAGTGCGATGATCGTCAGCTCGGTGTGTGTGGCCAGCAGCGCCAGCAGCGCGCCGAGGCCGGCGGAGGGCAGCGTCGAGAGGATCGTAATCGGATGGATGTAGCTCTCGTAGAGGACGCCGAGCACGATGTAGACGGCGATGAGCGCCGCCGCGATCAGCATCGGCGTGCTGGCGAGCGAGGCTTGGTACGCCTGCGCGGTGCCCATGAAGCTGCCGTGGATGCTCGACGGTACGCCGATCTGCCGCTCGGCGCCCTCGATCGCCGTCACCGCATTTCCGAGCGGAACGCCTGGCGGGAGATTGAAGGAAATTGTCACCGCCGGGAACTGCGCCTGATGACTCACCGTCAGCGCGGAGGTCGCCGGCGCGTACCGGGCGACGGCGCTCAACGGAACCTGCGCGCCATTCCTGCCGCTGACGTACACGGATCGAAGCGCCTCCGGACTCTGCCAGAAGCGCGGGGCGACTTCGAGCACGACGTGGTACTGGTTCAGCGGCGTATACATCGTGGACACCGGCCGCTGGCCGAACGCGTCATAGAGCGCGTTGTCGATCGCCTGAGGGGTGATGCCGAGGCGTGATGCGGAGGCGCGGTCGATGACGAGCGACGCCTCGAGTCCCTTCGTCTGTTGATTGCTGTTGACGTCCGCGAGCTGCGGTAGCCTCCGCAGCGTGTTGTAGACGCGTGGCGCCCATTCGTTCAGCGTCCGGACATCTTCGCCTTGCAGCGTGTACTGATATTGCGCGGCGCTGGCGAGGCCGCCAATCCGCAGGTCCTGCACCGACTGCAGCACGAGCGTGGCGCCCGGCACACGCGCCGATTGTCCGCGCAGTCGCGCCATGATCACATCCGCGCTGTCGCGCCGCTCGCGCTTCGGCTTGAGATTCACGAACATCCGCGAGCTGTTCTGTCCACCGCCGCCACCCACGTAGGACTGAACGGTCTCGACGGCGGGATCCTTCATGACGATCCCCATGATCCGCGACACGCGCTGCTGCATCGCCTGAAACGATGTGTCCTGATCCGCCTGGATGGTCCCGTTCAGGCGGCCGGTGTCCTCCTGCGGGAAGAAGCCTTTCGGGATGCGGACGTAGAGATACATGGTGGCCGCCATGGTCGCGAGCGTCAGCAGCAGCACGATCATCTGATAACGCAACACCCAGTGGAGGGAGGTTTCGTACCGGGCGACCACCCACGTGAAGGCCCGCTCGCTGGCCTCGTAGAACCGGCCGTGTGATTCCTCGCTGGAGGCACGGAGCAGCCACGCGCACATCATTGGCGTCGTCGTCAGCGAGATGACCAGCGAGATCGCCACTGCACACGAGAGCGTCACGGCGAATTCCCGGAACAGGCGGCCGACCAGGCCGCTCATGAGCAGGATCGGAATGAACACCGCAATGAGCGACACGCTGATCGAGATGACCGTGAAGCCAATCTCCTTCGCCCCCTTCAGCGCCGATTCGAGCGGCGGCGTGCCCTGTTCGAGATGGCGTGTGATGTTCTCCACGACGACGATGGCGTCGTCGACGACGAACCCCGTGGCGATCGTCAACGCCATCAGCGAGAGATTGTCCAGCGTGTAGCCGAGCAGGTACATCGCGCCGCAGGTCCCGATGAGCGAGATGGGGACGGCGACCGCGGGAATCACCGTCGATCGGACGGTCCGCAGGAACAGGAAGACCACGAGAATCACCAGTCCGATCGCGGCCATCAACGCGATTTCCACGTCGCGGACGGAGGCGCGGATGGTCGTCGTCCGGTCCTGCATGATTGTCAGCTTGATTGATGGAGGAATCGACGCCTGCAGGGCCGGCAGGAGCGCGCGAACGCGATCGACGGTGCCGATGATGTTCGCTCCCGGCTGGCGGAAGATGATCACGAGGATTGCCGGCTTGCCGTTGGCGAGTCCGCCAGTACGGATGTCTTCGACCGAGTCGGTCACCTCCGCTATGTCCGAGAGCCGCACAGCGGCACCGTTTCGGTACGAGACGACGAGCGGAGCGTAATCCTTCGCTTTCAGGAGCTGATCGGTGGTGCTCAGCGACGAGGCGCGGGTCCGGTCGGCGAGTTCGCCCTTGGGGCGGTTCGCGTTGGCCGCCGACAGGAACGTCCGGATGTCTTCGAGGCCGAGACCGCGGCTGTTGAGCACGGTCGGATTGACATCGACGCGCACGGCCGGGAGCGCGCCACCGCCGACAACGACCTGCCCGACGCCGCGAAGCTGCGCGATCTTCTGCTGCAGTACGGACGAGGCGATGTCGTACATGGCCGCCTTGTCGATGACGCTCGAGGTCAGCGCCAGCATCAGAATCGGCGCATCGGCGGGATTGACCTTCCGGTAGTTCGGATTGTTCGGGAGGTTGGCCGGCAGCTGGCTCCGCGCGGCATTGATTGCCGCCTGTACGTCGCGCGCAGCGGCGTCGATGTTCCGGTTCAGATCGAACTGCAGCACGATCTGAGTCGATCCAAGGGAGCTCGTCGACGTCATCTCGGTGACGCCTGCTATCCGTCCGAACTGCCGCTCGAGCGGTGTCGCCACCGACGAAGCCATCGTCTCGGGGTTGGCGCCTGGCAGCCCCGCCGAGACCTGAATCGTCGGGAATTCGACCTCGGGCAGCGGCGAGACGGGCAGGAGGTAATAGCCGATCGCTCCGGCGAGGCCGATCCCGATCGTGAGGAGTGTCGTGCCGATCGGACGGGCGATGAACGGCGCCGAGATATTCATCCGGCCTTGGCCTCCGTATGCGTGAATCGCCGGGCAAGCCGATCGAAGGCAAGGTAGATGACCGGCGTCGTATACAACGTCAGCAGCTGACTGAAGATCAGGCCGCCGACGATGGCGATCCCCAACGGGCGCCGGAGCTCGGCGCCTGTGCCCGAGCCGAATGCGAGCGGCAAGCCCGCGAGCAGCGCCGCCAGCGTCGTCATGAGGATCGGCCGGAAGCGCAGCTGCGCCGCTTCGAAAATCGCGTCAGGCGGTGCCTTATGCTCCTGGCGTTCGGCGTCGAGCGCGAAGTCGACCATCATGATCGCGTTCTTCTGCACGATGCCGATCAGCAGGACGATGCCAATCAGCGCGACGACGCTGAACTCGTTGCGCGTAACGATGAGGGCGAAGAGCGCTCCCACGCCCGCCGACGGCAGCGTGGACAGAATCGTGATGGGATGGATGTAACTCTCGTAGAGCACGCCGAGAACGATGTAGACCATCACGATAGCCGCGAGCAGGAGCAGCGGCGTGTGGACGAGCGATGACTGAAAGGCGCGCGCGGTTCCCTGAAAGCCGCCCTGGATGCTGCCGGGCATGCCGAGATCGCGCTTCGCGGCCTCGACCGCTTTGACGGCCGAGCCGAGCGCCGCGCGAGGCGCGAGATTGAACGAGATCGTGGCGGCCGGAAACTGGCCCTCGTGGTTGACGGCGAGCGGCGCGTTCGACGTCTCGAGGCTGGTGAAGGCGCTGAGCGGCACCTGGCCGCTCGTGCCGACCGGCACTTCTGCGCTGCTGGAAGCCGGCAGATAGATGTGCGATAGATCGTCCGGACGCTGTTGAAAGCCGGGCGCCGCTTCCAGCACGACCCGGTACTGATTCAGCTGCGTGAACATCGTCGAGATCTGACGCTGGCCGAACGCATCGTAGAGCGCGTCGTCGACCATCTGCGGCGTGATGCCGAATCGCGCGGCGGTGTTGCGATCGATCACCACGCGCGTTTGGAGACCTGTGGTCTGGAGGTCGCTCGCGACGTCGCGAAGCGCCGGGAGGGTCTGCAGCCGTTCCACAAAACGGGGAACCCAGGCGGCGAGCTCGCCGGCGTTCGGGTCCTCGAGGCTGTACTGGAACTGCGTGCGGCTGACGCGATCCTCTACCGTGAGGTCCTGCACGGGCTGCATGTACAGCGCGATGCCTTCCACCTTCTCCAGTTCCGGCTGCAGCCGGCGGATGACCGCGCTCGCGTCGAGGTGCCGATCGGCGAGCGGCTTCAGATCGACTTGAATGCGGCCGCTGTTCATCGTGGTGTTCGTTCCATCGATGCCGATGAACGAGGACAGGCTTGCGACCGCGGGATCCTTCAGGATCACGCGGGCAAGCGCCTGCTGGCGATCGGCCATGGCGGCAAACGACGCCGTCTGCGGCGCCTCGGAGATGCCGGCGATTTCTCCCGTGTCCTGCACGGGAAAGAAGCCTTTCGGGATGACGACGTAGAGCAGCACGGTCAACGCAAGCGTCGCGCCCGCGACGACGAGCGTCGCGGTCTGGTGCTCGAGCACCCGGCGCAGCGTCCGGCCATAGCGGTCGATGACCCACTTGAACGCGCGCTCCGAGGTCCGATAGAACCAGCCTTGCTCCGACTCCTCTCGATGCCGCAACAGCTTCGCGCACATCATCGGCGTCAGCGTGAGCGAGATGGCGGCCGACAGCAGAATTGTCACGCTCAGGGTGACGGCGAACTCCCGGAAGAGGCGGCCGACCACGTCGCTCATGAACAGCAGCGGAATCAGGACGGCGATGAGCGACACCGTCAGCGACATGATCGTGAACCCGATCTGCTCGGCGCCCTTGAGCGCCGCGTCGAGCGGCTTCTCTCCCTTCTCGACGTACCGCGTGATGTTCTCGATCATCACGATGGCATCGTCGACGACGAAGCCGGTCGAGATCGTGAGGGCCATCAGCGTCAGGTTGTTCAGGCTGTAGCCGAGCAGGTGCATCGCGCCGAACGTGCCGGCGAGCGAGAGGGGGACGGCGACGCTCGGGATGATCGTCGCGGAGAGCGTACGCAGGAACAGAAAGATGACCATCACCACGAGCCCGATGACGAGCATCAGCTCGAACTCGACGTCCTTCACAGATGCCCGAATCGTGGTCGTGCGATCCGTGAGGATCGACGTCTGGATCGCCGGAGGCAACGAAGCCCCGAGCTGCGGCAGCAGGGCCTTGATCCGATCCGCGACGTCGATGATGTTGGCGCCAGGCTGGCGGCGAATGTTCATGATGACCGCCGGCGTGGCGTTCATCCACGCAGCCTGCTTGACGTTCTCGGTGTCATCGATGACGCTCGCGACGTCGGACAGGTGAATCGGCGCGTTGTGGCGGTACGCCACGATCAGCGGCTTGTAGTCGCCGCTCGAGAGGAGCTGATCGTTGGCGCCAATCGCATAGGCCTGATGCGCACCATCGAAGTTGCCCTTCGCCTGGTTCACGTTCGATTGGGCAACGGCGGTGCGGATGTCCTCGAGCGTCAGCCCGAACGACGAGAGCAGCGTGGGATTGACCTGGATACGGACCGCCGGCTTCTGCCCGCCGCTGATGTTGACGAGCCCGACGCCGCCGAGCTGCGAGATCTTCTGCGCGAGCCGCGTGTCGGCGAGGTCTTCGACCTTGGAGAGCGGCATCGACGTCGAGGTCAGCGCAAGCGTCAGGATTGGCGCATCGGCGGGGTTCGTCTTGCTGTACACGGGCGGGTTGGGCAAATCGCGCGGCAGGTAGGAGCCGCCCGCGTTGATCGCCGCCTGCACTTCCTGCTCCGCGATGTCGATGTCCAGATCGAGGTCGAACTGCAGCGTGATCACTGACGCACCGCCGGAGCTCGTCGATGTCATCTGGTTCAGGCCCGGGACCTGGCCGAACTGCCGTTCGAGCGGCGCGGTGATCGCCGACGCCATCACGTCCGGATTCGCGCCTGGATAGAAGGTCACGACCTGGATCGTCGGGTAATCCACATCGGGCAGCGCCGAGACCGGCAGCAGCCTGAAACCGACAATACCCACCAGCAGCAGGCCCACCATCAGAAGGGAGGTGGCGATCGGCCGGAGGATAAACGGGCGCGAGGGGCTCATTGGCCGGGCGCGCGGACGGCGACTTTCATGCCCTGCTGCAGCTTGTCGAGTCCGTCGGTCACGACGACGTCGCCCTGCACCAGGCCTTGTCGAACGGCCGCCTGGTCGCCCTCGGTCAGCGCCACGACGATCGGCCGCATCTCGACGGTGCTGTCCGGTTTCACGCGGTACACGAACGTCGATTGAGCGGTGCGCTGGATCGCGGCGCCGGGAATGATCGCGATGCCGCGCAGCGTGTCGACCAGCAGCCGCGCGTTGACGAACTGGTTCGGGAACAGCTTCTCGTCCATGTTTGAAAACTGCGCCTTGAGCTTGATCGTGCCGGTCGTCTGATCGATTTCGTTGTCGGTCGTGAGCAGCGATCCGGTCGCGAGCCTGGCTTTCATGTCGCGGTCGAACGCGTCGACGGGAAGACGGACGCCGGCACGCGTCTTCGGCAGGACCTGCGCGAGACTGTCCTCGGGAATCGTGAAGATGACGGCGATCGGCGAGATCTGCGCGATGATCGCGAGCCCGTTCTGGTCGGTCGCGCGGACGATGTTGCCGACGTCGACCAGCCGCAGTCCGATGCGCCCCGGGATTTGCGCCGTGATCCGCGCGTAGGTGAGATTCAGCCTGGCGCTGTCAATCTGCGCCTGGTCGCTCTTCAACGTCGCCTCGTCCTGCGCGACGGTGGCTCTTTGCGTATCGAGCTGCTGCCGAGGAATCGAGTCCTGCTCGACGAGGACCTCGTACCGTTCGAGATCGCGCCGTGCATTCTCGAGCGCCGCTTCGTCCTTCGCTTTCTGGCCTTCGGCCTGCTCGAGCTGCACCTGAAACGGCCTCGGATCCAGTTCGGCCAGCACGTCTCCGGGGCGAACGAACTGCCCCTCGCGAAACGCAACCTTCATCAACTGGCCATCGACGCGGCTTCTCACGGTGATCGTCTGCAGCGCGGTCACGGTGCCGAGACCGGTCAGATACACGGGCATGTCGCCTTTCTTCGCGGCGACGGCGACGACGGGAACCGCGCGCGGCTGCTGGTTCCGCGAGCCGCCGCCGGGCGACGAGGCGCTGCGCTGCGGCGATGAGGTCTTTGACTGTCCGTGTGTGACGCGGGGAACGATGGCCGCGATGAGAACACCCGCCAGGAGTATCCACATCCACCAGCGGCTCATCTGCCGGCGTATGCCGTGCACATCGTTCGAGCGGTTCGTATTCGTCATCGCGTCTTCGGCGCTCCGCATCAAGCAAGCGGATTGCCCTGTGCCACGTCGCCATCATTTCTTCACCGGAACTCAGCCCTTCTCTCCCCCGTGTCGCGCGTGCTGGCGTACCGATTGCGCACGACACCGGCGGCAAACGCCCGGGCTATGTCGCTCATCGTCACGACCCTCGTCGTTCTTCTTTGCCTGCAGTTCGCCGGCGCGCACGTGCGGGCGCAGCAGCAGGATCTCTTTCTCGGGGCGACGCGTCGGGGCGCTCTCAGTACCGCGCCGATGCCGCTCAGCCTTGACGATGCGATCGGACGCGGCCTGAACTACAACATCGGTCTCCTCGTGAGCGGTTCCATCACCGACCAGGCACGTGCGGCGCGCTTGGAACAGCTCAGCGAGATGCTTCCGCAGATCAATGGAACCGTGCGCGAGAGCCGCCAGAAGACGAACCTCCAGGCGCTCGGCATCGGCTTTTCCGGCGTGCCTCCGACGGTCGAGGTCTCGAACTTCGACGTGCGGGCATCGGTCACGGCGCCGCTCATCGATCTGCACGCGTTGGCGGCCACCCGCGCAGCCGCGCAGCGCGTGTCGGCGGCGGAATGGGACTACCGAAACGCACGCGAGACCGTCGCACTGGCTATCGCCTCGGCCTACCTGCAGACGGTCTCGGCAGAGGCCGCGTTGGGCTCGGCGCAGGCCGATCTCCAGACCGCGCAGTCGCTCTATCAACTCGCCGGCGATCGGGAGCGCAACGGCCTGGCGCCGAACATCGATACGCTGCGCGCCCGCGTCGAGCTGCAGGTACGGCAGCAGGCGGTCACCCAGGCGCAGAACACGCTCGACAAGCAGCGCATCGCGCTGCTGCGCATCGTCGGCCTGCCGTTCGAGCAGCCGGTCGTCATCACCACCCGCGCGGCCTACAGGGCGATCCCCGAGCCTGTCATCGCCGACAGCGTGACGCGCGCGACCGCGATGCGACAGGACTACAAGGCCGCCGAAGCGCAGGTGCGTGCCGCAGAGGACGCCAGGCGCGCCGCAGAACTCGAGCACGCGCCGATCGTGGCAGTCAACGGTGACTACGGGGCGCTTGGCACAGCGCCGTCCAACGCGCTCTCAACGTGGAGCGCCGCCGGCGTGCTGCGCATCCCGATCTTCAACGGCGGCCGGATTCAGGCCCACGTCGCGCAGGCAGGCGCGGCGCTCGATCAGCAACGCGCCGAGCTCGAGGATCTGCGCATCAGCATCGAGCAGCAGGTCACCAACGCGGTGCTGGATGTTCGCGCAGCCGCGCAGCAGGTCGACGTGGCAGCCGCCACGATCGACTACGCACGGCAGGCGCTGATGCAGGCGCAGGACCGGTTTTCTGCAGGCGTCGCCAACACCATCGAGGTCGTCCAGGCGCAGGAATCGCTGGCGAATGCGAACAGCGAGTACATCACCGCGCTGCACGCACACAACATCGCCAAGCTGCTGCTGATGCGTGCGATGGGATCGACAGAACAGTCATGGAAGGACGTGCTGGCGCCATGAGCGACGAGAAGCCCGACACCAATACGGAGAAGCCCGAGGCCAACGCGGAGAAGATCGAGGCAAGAACCGAGCACTCCCAGCCGTCGGGTGCGTCGCGCGTGCGCGGGGTGATCCAACGCCATCCCTGGCTGCGAATCGCCGGCGCGATTGCCGCGCTCCTCCTCGCGATTGTTGCGGTCCGGTGGTGGTGGGGGCGGCACACGCACGAGACGACCGACGACGCGCAGATCGACGGCGATATCTATCCGATCAGCGCCCGGATCACCGGCCCGATCACCATGGTCTACGCCCGCGACGGGCAATTCGTCAGCGCGGGGGCGCCGCTGGTCGACATCGATGCACGCGATTACGAAGTCGCCCTTGCCCGCGCGCGCGCGGAGTACGAGATGGCCCTGGCGAACGCCTCGGCCTCACAGCTCGAGGTACCGGTGTCGACGGTAGGCTCGACGAGTCAGATCCGATCGGCGCAGGCGGACCTCGTCACTACCCAGGCGGGCGTCGTCGTCGCGCAGAAGCAGGTCGACGAGGCGCAGGCGCAACTCGCGCAGGCAAACGCCGCGGCGAAGACCGCCAATGCCGACGTCGAGCGGTTCACGCCGCTCATCGAGAAGCGCGAGATCTCGCAGCAACAGTACGACCAGACGCTGGCCGCGGCAGACACGGCGAATGCCGCCGTGGCGGCGGCGACCGCAGGCGTACGGCGCGCGGAGGAACAGGTGCGTCAGGCCGGCGAGAAGATTCGTCAGGCGGACGCTGGCCTCGACACGGCGCGGGCGACGACGATGACCGTCGAGGCGACCGTGGCACGGGCGAAGTCGTCCGATGCGCAGGCGGCCAGCGCGAAGGCGGAGCTGCAACAGGCCGAGCTCAATATGAGCTACACGCACATCCTCGCGCCGGTCGATGGGATCGTCGGCCGGCGGACCGCACAGGTCGGGCAGAATGTCGAACCCGGCCAGGAGCTGCTCACCATCACGCCGACCCGCGGGCTCTGGGTGACGGCGAACTTCAAGGAGACGCAGCTTTCGCGCATGAGGCCGAACCAGCCAGTCGAGATCTCGGTTGACGGCTGCGGTCAATCGTTGAACGGACACGTCACCGCGATCGGCGGCGCGACCGGGGCGCGATACAGCCTGCTCCCACCGGAAAATGCGACCGGCAACTACGTCAAGGTCGTCCAGCGGATCCCGGTGCGCATCGACCTCGACGCGACAGACCCGGGATCACGAACTCCGGCGAAGGCCGATACCGCGAAGGACTCGTGTCTGATCCGGCCGGGCATGTCCGTCCTGCCGTCGGTCAAGGTGCGATGAGTACCGGCCAGGCGGCGCCGCCGGAGGCATCGTGGCAGCCGAAACACAATCGATGGGCCATCGCGCTGACCGTGACGCTCGCGACGTTCATGGAGGTGATGGACACCTCTATCGCCAACGTCTCGCTTCCGCACATCGCAGGCGGACTATCGGCTGGAGAAGACGAAGCGACGTGGATTCTGACGTCATACCTCGTCTCGAACGCAGTGGTGCTGCCGATTTCGGCATGGCTTGCCGAGCGATTCGGCCGGAAGAATTTCTACATGACGTGCGTGGCGCTGTTCACGACCAGCAGCTTTCTGTGCGGGCTCGCTCCGACGCTCGGCCTGCTCGTCCTCTTCCGCGTGCTGCAGGGCGTCGGCGGCGGCGGGCTGGCGCCAAGCGAACAGGCCATCCTCGCCGACACCTTTCCCCCGCAGCAGCGCGGGATGGCGTTTGCCATGTACGGCATGGCCGTGGTGCTGGCGCCAACCATCGGCCCGACGCTTGGGGGATACATCACGGATAACTTCTCGTGGCGCTGGATCTTCTTCGTGAACGTTCCCGTCGGCGTGCTCTCGCTGTACCTGTCGAACCGGATGGTCGAAGATCCGCCCCATCTGGTCAGGGCCCGTGAAGAGGCGACCCGCCAAGGCATCGATTTCATGGGCCTCGCCATGATCGGGATCGCGCTTGGATCGTTTCAGGTGGTGGCCGACACGGGCGAGCGGCATGACTGGTTCGCCTCGCGGCAGATCGTCATCCTGACGATCGTGACGATCTCGTTGCTGATCATGTTCGTCTTCCGGGAGTGGCGGCAGCCGCATCCCGTGATCAATCTGCGGCTGTTCAAAAATCGCAACTTTGCAGTCTCGACGGCGCTCATGCTCTCTCTCGGCGCAGTCCTCTACGGCAGCATCGTCCTGATCCCGCAGTTTCTGCAATTGCTTCTCGGGTACACCGCGCAGCTCGCCGGCGAGGTCCTGTCGTTCGGAGGCTTCACGATCATCCTCCTGATGCCGATCGTCGGACTGCTCGTGTCGCGGATCGATCCGCGCTATCTGATTACGTGCGGCTTCGTCGTCAGTGGCCTCGCGCTGATCCAGCTGACCCATATCAATCTTCTGATTGATTTCAGGACGGCGATGCTCTGGCGCGTCTACCAGAGCGTCGGCATGGCATTCCTGTTCGTGCCGATCAACACGATTTGTTACGTCGGTGTCCCACGGGAACAGAATAACCAGGTATCAGGGATCGTGAACCTGATGCGAAACATGGGTGGCAGCATCGGCATCTCGGCCGTGACGACCATGCTGGCGCGACAGAGCCAGATCCATCAGCACAGTCTCATTGCGAATCTGTATGGTTCGAACCTCACCCTGACAGCGCGTGTCGGTGCACTCGCCCGGCATCTTCACGTGCGTGGGGCGAGCAGCCATACCGCCACGCTGCAGGCGTATAGAGAAATCTACGGGATGATTGAACGCCAGGCCGCCGTGCTGTCCTACGTCGACATCTTCGGGATGATGGTGATCGTCTGTTTTGCCATCATCCCGCTGATCTTTGTCGCGAAGCGGCCGCAGCCTGATCAGGCGTCCCCCAATCTTTGACTGCTACAAACGTCCACCGCCTTGTCAGTCGTGCGAGCGACCGAACACATCGCTCTCGGCCGTGACACGCGGCTGCCAATCAGCACGACGCGCCGATTGAAATCTGATCGCCGACGCTTCGCTCCGATCACGCGCAGCTTGCGTGGCCGCAGTCACAATGCGGTTCTGCCATATCGCCCGCCTTCTGGCAGTGCTCGCTGCAGTACTTGCCCCACGCGCCGTTGGTCGGCACGGTGCACTTACAGCCCGGGTGTGCGCATTTCATGAGCGTCCCCCTGTAGATGCGACGAGCATCAGTCGTGCCGCGCGAGGTCAGCCTGTGCGCAATGGACCAGATGTCCCGCTCCTCTCGGCTGCATTTCGGGTACGCCCGATGCACGTCGGTCCTTACAAGGCAGGCACAGCTATGTTCGATCAATCGCATCGTCCATTTGCAAACCGCCGGGAAGCTGGTGTGGAGCTGGCGTCCAAGCTGCGACATTACGCCGGCCGTACGGATGTTGTCGTCCTCGCGCTGCCGCGCGGGGGCGTCCCTGTCGCGTTCGAGATCGCGGAAGCGCTCGACGCGCCGCTCGACATCTTCCTCGTCCGCAAACTGGGCATGCCAGGCCATCCGGAGTACGCCATCGGCGCGATCGCCTCGGGTGGCGTGCGTGTACTCAGCGAGGACGTGGTGCGGGCCTATGGGATCCCGAGCTCCGTGATCGAGAAGATTGCGGCAAACGAGGAGCGTGAGCTCGAGCGGCGCGAGCGCGAGTACCGGAAGGCGCCGCTCGCGAGTTTCCGCGGCCGCATCGTGATCCTCGTCGACGATGGATTGGCCACCGGTTCGACGATGAGAGCTGCCGTGCAGGCGGTACGGCAGCAGGGCCCGGCACGGGTCGTGGTCGCGGTTCCGGTTGGTGCGCCCTCGACCTGTGAGGAGTTCGCCGACGTGACGGATGAAACGATCTGTGCGCGCATGCCGGAACCTTTCTCGGCGGTTGGTCTCTGGTATCTCGATTTCTCACAGACGACCGATGACGAAGTTCGCATGCTGCTCGATAGGCATGCGACCGAACAGCGGATGGGGGCGAAGCGGCCGTGAGTGCGCAGACGCTGGACCTGATTCGTCGTGCGGCGCATTGGTTCGAACCGACGCCGGACGGATTCGAGCCGCTCATCGACCTGATCGGCAACGCCTCTCTCGTCCTGATTGGCGAAGCATCACACGGCACGCACGAGTTCTACCGCACGCGCGCGGAGCTGACGAAAGCGTTGATCGAGCGCCACGGCTTCAACGTCGTCGCGGTCGAAGCCGACTGGCCCGATGCCTATCGCGTGAACCGCTGGGTGCAGCAGACGAGCAGGGAACCCGACGCGGAAACGGCGCTGGGCGACTTCACCCGCTTTCCGCGATGGATGTGGCGCAACCGCGACGTCGTCGATTTTCTTGGATGGCTGCATTCCCACAACGCCGGGCGTCCGGCAACAGGGCGCGCCGGCTTCTACGGCCTGGATTTGTACAGCCTCCACGCATCGATGGACGCCGTCCTGACGTATCTCCGCAAGGTCGATCCCGCCGCGGCCGAGCGGGCGCGGTATCGCTACGGCTGCTTCGAGGATTTCGGCGAAGACACACAGGCCTACGGATACGCCGCGTCGGCCGGCCTCTCGTCATCGTGCGAAGACGAAGTGGTCAACCAGCTCGTGGAGATGCGCCGGCAGGCGGCCGCCTACGCCAGCCGTGACGGCCGTGTGGCGGCCGACGAGTACTTCTTCGCCGAGCAGAACGCGCGCCTGGTGCGCAATGCCGAGGAATATTACCGGTCGATGTTTGGCGGACGCGTCCTGTCGTGGAACCTGCGCGATACCCACATGATGGAGACCCTCGAAGCGCTGCTGGCTCATGTCCTCGAGACGACGGGCACGGCGCGGGCGGTCATCTGGGCGCACAACTCGCACCTGGGCGATGCGCGCGCCACGTACATGGGCGAAAGCGGACAGCTGAATCTTGGTCAGCTCGTGCGTGAGAAGTTCGAGGCGGATGCCCGGCTGATTGGATGTACCACGCATACCGGCACCGTGACGGCCGCGTCGAACTGGGACGAGCCCGCGCAGCGCAAACGTGTGCGGCCATCGCTCGCCGACAGCTACGAGCGGCTGTTTCACGACGTGGACGTGCCGCGGTTCCTGCTGCGGCTCGATGATCCGGACATACGCACCGTGCTCTCGGTCCCCCGATTGGAGCGGGCCATCGGCGTGATCTACCGTCCCGATACAGAGCGCATCAGCCACTATTTCAAGGCGCGCCTTCCCGAGCAGTTCGACGCGGTGTTCCACATCGACGAGACACACGCGCTCGAGCCGTTGGAGACGTGGGCGCACGATGAGGCCGATCTGCCCGAAACGTATCCGACTGCTCTGTAACACGTTCACTGACACCGCACGCAGAGGGGCATCCGCCATGAGCAAGATCGCACGAGAAGTGATGACTCCGGATCCGGCATGCTGTTCGCCGCACACCCGGTTGGATCAGGTCGCGAAAATGATGGTGCAGAACAACTGCGGCGAGATTCCCATCGTCGACGCCGGCGATCATCCCGTCGGCGTCGTGACCGATCGCGACATCGTGTGCCGCGTCGTCGCCGAAGGCAAGAATCCCGTCGCGTACACCGCGGAGACGTGCATGTCGCAGCCGGTGATCACGGTGCGCGCCGACGAGCCGATCGAGGACGTCGTGTTGACAATGGAGAAGCACCAGATCCGCCGCATACCCGTTGTCGACGAACGGGGATGCTGCGCAGGAATCATTTCGCAGGCGGATCTGGCATGGGCGGAGCCGCTTCCCGAAGTCGGCGAGCTCGTGCGCGAGGTGTCGCGCGATATGGGACGCGAGTCACGATAGGCGGGGCGGGATCAAGTAGCGTACGAACCAGTCCCCTGCCAATCGCTCGACTTCCTCGAGCGTGCCACGCTCTTCGAACAGGTGCGTCGCGCCAGGAACGATCTTCAGCTCCACATGCGCGGCCGGCATTTGGGCTTTGGCTTCCTCGTTGAGGACAATGACCGGTTCGTCGTGACCGCCCACGATCAACAACGTGGGTGCCGTGACCTTCGGGAGCGCAGCACCTGCCAGATCCGGCCGTCCACCTCTTGACACGACCGCGCGCACGGCGCCTGGCCGTTCGGCAGCAGCAATCAATGCAGCCGCCGCACCGGTACTGGCGCCGAAGCATCCGATGGGTAGCGGCAGCAGATCGTGACGATTCTCTATCCAGTCAATGGCCACGACGACGCGGGAGCCAAGGCGAGGGATGTCGAAGCGGTATTCCGTTGTCCGCACATCGACCTTCTCTTCCTCATGCGTAAGCAGGTCGAGAAGCACAGTGCCAAGACCTCGCTGCTGGAGAGTGTTCGCCACGGCCCGGTTTCGGGAGCTGAAGCGACTGCTTCCGCTTCCGTGGGCGAATATCACCAGGCCGGTCGCTCGATCCGGGACCTGCAGATCAGCATAAATCTGCTGCCGACCTTGAATTGGTATGGCGATCGATTCCGACGCAATGGCTGGCATACGTTGGACCTCCAGACAGCTGGCAAGCACGTGCAACCTGCCAGCCACACATAACAGTCAGCGATCCGGCAGCGCCGACCGCATGAACTGACTCGCCTCTGGCCGTTGACGAGCTCGAACGATTTCTCGATCAGTACGCCAGCCGCTATCCCAGACGCCGGTTCACTCCGCCGTCGGAGGCTCTGCGGTAGGAGCCATGTCGTCACGGCTGCGACCGCGCTGCTGCGAGGCCACGAATCTCCTGCACCATCCCCACAACCGCGTCGATGACGGCCTGAGGCGCGTCGAGAGGAATCCAGTGGCCGGTGCCAGCGACCAGCACGTGGCGGCCGCGCGACGACAGGCGCGCAAGCGCCGCGTCGGCGTCCAGCCGCTGCTGGTCCGCGATCGCGGATGACATCACGACCAGCGGCACATCTGCCCACCGCACTGGCGCGCGAGAAGCTTCGGCGGCGCTGTCGCAGATGGTCGCGATCTGACTCCCCAGCGCTTCGAAGAATTTCGGCTGCGTCCACGTCTGGCGAAGAATGCGGCGCGACTCGGGCGGCAATTTCCAGATTGGCGCCAGGATGCCTTCGTCCTCGCGGCGCAGACCTCCGCGACTGACGACCTTCACCAGAGCCCGGGCGGGTGCGAGCGCGCCGAGGCCGGCCAACGCCGCCACGGCGCGTGCGATGCCGACGCGCGCCGCAGTGACGCCATAACCGCACAATCGGGTGCCGCGCTCAATCAGGTGCCGCCGTTCTGCGGTGGGCGTCGTCCATTCCTCGGGAACCGCAGGTTCGATGAAGGCGAGTCCCGCGATCTCGCCGGCGCAATTCGTCCGCGATGCGGCCGGCGGTTCGCGGCTGCGGGCCCGGCTCGCTCCATCCGAAACCGGCGCGGTCGTATGTACACGCGCGCGTGACTCGCGCAACAGCCGGCTGCACGAGGCTCCAGCTCAGTGAGGAGGCGCCCAGGGCTGCATCGAAAATCACGCTCGGCGTGCCCTCTCCGCTGCAATGAAGATGCAGGCTGTGTGTGCCGACGTCGATCAGACGGCCCGGCGGTGGATGCGGCATCGTGTGTCGTCACGCGACGATGCCGTCGACGATCTCGGTGCCAACCTTCGACATCTCCTCGACCGCGCGTGCGGCGTCGCCGGGATGCACGTCGATGCCGGTGATCGCATCCGCGAGCACCCGCACGTCGAGGCCCGCCTGGACGGCATCGAGCGCCGTCGCCTTGACGCAATAATCCGTCGCGATGCCCGCGACGTACAGGCGCGTGACATTCCGCTCGCGCAAGTCGCGCAGCAGCGTTTTCCCCGACGCGGTGTGTCCGTCGAACGCGGAGTAGCCCGGCTTGGCCGGATCGTCGCCTTTGCTGACGATGATTGCGTCGGCAGGCAGCTTCAGGTCCGGATGAAACTGCGCGCCGCCGGTCCCCTGCACGCAGTGCGGCGGCCATTCGCCGCCGTACTGTGTGAAGTGACTCGTCACGGGAGGATGCCAGTCGCGCGAGGCGTACACCAGCATCTCGCGGTCGCGCGCCTCCGCAAGGTGGCGATTCAGCGCAGGAACGATGCGATCGCCGCCCGGCGCCGGCAGCGCGCCGCCCGGGCAGAAATCCTTCTGCACGTCCACGATCAGCAGTGCAGCTTTCTCCTCTGTCATGGCTGGCCTCCCTCCTCGACGGCCTGCAGCCGGTTCGGATAATCCGTCACGATTCCGGTCACGCGGGCACGCATCAGCTCTCGCACGCGCGTGATTCAGCCGCCGGACGGCCGCGACCGCTTCGTGATCGAATGATGACACCAGCACGAGATGCTCGACGGCCGCGCCGGCGATGGCCGCCACGGTGGCTCCGAATCTCTGCGAGCGAGAAATCGTTGACGAACCACGTCGTCCGATTCGGAAAGCGGGCCATCACGTCCGAGCATCGCACGAGATCGTCGTCATGAACGACAACCGGCACCCGTCGCGACAGATGCACGTCGATCGCCACCATGTCTGCGCCGAGCGGCCGCCGCGATGCGCGATGTTCAGTACGCGATGGCGGCTGCGTTCAGCGAGCGCATTCCAGCGTGATGACATCGGACTTCGGCAGCGGGAACAGACGGTCGAACAGCAGGTGCGCTGGAACGTGGAACGCCACTGGATAGAGCGCCATCACGAGCACCAGATGGATGCGCCGATCGATGGCGTGCTGCGGCGATCCGGCAGGGCCGAACACCCAGTTGACGTTCTCGCGCGGGTCGGTCACCAGATATGTCGCGAGCAGCAGGAGCCATGTGACCCGCGTCTGATCGCGCAGCGCCCGGCGATCGTACCCGAGACGTGCCGTCGTCCAGAGAAGCAAGGGCGGCAGCCAGAGATGGAAGAGCGAGAGCGCGCGAATGGCGCGTGGAATCTTCGGATCGAACATGTAGTCGGCGAGGCCAATGGGACTCCGGCCGAACAGCGACTGAGCAGCGAAGTCGGCCGTCCAGCCTGCCTCCGGAATCGTCACGGCGACGGCCTGCATGCTCACGAGGCGCGGCTGCTCCAGCCACAGCGCCGGCACCGTGACGAGCAGCGCGACATCCGAGAACCACAGGAAGTTCCGCCAGCCGTACTGCCGGACATAAACCGGCACGAGCGCCGCGACAAATGCCGTGTAGGTCCACTTGAGCCACCGCGGAATCATCGTTTCTTGGCCGTCTTCTTCCGGGCAGCGGCACGCCGCTGCAGGATGCGCTTTGCGCGCTCGAGCTCCGCGCGGCGTGTCGCGCTGAGGCCCCGGCCGCCGCGGTTCAGGAAGTACTGAATCATCCGGATGCCGGATCCAACGCCTCCGGGCGACACGTCTTTCCGCGCCATCGTACGCGCGATCTGCGAGGCTGATCCCTTGAACGTTCCCGCAGGGGGATGAGTGGAGTCCGTCGTGACGCGGCGGACCCATCGGCGCGTCGCGCGCCTGGTCTTCTTCGCCATGGAATGCGCCTCTAGGCGTGCTCGAAATCCATGCGGTGGCCGTAGACCGCTTCCGTGAACCGGCCGATCGCGTCGGAGAGCGAGAGAGCCGGAAAGCGCATGCAATCGGTATCGCTCTCGCCGAGGCCCAGGCGCGCCGCTTCCCACAGATGCCGCACGGCCTGCGGCTTGAAGCCGAGCAGGCGCGCGCCGACGACATCCGCGGCGAGCGCGTCGGTGCTCGCGACGACGAGCCCCGTCTCCACCGCGTGGCCGCCGAGCGGGCCGGTCGCAATCATCGCCGGATGACCCACGGTGATCGC
>QHWQ01000277.1 GCA_003222635.1 Acidobacteriota bacterium | reverse complement strand
GCTGACGACGACTTCGTCGGCGACCGCTGCGCCCTTCACTTCCTTGGCAGCCATCCTGGCTTCTCCCTGCTCTGGCGCGCCGTAAAGGCGCGCCCTACACCCCGTACTTATCGATGAGGAACTTCTTCGGTTTCAATTCCCGGCACAGCTCGCGATTGAGATCCGCCTGGGGCAGCGCGAGGCCGGCCTGCCGCGCCATCTCCTGGATGATCTCCAGGTCGTCGTCCGCCCACGCCATCGTGCTCGTGCCCCAGTTGCGGAGCACGCCGTTCTCCGCGCCGGTTTTGAGCAGCGCCTCGCGCAGCAGCTCCACGTCGACGCCAAATCGCCGTGCCAGCGCTAACGCTTCATGATTGGCAATAAGGCACGCCCACATCAAGAGGTTATTCGCGGCTTTGGCGGCCTGGGCGGTTCCGACCGCGCCAGTGTAGACGATGTCGGTCGAATACGCGGCGATCACGGGCCTCAGCCGCTCGATCGCGGCCGTATCGCCGGCCACGAAGGACAGCATCGTGCCTGCGTCGGCCGCGCGGCCGCCCCCGCACATCGTTGCATCGACCACGTCCACGCCGCGGGCTCGACCGAGCTCGACCAGCTCCTGCACGGTGCGCGGCTGCACGGTCGAGAGCACCGCGACGATGGTGCCGGGCGACAGGCTGTCGAGGAGGCCGTCCGTCATCAGCGCGCGCAGCTCGCGATCGTAGCCAACGACGATGAGGATGGCTTCCGACTCGCGCGCGAGCTCGTTCAGATCGGCCCATCGCGCGCCGAGCGCCTCGACGTCCGCTCGCTTGCCGGCTTCGGCATCGTAGGCGCGGACATTGAAGCCTGTGCGCGTGAGATGTCCGATGAGGGCCGCGCCAATGCGACCGGCGCCGATGACGCCGATGCTACGAAGCGGAGAAGACAACACACTTCTCCGGGTTCACGCGAACGAAGATCGAGCCGCCGACGGGCGTGCGGAGCGTCGGGTGCTGCCGCGACAGCAGCGAGCGCGGGCCGACGGTGACACGGAAATCGATCGCCTCGCCGAGAAATACCTTCTGCTCGACGGTCCCCTGCCAGACGTTTTCGCCCGCCGGCCGGCTTTCCGCCAGCTCGACATCCTCGGGACGGATCGAGATCGCGACGCGATCGTTGGCCTTCACCGGTTTCGCGAATTTCACCGCGAGCCGGCCGATATCGGTGTCGAGGATGCAGCGATCCTGCACCTCCGCGCGGATGACGGTGCCGTCGAGGAAGTTCGTGTTGCCGACGAAGTCGGCGACGAACTGGTTCACCGGGTTCTCGTAGATGTCGCGCGGCCGGCCAATCTGCTGGATGCGTCCCTGATTCATCACGGCGATCTCGTGCGACAGCGCGAGCGCCTCGCTCTGATCGTGGGTCACGTAGACGGTCGTGATCTTCAGCTCGCGCTGCAGCCGTTTGAGCTCGAAGCGCATGCGGTCGCGCAGCTTCGCGTCGAGATTGCTCAGCGGCTCGTCGAGCAGCAGCAGCGCCGGCTCCATCACCAGCGCGCGCGCGAGCGCGAGCTGCTGCTGCGGGCCGCCTGACAGCTTCGTCGCCTCGCGATCGGCGAGCTCGTCGAGCTGCACGGCCGTGAGCACGCGCATGACGTGCTCGCGAACCTGCGCGCGCGTGTACTTCTTGTCGCCTACCTGCAGTGGAAACGCCGCGTTCTCGAAGACAGTCATGTGCGGCCAGATCGCATACGACTGGAACACCATCCCGAAGCCGCGGCGATTCGGCGAGACGAAGACGCCCTTCGACGAGGAGAACACCACACGGTCGTTGACCGAAATCTCGCCCGCGCGCGGGCGCTCCAGCCCGGCGATCGACCTGAGCGTCGTCGTCTTGCCGCAGCCGCTCGGCCCGAGCAGCGTGAAGAGTCGCCCTTCTTCGACCGTAAAGGTCACGTCCTGCGCGGCCTTGACGATGTCGCCGCGCTCGTTCGGATATTCGGTGTAGAGACCGTGAACAGTGAGCACTAGGCTTCCCGGATGCCGTATTTTCCGCCGACCCAGCGGGCGATCAACACGAGGACGAAGAGCAACAGGATGAACAGCACGCCGAGCGCGGAGAGCTCGACGTACTGGCCGTTCTGCCACAGTTCCCAGATGACGATCGACACGACGCGCGTGTCGGGGCTGTAGAGCAGGATTGACGTGGACAGCTCGCGGATCGACACGATCATCACGTAGATCCACCCCGCCACGAGCCCCGGCTTCAGCAGCGGCAGCACGATCCGTCTGAACGTGGTCGTCCACGACGCGCCGCACATCGCCGCGGATTCCTCGAGCTCCGTGTGGATCTGCAGCATCGACGTCGTGTTGTAGCGCATGCCGTACGGCATGAAACGCGTGATGTAGGCGATGAACATGATCCAGATCGTCCCGTAGATGCCGATGTCGACGTTCAGGTAGAAGATCATGATCGCCAGGCCGAGGACGATGCCTGGAAACACGAGCGGCAGCGAGGCGATGTTGTCGAGCAGCCAGCGCCCCGGAATCTTCGTCTTCACCACGAGCCAGCAGATCACCGACGTCACGAGCATCACGACCGTGGCGGAGCCGAACGAGAGCACCAGGCTGTTCCACATGGTGCTCGCGAGATCCGGATAGGTGAAGACGAAGCGGTACGGATCGAGCGTCAGGTTCCGCAGCGCTTCGCGTGACGGCACCGTGTAGAAGTGCTGGAACGACGACCAGAGCAGCACCAGGAACGGCAGCACGACGATGAGGACGAAGTAGAGGATGAATCCCGACGCCGTGGCCCAGCGCCACGCGCCCAGATCGATCTGCCGCGGCCGGAAGCCCTTGCCGGTCATCGTGGCGTACTTCGATCCCTTGCCTGAGAGTCTCGCCACCGCGTAGACGCCGACGGTGGTGATGGCGAGCAGTGCGACGCCGTAGGCAGAAGCGAGACCGACCTGGCTCGGATAGCGGTGGACCGCCGTGTAGATCGACGAGGTGAACACCTCGATGCCCACGGGCAGCCCGAGCAACGCGGGCACTTCGAACGACTCGATCGAGCGGACGAACAGAATCAGAATCGTCGCGAAGATGGCCGGCCACGTCAGCTTCAGCGTGACGCGCCAGAGCACCTGCCATACGCTGGCGCCGCTCATCGTCGCCGACTCCTCGAGCGACGGATCCATGGCGCGGAAGGCGGCGCTCATCAGCAGGAACGCCATCGGCGAGTAGTGCAGCCCGTCCACCCAGATCATGCCGCCCATCGAGTAGATGTCGAATGGCGGCGCCGCGAGGCCGAACCAGTTCTGGAGCAGCTGATTGATGATGCCGATCTGCGGGCTCGCGAGCAGAATCCACGCCACCGTGAAGAGGATCGACGGGATGACGAGAGGAATCAGCGATAACGCGTAAAAAATCGACTTGAACGGCGTGTTGGTCCGTTCGTTCATCCAGGCGAGCGTGGTGCCGACGGCAAACGAGAAGAACGACGCGCCGAACGCAAACTGCACGGACGTGAGAAAGAGCCGGAACGTCTCGCTCGTGCCGTAGGCAGCGGCGTAGTTGCCGAGCGTCCAGACAGCCGGCACCGTCGCGGTCTGCGGCGTGCGGAAGCTTTGCCAGAACAGAAACGCGAGGGGAATGACGGCGATGTAGATCGTGAATGCCACACAGGCACCAATCACGACCCACTTCCAGTCAACGGCCGCTCTTTTATGAGTGGCTATGCCCGGCGTGGTGATGATGGTGGTGGACATGCTTATGCGGAATTCGAGGATCCTGACTGAAGACCAGGGACTTGATCGTCACCGGCACGGTGAATGACGGCATCCGCACGCGCCCCAGGTCGATGTAGTCGAAGTCCCACAGCGCAATGCCGTCGAGCGCGAGCACCTCGGACCGGACGCCGAGCTCCTCCTTCAGGAGCGCCCCGAGCGTCTGCGCGATGTCGCTGTCAAGGATGATGAAGAGCGGCTTGCCCGCGGCAACGGTCTTCGGCATGGCCGCGACGATGCCGCGCGCGAGGCCAGCGATGCGCGGATACGCAGGCGCGCCGCGCCAGCGGAACGCGAGCGCCAGCTCCGACTCACCTTCCACGACATCGAATCGCTGGAAGTGCTCGCGAATGGCAGTCGCCACATCCGCAGGATCGACGGCATCGGCGAACGTGAACGGCGGCTGCAGCACCTGCAGGTTCTTGCGCGGCAGCAGCTCTGCCGGCTTCGACAGATAGATGGTGTTGCCGGAGAGCTGGACGCTGTACTCGGACGCGCCGAGCGCGGTCGCGCGGATGCACTCGCCGGCAGGCAGCAGCGTAAACGGCAGGCGGCCGCTCTCGAGCCGCTGACGAATCGCGTCGCCGAGCCGCAGCCCGAGATCACCGAAGTCGCGCGCCTCGCGAGCGTAGACATACTCGCCGACGCCGCCGGAGAACATTACCCCTCGACTCGCTTCGCTCGCTCGGGGCAAGCGCCAGTCATCCAGGCGCAGCGGCTCTGTCAGCCACAGGCTTTGGACTTCGGGCGAAGGCGCTTCCTGCGTCAGCGCCGCGACGAGCGCATCCGCCATCCACGACGTCACGCGCTCGATGTCCGCCTCGCTCACGTTGTCGCCAAGTTTCCAGTTCAAGCCTGCGAGTGAGGCCAGGCGCTGCCCCGCGGGATCGAGCCGCGTGATCCGTCCGTCCGCATCGAATACCGCGAGCCGGCCGCCGATGTGAATCGCCGCAGTACGAAGCACCTTGCCGTTCTCCACGAGTGCGAGCTTCGTCGTCCCGCCGCCGATGTCGATGTTGAGGATCGGGATGCCGCGATCGTGCGACGCCTTCGCGGCGCCGGACCCGTACGCCGCGAGCATCGACTCCATGTGGTGCCCGGCGGCCGCGCAGACGAACTCGCCGCCGACGTCCGCCAGCACCTCCGCGATCGCTTGCGCGTTCTCGCGGCGCAGCGCCTCGCCGGTCAGAATCACCGCGCCCGTATCGATGTTGTCGGGATGCGTGCCCGCCGCTTCGTACGCCGCGTCGATGATGCCGCCGATCGCCTGGTCGTCAATCCGCTCCTCGCTCACGTACGGCGTGAGCGCCACGGGCGACTGGTAGACCGTCTCGCGGCCGACGACGAAGTACCGGCTCGTCAGGTCCTCGGAGAGACGGCGCAGCTGCACGCGCGAGAAGATCACCTGCGTGCCGGCGGAGCCGATGTCGATGCCGACGCTCGTCAGCGCGATGTTGTCCTGGATCCACAGCGGGTTGTCTTCGAGCGCACCCTCCGGACCAAGATCGTGGTCGTGATCATGATCGTGGTCCGAGTCTTCGTCGTGCGTGTGCTCGTGATCGCTGCCGTAGAGATGATCCTGCAGCGTGTGCTTGAGCTTGCTCAACCCGTGGCGACCCTCGCCTTCGAAGCGAGGTAGCCCAGCCGCCCGGACACGGCGTTCGCCGTGGCGATGACGCTCGGCACACAGGTCTGCATGACCTTCTTGTTCATGCGCTGGACCGGCGCCGCGACTCCGACCGCGGCGACTACCGCGCCGTTGTGGTTGCGGATCGGCGCCGCGATCGCGCGCAGGCCGCCTTCGCTTTCCTCGTCGTCGATGGCGTGCTCGCGCTGGCTCACTTCCTCGAGCATCGCGAGCAGCGCTTCGCGCCGCGTCACGGTCTTTGGCGTGTGCGCCGTAAGGCCGCCGTTGAAAACCTTTTTCACGAACTCCGCCGGCTGATGGGCGAGAAGAACCTTGCCTACTGCCGTGCAATGAAGCGGCGCACGAGCGCCGACGGCTGCCGCCATGCGGATCGCGTGCGGACTTTCCATCTCGTAGACATAAAG
>QHWQ01000276.1 GCA_003222635.1 Acidobacteriota bacterium | reverse complement strand
GTACGGATGAACACGCGGGTACGGATGAACTTGACACGAGGCGCGGAGAGACGTACGAGTATGAACAGGCCACGTGATCTGACACGTGGCGATTTGCGTATGAGGTCACCGCCGGGCTTGGATCGCGCATCCTCAATGTCGGGATCCGGAGGATGCGCGCACGACCGATCGTCGACGGAATGACCGACCTGCCTTGGTTGCAAGTTGCCAAGGCGCTTGGTTCTGGCTCTCGCCAGAACGCGTGTGATACCACGCAGTTGAATGCCCGGTCTCCTGGCTCCCGCCTGGGGCCGGGCGTTCGGTGTCTGTGTACGTCCTACTCCCTTGTTGACTCCTCCGCGATTTCGATCATGAGCGAGGCGACGCCCGCGTCGGCGAACGCTCGTTCGAGCATCGCGGCGGTGACGAATGTCTCGACACGATGAAGGCCATCTGTTCCCCCTCCCTTATCCGCGCAGCGTGAGGACGGGACACGTGACTTCGCGAATGATGTGATGCGTCGTCGAGCCGAAGAGCCGTACGTGCAACGGCCCCATCCCGTGCACGCCCATCACGATCAGTTCCACGTTTTCAGCCGCGTCGGGCAGCCCCCATTCTTACCGACGACGTCCTGCGCACCTGCTGCTGAAAAGATTGTTTCCTTCACCTCGCTGTTGAAACGCACCACCCAAGCGCCGGACAGTGTGCCTGGCGTAGTTCGCTGCCGGCGCTTTCAATCATCGAGCTCTACACGTGGCTGCTGTGCGATCGTACCGGCAATCGATCTCGGTGGCGTCCATCTGGTTGGTAGTCGTCGTCGCCGTCGGCGTGATCGCCGCCGGCCGCGGTGCGTTTCGTGCGCTGGCGAGACGACCAGCCGCCGCCTGGTCGCGCAGAATCTCGTTTTGGACCAAGATTGGCTGCTTGCCCACGCCGCCCGACATGCGCGCCATGTCCTCTTCAGCCTTCCGGTTCGTCTTGATGATAGGCGTCGTCAACCTGTTTGGCGACATGACGTATGAAGGCGGTGCGAGTATCAACGGCCAGTACCTCGCCTCGCTCGGGGCCAGCGCGGCGGCCATCAGCATCATCGCGGGTGCCGCTGAATCCCTTGGCTACATGCTTCGCGCGGTGTCCGGCTATCTGGCCGACAAGACCGGCAAGTACTGGCTCATTACCTTTATCGGCTATGCAATCAATACGCTGGCAGTGCCGGCGATGGCGCTGGCGGGTAACTGGCAGACCGCGAGCGCGTTGATCCTGGCGGAACGCACCGGTCGCGCAATCCGGAAGCCGACGGTCGAGGCTATGTTGTCGTATTCGACCGGCAAGCATGGCAAGGGGTGGGTCTATGCCGTGAACACGGCCATGGACGAAACTGGCGCTCTGCTCGGGCCGTTACTGATCACGGCCGCGCTCGTCATGGGCGCGGGCTTCCGCAAGGCCTATGCATTGCTATTGATCTCCTCTCTCCTGGTGTTGATGTCCCTGTCGATCGCTCGGCTTAGTTTTCCCGTACCGTCGCGCCTCGAGAAAGGCGGACCGTGGACCGCGCATGCGAGCGGCTTCACGCGCGCCTATTGGCTCTACATGGTGGCTGGCGGTTGCTTCGCCGCCGGAGTCATGAGTTTCGAGTTCATCTCCTACCACTTGTCCCATCTTGGACTGAGCGAGCAGCTGATTCCCGCGCTGCTCGGACTGGGCACAGCAAGTGCGATCGTGGCCACGCTGATCCTGGGGCGTGCGTACGATCGCATCGGCATCGCCGCCGTTGTCATCGGCGTCGTCCTTACGTCGCTGTTTTCTCCGCTGGTGTTCTTTGGCAGCGTGCCGCTCGCCGTCACCGGTTTGATCTTCTGGGGCATCGGGTACGCGGTACAAGACACGTTATTGAAGGCGCTCATCGCCAGCGTGCTGCCGGAGGACCGGCGCAACGCGGCGTTCGGCGTCTTCTACCTCGGGTACGGCGGCGGGTGGCTTATGGGCAGCATTGCAGCCGGCCTGCTATATGGTCGGTCGCGGCTCGCCCTGGTGATCTTTGTCGTTGTGGTGCAGCTGGCAGCGGTCCCGTTGTTTCTCCTCGCCGCGCGAGAAAGCCGAACAACCTGACCGTCGCCGCTTTGTGACGCTACGGACGACGAGACGAGGACGGGCGCAGGCTTCAACCCGGGCCAACCGAGTGCATGGCTGATCGAGGGTTTGCTGATGTACCTCGATGAACGCGAGCGCGACCTACTGCTTGATCGAGTGGGTCGGCTGTCGAGCGCAGGAAGCCGCATCGCGCTCGATCATCGGCCGGGCTTCATTTCGCCGCCGCCGATCAGCAGCACGGACGACGCGTCGGGCGATCGCGCCGCTGCCCGCTTCGCGGCGCTCGCGGCAGCAGCGTCCTCGGACCCGTCGCTCATCGACCCGGAGGCCTGGCTCGGCCGCCACGGCTGGCGCGCGAAGGTCGAAGAGCCTGCCGCGATCTTCGTGGGGCATGGCCGACCGGTGCCAGCGCAGCTCCAGCCCACCGCGGCGGGCGCCGCACATAGCTGGACGGCGACAGCCGAGCGCACCGCGGACGACAAATATTGGCGTGAGGCAGACAGCCGACCGCCAATGCTGCGTGCATCACCGCCGCGATAACGAAACAGCCGACGATATCAACGACCGACCGGCCGTACGGGAAGACAGCGGCAAGGCGGCGAGCGACCCAGACCATGACGAGGTAGCGAGCGCCGTGCCCTTGCCACCACGAGGCAAAATCCAGCGGCGGTCCCGATGGCCACCGCCATCGCCTTCGCGCCTGGTGCGGCTATCGTGGGCACCGCGCGCACCCAGCAGCCATTGTCGGCGCGGCCATTCTCCGCCGCGCCATTCGCACACAAATGCCGCAGGCTTGACAGGTCTGTTAGGCGCCCGGCTGAACTCGAACCAGCTATCTTGATTCGCTTCGCGCGAGCGAGTCGATCGCCACGACTACAAGTGGAGCGTTTCGATCAGCGCTAACAGCGCGGGCGGCTGCTGCCGGCGACTCGGGTAGTACAGAAAGTAGCCGGGGAACGGCGGGCACCAGTCTTCGAGTACGCGCACGAGCGCACCGCTCGCGAGATGAGGTGCCGCATGCTCCTCTGACAGGAATGCGAGCCCGACGCCGTCGAGTGCCGCGCGAAGCGACAACTGGATTTCGTCGACGATGAGCGGTCCGTTCACCGCGACGCTGACCGATTGCGTTCCCTTATCGAACTCCCACTTGTACACGCCCGCGGAGCCATGCCGATAGTTGATGCACCGGTGACTGAGCAGATCACGAGGTGACTTCGGTTTCGGGTGCGATTCGAAGTACTCGGGCGACGCGACGATCGCAGGGCGATGATCCGGAGAGACGCGAACGGCCACCATGTCCTGTGCGATGAACTCCCCGAACTGGACGCCGGCATCGAAGCCGGCCGCAACCAGGTCGACGTGACTGTCGTCGGTGGTGACATCCAGCATCACGTCCGGATACTGGCGTGCAAACTGCCCCAATTTCGGCGCAAGCACCGACATTGCGCCGGTTCGCGGTACGAGCAGCCGTACGCGTCCGGCCGGCCTTTCGCGAAGTCCCGAGAGTTGATCGAGTGCACCGCGAATGTCATGGAGCGCCGGCCGCAGATGAGACAGCAGCTGCTCCCCCGCGTCGGTCGGCGCGACGCTGCGGGTCGTTCGCGCGAGCAGCCGTATACCGAGCTGCTCTTCCAAACCGCCGATGGCGTGGCTGAGCGCCGACTGCGTCACGCGCAGGCGTTTTGCCGCCTTCGTGAAGCTCCGTTCCTCCGCCACCGCCACCAACGCTGCCAGCACGCTGAGCTCGTCGCGAATCATTGGTGAATCCTACTCATAAACCCTAGTCGATCTTTCCAGCTACTCAGAGCCGCAACCTCCGCGTACCGTCATTCCAGGGGAGATGACATGGAGATCAAGCGGAGCGGTTCACAGCCGTCGGGCAAAGGTCCCGCGGATTGGTTCACGGGGGTTGTGCGGATCGATCCACTGTTCGATGCACCGCATCCGGCGCGCGTGGCTGGAGCAAGCGTCACCTTCGAGCCGGGCGCGCGCACGGCCTGGCACACCCATCCACTCGGACAAACGCTGATCGTCACCGCCGGATTAGGGCGCGTGCAGCGATCGGGTGGGCCTGTCGAGGAGATCCGGTCGGGCGATGTCGTCTGGTTCGCTCCCGGCGAGAAACATTGGCACGGTGCCTCTCTCGCGACCGCGATGACGCACATTGCCATTCAGGAAAAGCTCGATGGCAAGGCGGTTGAGTGGCTGGAACACGTCAGCGATCAGGACTACCAGGGCACATCGAAGAGTTAGGAAGGTCACGCATGCAAGCAACTGTTTTGTACGGACCGCACGACGTGCGCGTTGAAGACCGACCGGAGCCAACGATCGAGGAGCCGACGGATGCAATTATCAGCCTGCCCGTTACGTGCATTTGCGGATCGGACCTGTGGCCCTACCGTGGCATTTCAGTCTTTCCAGCGGCCACCCCGATGGGGCACGAGTACTGCGGCATCGTCGAGGAGGTCGGCCGCGGCGTGACATCCCTTCGGCGCGGACAGTTCGTCATCGGTTCGTTCTTCGCCTCCGACAATACGTGCCCGCACTGCCACCACGGGTATCAGAGCTCCTGCCAGCACGCGACGCCGGTCGGTGGCGCCCAGGCGCCGCGACTCCGCGTGCCGCTCGCGGACGGCACACTCGTCGCGACACGAGACCTACCCGATGCCGACCACATCCCGAGCATGCTCGCGCTGTCCGACGTGATGGGCACCGGCTGGTTTGCCGCCGACGCGGCGAACGTGAAGCCGGGTGCGACCGTCGTTGTCGTCGGTGACGGAGCGGTCGGACTCCTCGGCGTGCTCTCGGCGAAGCAGATGGGTGCGGAGCGCATCATCGCGATGAGCCGGCACGAGTCGCGTCAGAGGCTCGGGCGCGAATTCGGCGCCACGGACATCGTCACCGAGCGCGGTGACGAGGGCGTCGAGCGCATCAAGCAGCTGACCAACGGCGTCGGCGCCGATTCGGTGCTCGAGTGCGTCGGCACCCAGGAGTCGATGATGCAGGCGATCAAATCGACGCGGCCCGGCGGATACGTCGGGTATGTGGGCGTGCCGCACGGCGTGTCCCTCGACGGTCACCAGTTGTTCTTCTCGCACGTGCATCTGCATGGTGGCCCAGCCCCGGTGCGTCGATATCTGTCGCAGCTAATCGACCTCGTCTTCAAGGGAAAGATCAATCCGGGGAAAGTGTTCGATCTGGTGCTACCGCTCGATCGAGTCGCCGAGGGCTATCGTGCGATGGACGAGCGTCGCGCGATCAAGACGCTCCTGCGTCCATAAGGCAAAGAGGAAGTCGATGCACTACACATCTCTGGGCCGTTCTGGCCTGCAAGTCAGTCGGTTGGCTCTCGGCACCATGAATTTCGGGGAGTTGACGGGCGAAGCCGCCGCTTTCCAGATCATGGACGTCGATGGCGGGCCTCAGTCTCCCGATATGGAGAAATGGTTCGGAACCTCTATCACATCCGAAGGGCGTGCGATAACAGGCTTCGGCGGGCTGCAGACCGATCATATCGACCTGTACCAGATGCACCACGTCGATCGGCGCTCTTCATTCGTTGGACCTTTCGCTGTCGGACGAGATCACCCGACGGCTGGATGAGATCTGGCCCGGTCCTGGCGGCGAGGCGCCCAAAGCTCTACGCCTGGTAAACCGCAGCAGACCGGCAAGCGGATTGAAGGGGGCGACGGCACCAACGGGCCCAGTCAACATTGCCCGGGCTCGAGTGTGACCCGTCGGGAGGCTCGATATGTCGCGCAATCGCGCAGCCGTCGGACTTACTTTGCTTCTGCTCACTGTGGGCGTCGGTGTTTTCGCCAGCTCTGCGAAGCAGGCGGAAGTCCGAAAGACCTCCCGTCGAGCTGAGGGTCTCGCCGCTTGGGAGCAGGTTCGGATGGCAGGGGGGTTACTGGCCTTCAATGCGCGACCTGCCATCAGGAATCCAACGCTGACAGCACCGGCGTCCCGGGCAGCCACAACTGGCACCTTGCGCCACTGTCAATGGCTTGGCAGGACCGCAACGATAAGCCGCTATCGAGTGCCGCGATTTGCCTCGCCGTGACCGATCGTCGCAGAAACCACAACATGGATGGCCCCGCGCTCTTGAAGCACAACGCAGGAGACACGCTCGTGGGGTGGGCGTGGGAGCCGGGGCGCGACATCCACGGTGTCGCGCGAACGCTGCCTCCGCTTCCTCGCGTCGAGTTTGCCGAAGCGACGCGGCGCTGGGTCGAAGCCGGCATGCCTTGTCCGGAGAAGTAGAACGGGAGATCAGCCATGGCCACGTATGAGCTCACCGTCAACGGTCGAAAACAGGCGGTCACCGCCGATCCGGGAACACCCCTGCTCTGGGTGCTCCGTGACGATTTGAAGATGACAGGAACGAAGTACGGCTGCGGCATCGCCGCCTGCGGCGCGTGCACCGTACACGTCGGCGGCGTCGCCACACGCTCGTGCGTGGTTCCCGTCTCGCTGATCGGCGAGCGCCCCATCGTGACCATCGAGGCGATCGATCAGGATCCGGTCGGCCGCGCCGTTCAGGCCGCCTGGGTGTCTCACGATGTCGTGCAATGTGGTTATTGCCAGAGCGGGCAAATCATGACGGCGGTTGCGCTCCTCAAGCACACGCCGAAGCCAACGGACCTGAACATCGAAGAATCAATGGGCGGAAACATCTGCCGCTGCGGGACGTACGTTCGCATCCGTCAGGCGATCAAGACGGCCGCGCAGCAGTTGTAGAGCAACGGAGGGCGAGCAATGAATACAGCAGCCGCATGTCGGGATGCACGACGCATCGGTCGGCGCACGTTTCTCTCCGTCTCGGCAACCGTCACGGGCGGGCTCGTCGTCTCGCTGTATCTGGATGGTCCCCTTGCAGCCCAGAATCCGGGCCAAAACACGGCGGTCGCGTATCCGCCCGATGCATTCGTTCACATCAAACCAGACGGCGCGATTGTCATCCAGGTCAACCGGATCGACATTGGGCAAGGCGTCCACACAGCATTGCCGCTCCTGCTCGCGGACGAGATGGATGCGGACTGGTCGCGCGTCGTGGCCGAGCTCGCGCCCGCGGCCGACATCTATCGCGATCCGCTCTACGGCATCCAGATGGTCGGCGGCTCGGGATCGATCGCCCACTCGTTTCAGCAGTACCGCGAGCTCGGCGCGAAGACGCGGGCCATGCTGGTTGCGGCCGCCGCGGAGCGTTGGAAGGTGGACCCAGGCCAGTGCAAGACGGAGAACAGTGTCGTTCGAGGCCCCAAGGGGCAGTCGGCGGCCTATGGCGAGCTCGCGGATGCCGCCGCGCGGGTACCGGTGCCGGCCTCCGTCGCGCTCAAGCGCTCGTCGGAGTTTCGCCTGGTCGGCAAGCCGGTCCGCCGGCTCGACGGCCGCGCCAAATGCGACGGATCTCAGAAGTTCGGCCTCGACCTCGATCTGCCTGGGATGAAGGTCGCCGTCGTCGCGCATCCACCGGTATTCGGCGCGCGCGTCAGGAGCATGGACGCGTCAGCAGCCCGAAGCATCGACGGCGTGCGAGAAGTGTTCGAGATTCCGCTTGCACGCGGAACGGCAATCGCGGTGGTCGCCGACAAGTTCTGGTCGGCGAAGCAGGCTCGCGATCGCCTGAAGATCGACTGGGATGTCTCGGCGGTGGAAGGTGCCGACAGTTCACAGCTATTTGCCACGTACAAGGAGCTCGCCCGCACTCCTGGCAAGGTGGCCGTACTCCGCGGCGATCCGAAAGGCATCGATGCCGTGGCCGAGTCCCATCGTATCGTTGCGGAATACGAATTTCCCTATCTGGCGCACACGCCGATGGAGCCGTTGAACACGACGGTCCGCTTCAACAACGACCGGGCGGAAGTCTGGGCTGGCTCGCAGTTTCAGACGGTCGATCGAATGGCGATTGCCGAAGTCCTTGGCCTCGAGCCTGAGCAGGTCCTGTTTCACACTGAGATGGGCGGGGGAGGGTTCGGCCGCCGGGCGACGGCGGATTCTCACGTTCAGCGCGAAGCGGCGGCCATCGCAAAGCGCCTCGTCGGCACGCCGGTGAAGCTTGTTTGGACGCGTGAAGATGATGTGCGCGGCGGGTACTATCGGCCGATGCACGTCCACCGGATCGAAGTGGGTATCGGGCGCGACGGAATGCCGGCGGCCTGGCGGCACGTGATCGTCGGCCAGTCGATCACGGCAGGCACGCCGTTCGCCTCGATGGTCATCAAGAACGGCGTCGATTCGACCGCCACGGAAGGCGTGGCCGACACCCACTACGACATTCCCAACTTCCACGTGTCGGCGCATCATCCCACGCCAAACGTGCCGGTGCTGTGGTTCCGTTCTGTCGGCCACACGCATAGTGCCTTCGTGATGGAGACGCTGATCGACGAGCTGGCCGCCCGCGCCATGGCAGACCCGATCGCCTATCGCCGCACACTTCTTCGTCCCGATGCGACGAAACTGCGAGCGGCCCTGGACCTGATGGCGGAAAAGAGCGCGGCGTGGCGTCGCAGCCTTCCGAAAGGTCATGCCGTCGGCATCGCCTGTCATGAGTCGTTCGAGACAGGCGTCGCCTGCGCCGTGGACGTGTCGATCGAGAAGCAGCGGCCCAGAATCCATCGCGCGACCGTCGCGGTCGACTGCGGTCTGGCGGTGAATCCGTTGACGATTGAAAGTCAGTTCCAGGGCGGCCTCACCTTCGGCGTTTCGCAATTGATGGCGAAGGGAGCGATCACGCTGAAGAACGGCGTCGTCGAGCAGACGAACTTCGACACCTACGCGCCGCCGTACATCATCGATGCTCCGGCCGCCGTCGATGTGCACATCGTTCCGAGTACAGAAAAACCATCGGGGTGCGGCGAGCCGCCGGTTCCGGTGATCGCGCCGGCGGTGGTGAATGCGCTCGCACGGCTGACGGGCAAGCGATACCGCAGCCTGCCGCTCGTGACGATCTGATGCGAATCGGCATTCTCGGATCGGGGTTGATGGGTGGCAAGCTCGGAACGCTTTTCGCGCGAGCCGGCCATGACGTGATATTCAGCTACTCTCGCAGCGAGCAGAAGCTGAAAAGGCTCGCACGCGAGGCGAAGGGACATGCGCGCGCCGGCTCGCCGGCGGATGCGGTGCGCGAGGCAGACGCGCTGTTGCTGGCGGTGCACTGGTCCCGGGTCGACGATGTCTTGAAACAGGCCGGCAACGTATCCGGCAAGGTCATTGTCAGCTGTTCGTTGCCGATGAATGCGGACGACACCGATCTCGTGATCGCCCGTACGTCCTCCGGCGCGGAGGCGCTTGCAAAGAAGGTTCGTCGGGCGCACGTGGTGTCCGCGTTCGGCACGGTGCCGAGTGAAGTGCTGTTCAGCGTGTTCGAGGCGAAGAGGAAGGCCAATCGGCCGAGCCTGTTGTACTGCGGCGATGACCAAGCCGCGAAACACGTCGCGGCGAGGCTGATTGGCGACATGGGTTTCGATCCAGTGGACGCCGGACCATTGCGAATCGCCCGGTACATGGAGCCCTTCACGTTGCTCGTAGCACAACTCGCGTACGAGAGTAAGGGAGGCCCGGAGCTCGCGTACCGCTTTGAGCGCTTCGGGAAATGACTTCCGCGAAGGAAGTCGCCTCGACCATTGAGGAGTACGAGTCCAAGCTCAATGAGGCTGACCCATGGCGGGTGCAACTCGTGAATCGACGATGGCTCACGGTCGGGCCGTCGCAGGCGACCCTCCTTCTCGGCGATGAGTCAGCGCGTACGCGTCACGTCGGCTCGACCGGCCTGAGCGCGCGGCGACGCGCCACCGGCAGGTCGCGCCGATCGGACAGCGCCGCGACGACGATGCTCTCATCGGGCAACACGCGATAGAACAGACTGTAGTGGAACGGGCGGATGGGCGCGCGACGAAGATCGAGGAGCGCGACCGCGTACTGCTCAGGGTTGGCGGAAATCCTCTCAAGGGCTTGTTCGACGCTGCCGAGGAACTTGTCGCCGAGACCGTCCTCACGCTGGTCGAACCAGTCGCGAGCCTGCTGGAGATCGAGCGCGGCCAGCCGCGATATGCGAACCGGGCGGTTCAACGGGGCGCCGGTTTCGGCAGCGGACGGCGGGCCTTCAAGTCGGCCAGGACCTCCGTCGCGGGCCGCGCGGTCTTTGCGTCTTCGTCGAACGTCTCAAGGCGCCGGCGCAGTTCCGCCTCGACCTCCGGGCTCACCGGGGTGTTCTCCGCATCTGGACTGGTTGGGTCGTGGGCGGGGCGGTTCACGCAATCAGGTTACGCCGTTGGCTCAGGGTCGGCAAGGGATGGTTTTGCGGCTGCGTGCCGCTACACTTCCTCGCGCGGGAGGCACCCGAATCAAGATGAACACGCCTGGTCCGGACGACCAATATGAAAGACCAGGCTGAGTTGAAGGCGGCTGCAGCCCGCCTCACCCAGCCAAAGACTTAGCGGCGAAGCCCGCGTCGAGCTTCGGCGCCGCATCACGCAGGTCGCCCTCGCTGACGATGTCGTAGCGCCGGAACACGCTGTCCGTCTTGTGGCCCGTCATCTTCATGGCGACCGTCTACGAGATCCCAGCCCGCACCAAGTTCCTGACAGCCGTCCGACGTAGGTCGTGACGAATGCGGCCTGTGCAGCCAGCCGCCATGCACGCAGCCTTCCATGCCTTGTTCAGGCTGAGGATCGTCTTCGGTTCCAACTTGCCTCCGCGTCCGTTCGCCACCATCCGGAGGAACACCCACGGCTCGAACTGTCCCGCCTTCTGCAGCCGCTCATGCTCAGCGTGTTGCGTCTTGAGCAGCTTGCGGAGTTCTACGGTCATGGGGAACACGCGACGTTCGCGGTTCTTCGTCGTGCCCGCGAGCCTGATCTCATTGGCGTCGAAGTCGATCTGACGCCATTCGAGCGGGAGAACCTCTGAGGCGATGCGCCAGCCGGTGATGTAAGCAAACTGGATCACAGGTCGGAGTTCAGCAGGCAGATGCTTAATCACCGATGCGTAGTGGTGAGGTTCGAAGAACCCAGTTCTGACATTAACTTCGCGGTGCCGAGCACAGTGACGCCGGCCTGTGCGATCGCCACGGACACCAAAATGCTCACCCCGAGCGACGGCTCGTGAGGTCGTCAGCAAGATCCTCTACTTGCGGCTGCATTACCACTTCGTCTATGAAGATCCGTTGATGCAGCGCTCCCCTTTCCCTCGGATGGTTCGTACGCGTACAGCCGACTGCAGCAGTCACAGTACGCCCAGTTCGACGACCCGTGCAGCTTTATCAATGGCAGGCGCTGTCACTCCAAACGCAACTTTTCCTACCTGACCGTCGCCTGCGGCTCCGCGTGAACAGAACCAGGCTCAAAGTTAGGTCACTTTGAAAAGCAGCTTTTTGGCCTTGGCCTTGACCCTCAGCACTCGGCTCGACGAGGCGATGTAGAGGTAGCCGTCTGCGCCGAACTCGCAATTGGATATGCCCTGGTCGGAACTGATAAAACCGATCCGCTCGCCTCCCGGCGTGAACACAGTGACCCCTTCGCGGGTTGCCGCCCACATGTTGCCGGCTGAGTCGATTTTCAGGCTGTCGCCGCCCATCACGACATTGCGGGCCACGAACTGGCGGCGGTTTGAGGCGTTCCCCTGCTTGTCGAGGTCCCACATCACCCAGCCTGTGGTGGCGTCAGAAGAATAGAGCCTCGTCCCGTCCGGAGAGACGCCGATCCCGTTCGGAGTAGTCATGGTGTCGAGCAGGTGCAGGCTGTTGTCGGGTGCAAGGCGAAATATCCCCATGTAGTCGAGGTCACGGTCGGGGCCAGCGTTGCGGTTGACAAGGCCGTAGGGCGGATCGGTGAAGTAGATTGAGCCGTCGGGGCCGAGCACGCAGTCGTTGGGCGTGTTCAACCGCTTTCCCATGTAGCGGTCGACCAGCACGGTCTTCTTCTTGGTCTCGAGGTCGATGCGGAGGATCGCGCGTGCGCCTGATCCGGCGGAGATGATTCCGCCGCGTCCCAGGATGAGGCCGTTGGTACCGGGCTCGCGAATGGCGGGGTTCCAGGCCACTCCGCCGACGTCATAGCCCGAAGGCTCCAGCCAGACCGAACGGCCCTCTGTAGGCGACCATTTGACGATGTGGTTGACCTGGGTGTCGGAGACCAGCAGGTAGCCATTGTTGCCGCCAACCCAAACCGGTCCTTCGGCATGCAGGAAGCCGTCGCAGATCTTTTCCACCTTGGCGTCGGCGTCGATGAGGACGTCGAGGCGCGGATCAAGCCGGTTGACCTTGCCAGCCTCCGGGTAGGGCGCCTTCAGGTCCGTGGGAGGAAGCGCGACCTGTGGGCCGGTTATCGGCTGCGGCGGGGGCGGCGTCGCGGGCGCGGTCTGAGAGCCGACGGCCCGGGCCAGGGCGGCGGAGGGACCGGCGGCAACCAGGGCCGCGATAAAGGTTCGGCGAGAAAAC
>QHWQ01000309.1 GCA_003222635.1 Acidobacteriota bacterium | reverse complement strand
ACAGCGCCTCGAACGCCGACGCATCGCCGTCGACGAATCGTCGCAGGAGATCGCGTCCCGGCTCCGCCATCGAGTCTCTATCCGGTCTTACTGCTGGTTCCGGCGAAAGGTTCCGTTGGCGACTGGAGAACGGCCGTGCATGCAGCGCCGCCGAGAAATCCGCCGATGTGGCCGGCGAGGCTGACGCCGGGCATCAGCGATATCGCGATGACCACGACGAGACACATCAACAAAGGCAGGCGCAGCCGCCGGTCCGCGCCGCGTTGAAAGGCGAGCATCAGCGCGGCCGCAAGCAGCCCGCACAGCGCACCCGATGCGCCGACGGCGACGCCGGTGGTCGGCAACAGTGGCCCCAACAACATGCCCGCGACGCCAGAGGAAATTCCGCTCAGCAGAAAGATCGCGAGCAGACGCGCTCGTCCGAGGCGACGCTCGACGAGCCGGCCAAGCCACAGCACGCCGGCGGTGTTGAGCGCCAGATGCAGCGCGTTCAAGTGCAGAAACGAGAACGTGAGGACCCGCCACCAGTCCGTTGACGACCAGCCGCGGGTGATGAGCGCGCCGAGCGGAATCAGCGCCCGCTCATCTCCGGCCGCGCCGCGCGCCAGTTCGATGACGAAGGCGCCGGCGAGAACCAGGACGATGGCGACGGTCACGGCCGCATCGTCCCATCTTCGGGAACAGCCGGCATGTGCCGGAGGTCATGGTGCCGCGGCGGACACCACCTGTGCCGTGTACGGGACGAGAAAGCCTGGCGGATCCGCAAACGCGGCCATGGCGGCTTCGACGTCGCGCTGAATGGCGTCGAGCGCGTGGGACGTCTGCTTCGCGAGCAGCGCCGCCGTGCGCACGCCCGCATCGCGCTCCCGCTCGAAGATGAACGACGCGTCTGGCACGCGCCATCGGTGTGTCGCCGTGCGAACCGTCACGGATGCCGCACCGAAGCCCGCGTCCGCCAGCATCGCCCGGCAGACGTCGGGCTTCGCCAGCATCAACGAATCGGGGCCTCTTGGAATCGCCACGTTCACGTCGCCATGCGCACGGATGGCCGCGTCCATGATGCGCGCGCCGGCGCTCGCCTCGGGTCCGGCCCAGGCGGTGAACGCGAAGATGCCATGCGGCCGCAGCACGCGCCGCGCTTCGGCAAAAACAGCGGCATAGTCGGGCGCATGAATGACGCCGAAGTTGGAGATGACGACGTCGAACTGCGAGGTGTCGAAGGCCAGGGCGGTCGCATCGCCGACGCGGAAATCGATATCCGTGTTGCGCTCGCGCGCGAGACGAATCATCTCGGAGGAGATATCGATGCCGGTCGCCGTAGCGCCGCGATCGCGCGCCGCTTCCGCCGCGTATCCAGGACCGCAGGCGACATCCAGCACGCGCTGCCGCGCGCTGACCTGCGCGGCATCGAGGAGATCGGAAATGAACAGGCGCGTCAGACCCGCCCAGGCGTGCTCATACTGGCCGGCGACGCGCTGCCAGCCGTCGCGTTGGAAGCGCGCGTAGTCGCTGTTCATATGCGCACTGGCCCGGCTGAAGCCGGACCCGACGACCCGCTCAGGCGCGCCCGCGCATCTTCGCCACCCACCATCGCAGGCCGACGAACAGGTACCGCCAGTCGTGAAAGAACTCGGGAGCCTTCCCCTCGAAGGCGTGGCCGACGAACTGCAGCGCCCAGCCGATGACGAAGAGCGTCACGGGCATCCAGAGCGGCAGCGATGCGGCCCAGGCGATCGCGAACCAGGCGATCGACATCACGATGAGCGGGATGCCGAGCGTGTGGCAGAGACGATTGACCGGATGCTGATGGCTGGTCGCGTACTGCGCGATCCACTGCTCCGACGTGCGGCCGCCGAGCATCATGACCATGCTCCGAGCGCGCGGCGCACCGCGACAATCTGACCGAGGTGATAGCTGTTGTGATCGTTGATCAGCAGCAGCGCGCGCAGGTAGGTCTGGTGGCCCTTGCCCGTCGGCACCAGCGCGTACAGATCCTTCGTGTCCCGCGCGAGCGTCTTGAGTTTCCCGCGCTCACGCTTGAACGACGCGATCGACTCGTCCCACGCCGCGGCATTCGGGGGCGCGGGATGTGCCGGCCAGTAGTCGTCCGGCCACTTCATCGTGTGGACGTACTTCGGATTGATACAGAAGTCGAGGATGTCTTCCTGCGCGATGCGCATGTGCTCGAGCAGCTCCCACACGCTGTGCTCGAAGCCGGCCGCGCGGCCGCCGCGCTTCTCCGCCGGCAGGCCGTCGATCGCCTTGTCGAAGCCGACGTGCGCTTCTTCCCAGTCGAGGAATCGAACCAGCTGCTCGCGCAGCGCGTCGTCACTCATAGCGCGTATTAAACACCGAACTGCCGAAGGTGGTGATCTGTGTGCCGCCAGCCCCAGTGCTGCCATTCCCGCGTCGACAGCCGGCCGAACATCGGGTGCGGCTGGAAGTCGCCGCCGCCGCGCGATGCGAACTGCTCGATGAGCGCCTCGAGCTGGCGCCGGTCCTGTGAGAACTCGACGGGCCTGGTTCCGCCGATCTCCTGATCGGCTTCGGGTCGTGTCTTGACGCCGTGCGGCCATGGCAGGCCGGAATGGAGCGCGATCCACCGGACGAACGTTCGCGAGAACGGTGTCGCGACGGAGCTGATCGCCCTCGCACCCATCATGTCGCGGAACGAGTCGCTCAGGTGGCAGATCGCCTGATGCGACGTCATCTTTCCCCACCGGCGCTGGCTCTCGGGCGCAAGCCGCCGCAGGCGCGCCACAAGCTCCGCGCGCAGCTTGGGATCATCAAGAGTTTGCTTCATCCCGCGACGTTCCGACCATCAACTACCAACCACCAACTACCAACTACCAACTACCAACTACCAACTAACCAGGACGGTTGACGAGCATAGCCGATACCCCGGCGAAGAATTCACGCAGCAACGCATCGACTTCACGAGGAAGCGTGACTTCGTCGAGCGCGTTGGTCATCAGCAGCAGCCAGCGCTCGCGCGCCGCGGGGTTGACCGCGAACGGCATGTGCCGCATCCGCAGCCGCGGATGGCCGCGCTGCTCGATGTAGCGCTGCGGGCCGCCGAAGCGGCCGATCAGAAAGTCGCACAGCCGCTGCTCCGCGCCCGCGAGATCACGCGCCGGGTACATCGGTCCGAGAATCTCGTCGCCCGGCACCTGCCGGTAGAACGCGGCGATGAGGCGGCGGAATCCGTCCTCGCCGATCGCCGCGTAGACGTCCAGTTCGTCCATCCCACCTAGTGTAGACTCGCGTCATGCGACGAGTCCTGCTGGTGGGAATGTTGTGCGTAGCTGCATCGCTGGTCGGGCGCGCGCAGATGACCACGATTCCGCTCTGGGCGTACGGCTACATCGCGTATCCCGCGATGCCGGGCGACTACACGCAGAAGTGCCAGGGGAAGCGCGCCGATCCCTGCGATCGCCCGGGCGGGCTGCCGACGGATCCGAACAACATGCCGCGCACGCTCGCGGGCAGCGATCGCACCTACACCGTCGCGCAGATCAACGCGCGCTACAACCCGGCCGACTGGTTCCCCGCCGATCACCCGCCGATGCCCGACATCGTCGCGCACGGCAAGGAAGCCAACGGCGTGCGCGCGTGCGGCATCTGTCATCTGCCGAACGGCAAGGGGCTGATGCAGAACGGCAGCGTCTCGGGCCTGCCGCGCGACTACATCCTGCAGCAGCTCGCGGACTTCAAGTCGGGCAAGCGGCACACGGCCGATCCGAACAAGGCAAACGGATACGAGATGCAGGCGATCGCGCGCAACCTGACGGATGCCGAAGCGCAGGCGGCGGCGGACTACTTCTCGTCGATGAAATACACGAAGTGGGTGCGCGTCGTGGAATCGGAGGACGTGCCGAAGTTCACGTTCACCGTCAACGGCCTCGCCCTGAAGGAGGAGGGCAACGACACGATTCCGCTCGGCAATCGCATCGTCGAGATGCCCGAGGACACGTATCAGACGAACATCCTGCGGAATCCGCGCTCGGGCTTCGTCGCGTATGCGCCGATCGGGAGCCTGAAGAAAGGCGAAGCGCTCGTCACCGCCGCCAAGTGCGGCACGTGCCACGGCGCCGACATGCGCGGCATGATGCTGAAGAACGTCATTGTCCCGACCATCGCCGGCCGCTCGCCCGGCTACATCGGCCGCGCGCTCTACGACTTCCAGCAGGGCGCCCGCGCCGGCACGAACGCGGCGTTCATGAAGGTGCCCGTCCAGAAGCTCACCGAAGACGACGCGATCGCCATCAGCGCGTACATCGCCTCGCTCGAACCGTAGACGCGTATTCACTCCCGGCCTCCGGTTCGACGACGCGGAAAAACGCGTTCTCCACCGGGCCTCGATCTATCCGCGCAGCTCCGTGAGCTGCGCGGCCCGCCGCCTTCGGTGCGCTCGATGCCGCCATCGCATTCGCGACCAGAGCTGCGGGAGCTACACGTTGCGCGCCGTCGAGACCGAAGTACAAAAACAAATCCCAAGGAACCGGTCGCGATTCAACCGAGGTCCTTGGGATTTGGGGATTTGGGATTTGGGATTTCCTAGTTCGTCTGTCCCTTCTGCGCCTTCGCCTTCTCCTCGGCGATGTACTTCACCGCGCCGGCGTGCGCGTCCTTCAGCCACTGACGCCAGAGCGCGTTGTTGATGAACGGATTCGGCCCGTTCGGGTTCTTCGCCTTGACGTCGCGCAGCTCCAGGATCCCCATGTTGTTCGGATACGGGTAGCTGTTCAGATAGCTGTGCACGTTGAGCGCCACCTGCACGTCGGTGAAGTTCTTCTCGAGCCGCTCAATGCTCTGGAGGAACTCGGTGCCGCCCTCGACGCCGTTGCGCGGGCCCGGGCCGCCGAAGACGAACGCCTTGTAGCCCTTGCCCTTGTCGAAGGCGGTGAACTCGTAGGCGGGTGATCCCGGCGTGTGGCCCGGCAGCACGTACACCTTGATCTTCGTATCGCCAAGCGTGATGGTGTCGCCTTCCTTGATCACCATGTCCTTGGCCGGCACCTCGTCACCCGGTTTCGGCCCGCGGCCGTTCTTGATCTGGTTGGCCTGCTGCGTCGCCATGAAGTTCCAGTCCGTCTCGGTCAGCGCGACACGCGCGCCCGAGAGCGCCTTGATCTTCGTGGCGCCGCCGAAGTGATCGAGATGGCCGTGCGTGAGCAGGATGTACTTGATGTTCTTCGGATCGAAGCCGACCTTGCGGATGTTGTCGATCACCGTATCGACGTACGGCTCCTGCGCGGTGTCGATCAGGATCAGCCCCGCGCTGGTCGGCACGAGCCACACCGAGACCGTGCCCGGTCCAACGTAATAGACGTTGTCCATCACCTTGAAGGGCGCGATCTTCTGATACTCGACGTTGCGTGCCTGGCTGCCGCGATAGCTCTGGCTCAACGACTCGCCGGGCGCGGGTCCCGCGGTCTGCGCGCTGATGAGTGCGCCTGTGGCCAGGCAGGCGAGCGCGAACGTGGCGATGCGTGTCCCTCTCATTGATGTCTCCTTACGCAGATCAGGGATTAGGGGGCAGGGGTTGGGGGGAAGGGCTGGTCTAGTGGTCAGGGGTGTAGGCCTAAGGCCTAAGCAACCGAATCCTGACGACTGGACCCGCCCTTCCCCCTTCCCCCTTTTCCCTTCCCCCTAGAATTTAAAACTAATACCGACTTCGGCTTCCTGACGCGGCGCCGCGACCGCGTACTTACCGAACGAGCTCGAGAGCGCAATGTTGGTGAAGGTGCCGCCGGTGCCGCCTATCAGGTTGTCGCGTCCGAAGAGGTTGATCACCTGTGCGACCAGATCGACGCTGCGGCCGCCGCCCAGTTGCAGCGCGCGGCTCAACCGGATGTCGAACCGGTTGAAGTCGCTGCTCTGCAGCTGGCTCGCCGGAATCGGCGCGAGGTTGCGCACCGCCCGCCACTCGTTGACCTTCTGCAGCACGAACGCGGTGCCCGCGCTGTCGCGCCCTGCCTGATTGCGCGACGTCCCCGGGACGAAATCGATCGTGCCGTCGCCGGTGAAATCGACGCCCGAGAGCGCGCTGTACGGGAGCGCCGTACGAATGGTCCAGACCGCGCCGAACGTGAGATCGAACGGCAGCCGCGCGGAGCCGCTCGCGACCAGCGTGTGCTTCCGGCCGCTCGGCCCGGTGTCGAGGTCTGGATGGTAGAAGTCCGACACGTTGTCGACCGAATTGGTCGTCCAGTCCCTCGTATACGAGACGAGATACATGTAGCGGTTGGCCATCCGCTTGTCGAGCCGCACGTACAGCGCCCGATAGTGGCTCCAGCCGTTGGACGTCAGCTGGACGATGTTCCCCCAGTTCGCCATCGGCCGCGCGGCGTTGAGCTGCGCGGTCGAGAACGCGGCGATCTTCGCGGCCGTCGCCGCGTCGAGCGTCGTGAAGTCGAACGCGGGCCTCGGCTGGTTGATGTTCTGCGTCCGCGCGAACTGCCGCAGGTTCGTGTAGACACCGTCGACGTGAATCGCGAGGTTGCGCATCAACTGCCGGGAGACGCCGCCGGTCGCCGTATCGCCCGTCATGTTCTGGATGTTGTCGTCAAGAATGTTGACGTTCGGCCGCGCCGACACCGTCACGAACGCCTGTTGTGACAGGCCGCCGTACGGATCCGGATACGAGGGGTTCGTGATGCTGATGCTGTTCTGCAGGAGCGTGCCGAGCTCGTTTCGCAGGCTGCCCTGCGGCAGGTACTGGTAGAACCGTCCGTACGCCGCGCGCACCAGCGTCCTCGTGTCGTTGGTGACGTCCCACGCCACGCCGACGCGCGGACCGAAGTTGTTGTTGTCGTGCCGCGACGTCGGGTCGACCAGCTGCTTCAACACCTCGCGGCCCGTGAAATCGAGCTGATTGTTGAACGAGTGGTACTGGGTGTCGTAGCGGAGGCCGAGGTTGACGGTCACGTTGCTGATCGGCTTCCACTCGTCCTGCGCGTACCCGTTCATCCAGTAGTTGTGCAGCTTGCGCACCGTGGAGGGGAACGACGCGGTGAACGAGACCGGGTTCCTCAACGCGGCGATCGCGGCCGCCGAGCCGTCGAAGAACTGGTCGGTCGAGAACGTCCACGTCCCGAGGTTGGCGACGACGTCTTCCGGCGAGATGTAGCGTTCGTACCCGCCGCCGAACTTCCACTGCTGGTTGCCGGCCGAGTACGAATAGTCGTCCTTGACCTCGAAGCGCTTCGTGAAGTTCAGGCTCGCGGTCGCCGATCCCCAGCGCAGGCTCGGGAAGTTGTAGACCTGCGTGTAGCCGTTGAATCGCTCCGCCGGAAATTCTCCCGGGCGGTCCCATACAGGCGTTCCCGGAGGTCCGTTCGCGTTCCAGAGGCGGGCTGGGTACTGCACCCGGAGCTCGTTCAGCGCGCGATTGCTGATCACCCACGTGTGTCCGGTGACCGTCGTGTCGCGCGGCGATTCGACGTAGCTCTGACTGAACGCCGCGTTGAGCCCGCCGCATGCCTCGCAGTCGATGTGCTCGAAGTCGCGGCCGTAGCGGACGAACAGGCTCTGCGCCTGGTTGATCTGCCAGTCGCCGCGCAGGAAGTACTTGTGGCGCCGGTAGTCGGTCGGGAAGACGCCTTCGAGCGCGCTGTAGAAGCGCGGCTGGCCGGTGTTGACGGTAAAGGACTTGTTCTCCGTCTGATATTCGATGGCGCTGTAGAAGTGCAGCTTGTCCTTGAGGACCGGACCGCCGAGCGAGAGTCCCCAGTTGTTGCGCTTGTAGTCCGGCTTGGGCGCGCCCACGTCTTCCGCGTTCTTGTCGCGCGCCTGCAGATTCTGGTTCTTGAAGTATTCGAGCGCCTCGCCGCTGAAGCGGTTCGTTCCGCTCCTCGTGACGATGCTCACCAGCCCGGCGACGTTGCCGCCATGCTCGGCCGAGGCCTGCGCGACGTTCACGCGGAACTCGCGGATGGCGAGCTGCGGCATCTCCGCGTGCTGCTGGCCCGAGTTGGTCGACCAGTTCGAGGCGCCGTCGAGGAAGTACGCGTTCATCTGGTTGTTGATGCCGCCGGCGCCGATGTTGGCCTGCGCGCGGCGCACCTGCGTGTTGTCCATGTTGGTGCCCGGGAGCAGCAGCACGAGGCTCGCCGGCTGGCGGTCGGCCATCGGCAGCGTGTCGATCTGCTCCTGCGTGATCACCTGCGCCACCTCGGTGCGCGTCACCTCGATGACCGGCGCTTCGCCGGTGACCGTCACGGTTTCCTGCAGGCTCTGCAGCTGCATCTTGAGGTCCTGCTGCAGCTGGAGACCGATGTTGATCGTGAGGCGTTCGACGTCAACCGTCGCAAAGCCCTGGAGCTCCGCCTTGAGGGCGTAGGTCCCGGGCTGCAGCCCGGCAAAGCGGTACTGTCCGTCGCCTTCGCTGACGCTGGTGCGCACGGCGCCGGTTTCGCTGTTCCGCAGGGTCAACGACACGCCGGGCAGCACGGCGCCCTGCGCGTCGGTCACGGTACCTTGAATCTGGCCGACGACCTGCGCGCGCGCGGGCGCCGCAAGTCCAATCAGCACCGCGAGAGCCAACGCGGTCATGACGAGACGATTCATTCCTCTGATCTCCTTCGATCAACCTGGGGATGTGGCGTATGGAAACCCGCACACGTTGCGTCATCAGCCGTGGTTTGTCAAGGAGGTAGGGAAGGCTGTAGCCTCCCGCGGGCATGCTGTACCTGCTGTTTTTTGCATCGGGCGCGAGCGCGCTGATCTACGAGGTGGTGTGGGTGCGCGTGTTTGCCAACGTCTTCGGCAACACGATCTATTCCGCGTCGATCGTGACGGCCGTGTTCATGCTCGGCCTGGGGATCGGGAGCCTCTTTGCGGGCCTGTGGGCGGATCGGAGGCCGAACTCGCTCGTTCACGTCTTTGCATCGCTCGAGTTCGCCATCGGCGTGCTCGGCCTCGGCATCTCGACGCTGTTGCCGGATCTCGGCGAGTTGTCAGCGGCCGTTTCATCGTACACGCGCGGCACTGACGGCTGGTACGTCCTATCGTTCGGATCGTACGCGGCACGCACGCTGATCGCGCTCGTGCTGCTGACGCCGATCACGCTGCTGATGGGCGGCACGCTGACCGTCTTGATCCGTCATCTGCTTCGCGGCGCGGACCTGTCCACTCGCCGCATCGCCTGGCTGTATGGCGTGAACACGCTCGGCGCCGCGCTCGGATGTTTCCTGACCGACTCCTCGCTCGTGCCGTCGTTCGGCCTTCGCGCCACGCAGTTGATCGCGGTCGCACTCAATCTCGCGACGGCGAGCGGCGCGCTCGCCGTCAAATCCCAAATCCCAAATCCCAAACCCCAAATCCCAAAGAACCTTCGGGTCCCGGATCCCGGATCCCGCATCCCGGTCACTGCCGCCGCGGCGGCGCTCGTGCTCACCGGCGCTGCCGGCATGGGCATGGAGATCCTCTGGTTTCGAGACTTCTCGATCCTCCTCGGCGAGTTCCGCGCGGTCTTCGCGCTGCTGCTCGCGATGATCCTGCTCGGGATGGGCGCCGGCTCGCTGCTTGGCGCGTATGTGCAGAAGCGCATCGACAGGCCCGCGCAGATCCTGATCACCGCGCAGGTGCTCTTCATCGTCTCGACGCTCGCGGGGCTCGCCTCGGTCAATGCGCGCACCATCAGCGACGCCGCGGGCGCCTACACGACTCCCACGGCGTTCGATGACTTCTGGTTCAACGCGCGCCCCATCCTGCTTGTCGTCTCCCTGCCGGCGCTGCTGATGGGATTCGCGTTTCCGATCGCCAACGCCATCATCCAGCGCGCGGAGGCGACGGTCGGCCGCCGCGCGGGGCTGCTCTACCTCGCGAACACCTTCGGCGCGGTCTGCGGATCGATCGTCACGGGATTCGTGCTGCTGCCGATGCTCGGGATGCAGCGCAGCGCAACGGTGTTGATGATCGCGGCGGCGTTCGCGATCGCGCCGTTGGTCCGCCTGAAGGCGGACGCTACCGTTCCAGTAGTGTCCGGCTTTAGCCGGACCGCGGCGATCGTGATTCCGATTGTCGCCATCGTGGTATGGCTGCTGCTGCCATCCGACTACCTGCTCTCGCGCGCGCTGCTCTTTCCACCGCAGCGCGCCTATACGATCAGCGAGGGTGTCACGGAGCTCGTCGCCGTGACCGATGGTCCTGATGGCGGGCGCGTCCTCGTCACCAACGGTCACCCGATGTCCTCCACCGAGCTGCTCTCGCAGCGCTACATGCGCGCGATGGCGCACGTCCCGCTGCTGCTCGCCGACAACCCTGAACGCGTGCTCGTGCTCTGCTTCGGCGTCGGCAACACCGCGAACGCGGCGACGCTGCATCCCACCGTGACACGAGTCGAGGTCGTCGATCTCTCGCGCCATATCCTGGAGCACGCGGACTACTTCAAGGATTTCAACGGCGACGTGCTGCACGACCCGCGCGTCGCGGTCTACATCAACGACGGCCGTCATCACCTGCAGATGCGATCGTCCGAGGCGTACGACCTCATCACGCTCGAACCGCCGCCGATCGTGCACGCCGGCGTCGCCGCGCTCTACACGACCGAGTTCTACCAACGCGCCCGGGCGCGGCTGAAGCCGAACGGCTACCTGACGCAGTGGCTGCCGGCCTACGGCGTGCCGCAGTCGATGATCCTCTCGATGACGCGCTCGTTCGTCGATGTGTTCCCGAACGCGGTGCTGCTCTCCGGCGCGTCATCGAACCTGCTGCTCGTGGGAACGACCGCCCCGCACAACGAAATCGATCCGCATCGCCTGGCCGCCGCGCTCGCCCGCGCGCCCGCGGTCCAGATGGACCTCCAGCGAGTCGAGCTCGGCACGCCCCGCGACATCGTCAGCATGTTCGTCGCGCCATCGCAGACGCTGGTGAAGGCGACGCGCGGCGTCGAGCCGGTCACCGACGATCATCCGATTCAGGAATACGGGCGGACGTCGTTGCTGCCGCTGAACGAGGCGATTCCCCCGTCGCTCATCGACGTCGACCATGTGGCCGCGTGGTGCCCGTCGTGCTTCGTCTCCGGCAGGCCCGCGCCGATCGTCGAAGGGCTCGACACGTATTTATCCCTGCTCGAGCTCGCCTACACGGCGCCTCCGGTCGGTCCGGGACAAACCGTGGCGACCGGCGCGGACCGGCGGCCGATTGCGGGCAGCGGCTACCTCGGCACCGTCGTCCCGCATTCGGCGCAGCTCGATTCCATCCTCAAGGCCGCGTTCGTCGAGCATTATCAACGCGGCACCGATCTGCTGGTGGCGCGTCGCTATCCTGATGCGATCGGGCAGCTGCGCGAGGCGCTCACGTGGAATCCGGATTCAGCCGAAGCGCACAACAATCTCGGCATCGCGCTCGCCTCATCGGGACGGATGGATGACGCGCTGAACGAATTCAAGCAGGCGCTCGCCATCGATCCCGAGTTCGACGATGCGCGGCGCAATCTGCAGATGGCAACAAGGAGGAAGTGACGTCTACTCGTCCCCGGCTGCGGCGCTTCGCGGCGGCGGCGTGTACGTCTTCAGGAACGCGATGATGTCGTCGATCTGGACCGGCTGCAGCGTGTACTGAAAGCCGGGCATCAACACGGATCCTGTCGCGATCTTGTCGCGAATGAACGCCTCACCGCGGTTGTCGACGATCGGTTTGCCGAGCGGCGGGCCGGGCTGGCGTGGATTGCCGGCGTGGCAGTTCGCGCATCGCTGTGCGACGATGCGCCGGCCGTTCAGCTGCGCGTCGGTCAGCATGAGGGGCGCCATGAATACGCGCGTATCGTAGCGCTCGCGCTCGACGGTGGGCGTCGACGAGAAGGCCTCGCCGTTCCGCTGGATCTGCGCGGCGGCGGCAACGGCCAGCGCCAGCATCGCGGCGGCCGCGGCGAGCGTTCTCATTTCAACGCCTCGATCTCCGCCGCCGTTCGCGGGTGCATGCGAATCACGCGGCTGGTGTTGGCACACGGCACCCACACATCGCCGCGGAGATCGTCGACCGAGATGTTGCGCGACTCGCAGCGGCTCGGCAGCGTGTAATAGGTCCACTGCTCGGTCCGGGGATTGAGCCGCGCCACCTTCGCGTCGCTGAACAGATTCGTCCAGACGTTCGAGTCCTTGTCGACGGTGACGAAGTACGGGTTGCCGTCCACGCGGTAGTACTTCACCTCGAGCGAGTGGATGTTGATGCGCGCGACGTTGTTGCCGACGTTGTTCGGTACCCAGACGTACTCTCCACGCTTGTCCGCGCCCATGCGGCGCGGCTGCTGCCCGTAGGGCACGGTGTTCAGGTTGCCCCACGTCATCACGCCCATCGCCTGATACCACTCGCGATCCGCGGCCGTCGTGACATCGTCGACGTTCACCCACGGCGGGCGCATGGCCACTTCGTACGTCTTCCCCGTCTTCGGATCCGCCTTGACGACTTTGTCCGCCGTGTACTGCGTCCACCAGCCGTTGCCCTCGGCGTCAGTGGCGGTGCCGTACACGAAGTTGTTGCTCCAGGTGGGACTCTCGTAGTGCGTCCAGGTGTTGGTCTCCGGATCGAACCGGTTGGCACCTCTGTTGGTGGCGCCCCAGATCTTGCCCTGCGGATTCCAGTCGACGGTCGTCAGCTGGCCGCCGCCCATGTTGAGCGGCGGCGTGAACATCTCGAACGTCTCGGTGCGCGGGTCGAGCCGGCCGAGCGGACCGTTGCCGCCATCGAACCAGATGATGCCGTTGCTATCCTTGGTGATCGAATGCGACCGCCGGATGGTCTTCCCGTCCCGGATGATATAGCCGGTCACGTCGCCGGTCTTCGTGTCGATCTTGAACAACGACATGTCCGCGGGACCGCGATCCCTCGTGCCCCAGGCGTTGCCGTCGTTGTCCGGCACGATGTCGTGGATCCAGCGCGCGCCCAGCGAGGCCGTGGGCCATCCGATCGACCAGTCGCTGCCATCCAGCCACGCGCGCTCGAGCCGCGAACCGGCGAGCGGCACGTCGTACTCGGTGAAGACGACGTGCGCGGCGTCACCGGAGGGGCGCGGCTGCAGCGTGAACTTCAGCGGCGGCGATGCGGGGCCGCGCAGCGACGCGAGATAGCGCGCCAGCTCGTCGCGATAGTGCGCGACGGTCGTGTGCCGGTTGATCCCGCCCGTGCCGGTCATGCGCTCCATGAACATGACCTCGGCGCGCCAGCCGTTCTCGTCGAAGCGGTTCTGCAGGGCATGCGTCGGACCGTGGCACGCGGTGCAGTTGGTGCGGAAGATGGCTTTCATCCGCCGCTGCTCCTTCGTCTCCTCCGGCATCGCGGAAAACCACTCCGACGCGCTCAGCTGCGGCGTGATGTCGTCGATGGCGTTCAGCGTGAACGCCTGATGGGCCTGCCGGCCGCCCTCGATCGCGAGGCTCGCGCGCGCCGTCTGATAACCGGTTGCCTGCGCCCAGACGTCGTAGGGGCCGCCGTCGAGCGGTGGAAAGACGTACTCACCGCGTCCATCCGTGAGCACGGACGTCGTGATGTTGCTGCCCGCCGCCCGCGCGGACACGACAACGCCTTCCACGCCGCCGCCCGCAAGCTTCGCCGTGCCGGTCAGGCTGGATGTCGGCGCCTGGGCGCCGGTGAAGGCAGCGCTCGTACCGAGCGCGATCACAAACACGGCGAGTGCGGGGCGTCTGGCGATCATGGACGTCAGTCGCCGCTACTCTACGGATGCCTGCAACCGGGTGTCAAGCAACGGCCGTGTTGCGCTAGCATCGCCGCATGCTGAGACTCACCGCACTCCTTCTGCTGATCGCGCCCGCGCCGCTGTTCGCGCAGGTGAAGGTGACGCGCATCCTCGATACGCCCGAGACGCGCGTCGTCCAGGTGGAGATTCCCGCGAACGACACGCGGCCGCTCCACACCCATCCCGAGGCGCTCTGGCACGTGTACGTCACCACCGACGCGCCGATGGACCTGCTCATCGAAGGGGAGCCGACCGTCCACCTCGGCCCCTGGCAGGCGCACTTCTTCAAGGGCGGCACGATGCACGGGTTCCACAATCCAAACGACCGAACCGTGCGATGGATTGAGCTGTTCGCGTTGAAGAGCTCGACCGCGCGCGCCATCGACGAGAAGACGGCTCGTCAGCTGGCGCTCGCCTTCGCGCGAAAATAGATCGATGCGCGTCGATATCTGGTCCGACCTCGTCTGTCCGTGGTGCTACGTCGGCAAACGCCGCTTCGAGAAGGCGCTTGCGCGCTACGGGCACCGCGACGACGTGCAGATCGTGCATCGTTCGTTTCAGTTGAACCCTGCGGCGCCTCGCGACACGACGTCGAGCCGGCGCGAGATGTTGATGCACAAGTACCGGCTCTCGCCCGAGCAGGTTGTGGAGATGGACGGCCGCATGACGCAGACCGCGGCGGGTGAAGGCCTCGACTTCAAGCTCGAAGGGACGCTCACCGGAAACACCTTCTACGCGCACCAGCTGGTGCATCTCGCCCAGACGCATGGCTTGCAGGACGCCGCGATGGAGCGCCTGTATCGCGCGTACTTCACCGAACAGCGATCGCTGTTCGATCAGGGCTCACTGATTGATCTTGCGACGGATATCAGCCTCGATCGCGACGAAGCCGCGGCGGCGCTGCGCGAGAACCGCTACGCTGATGCGGTCAACGCCGACATCGACCTCGCGCGCCGCCTCGGCGCGACTGGCGTCCCGCTCTTCGTGTTCGACGGCCGTTATGGCGTCTCGGGTGCGCAGGCCCCCGAAGTCTTCCTCGACGCACTGCGGAAAGCGGCGGCCTGACGTCGGCTCCTGCGCTTTGTTCGACGGCCCCGCCGATGCTAGCATACTGCTAGCAGTGAGAAGCACATGGCTACGCTAACCGTTCGCAACGTGCCTCCCAAGGTTGTCAAGACGCTCAAGACGCTCGCCAAGCGCAACCGACGCTCGATGGAGCAGGAAGTGCGTGCCGTTCTTGAAGAACACGTCGGCGACCGAGAGGCCCTTCTCGAGCAGATTGAACGCGCTTGGGCACAGCAGGCTCGCCGGCCAAGGGCCACTGAAATCGACCAGTGGCTCAGAGTCGGCCGAGAATGAGCGCCGTCGTCGATACAAACGTCGTTGCCTACTACCTCCTGGGTACCGAGCCATTCGCCCTCGAAGCCCGCCGGTTCTGGCGAGCGACCGACCAACCGTTGGCGCCGGCACACTGGCAAGCAGAACTCGCAAATGTCGTGTGGATGGCCATTCGAACGGGCGCCGTCTCCGCCGATGAAGGCCATCGCCGTCTCGACTTCGCGAGCCGCCTGCGAGTACAGGCGGTACCGATTGGCTCACTCTGGCAACTCGCCCTGACCCTCTCGTTGGAATCAGGCCTGTCCGCCTATGACACGCTGTTCGTTGCGCTCGCGCAACGGCGTCGACTCCCGCTCGTGACCTTCGACAAGCAAGTCCTCAAAGTATTCCCAGACGTGGCTAAACGTCCTGGTGACATCGCCCCGGAGTAGAGTCCGTCAACGTGGCCGGCGCCGTCGGGTGAGCGCGCGCTGACTCTACCAGTCCGTCGGCGCGTAATCCTTCAGGAACTGTCCCCACACGTGCGTGCCGGTGTTGAACCCGCTGATGATGGGATCGACGATGCGCGCGGCGCCGTCGACGATGTCGAGCGGCGGGTGGAAGCGTTGCTCGCTGGTCTTGCGCGCGGCGATCTCCGCAGGATCCTCGTCCGTGATCCAACCGGTGTCCACGCTGTTCATGTGGATGCCGCAGCCCTCGTAATCGGCCGCCGACGTGCGCGTCATCATGTTGAGCGCCGCCTTCGCCATGTTCGTGTGCGGATGCCGCGTCGTCTTGAAGTTGCGATAGAACTGCCCTTCCACCGCCGACACGTTGACGATGTGCTTGTTGCGCTCGGGCGTGCGGAGCATCAGCGGCTTGAGTCGCGCGTTGAAGATGAACGGCGCGACCGCGTTCACCAGATGCACCTCGAGCAGTTCGACCGACGACACTTCGTGCAGCAGCAGTCGCCACGAATTTCTTCCGCGTAGATCGATCTGCTGCAAGTCCTGATCGAGCTGTCCCGCAGGGAACAGATCAACCTGGTCTGGTTTGTCGTCGGGCAATATCGCAACTTGCGTCATCTCAGCGGACGTCCGCGGCACGGGTGCGCCAAACGACCTTACCAACGCACCCGCCCTACCCGCCCTACCCGCCTTACCCGCCCCACCCGCCTTTTCCGCTTCGAGCGCCATCATGTGCGCGTAGAAATCCGGCGGACGGCGAACGGTCTGACAGGCGTTGTTGATGATGAAGTCGAGCCGCCTCCGCGTCGTGAGCATCTCGTGGCAGAACGCCTCGACGCTCGGCGTGTGGCGCAGATCGAGGCCGAAGATCTCGAGCCGATCCTTCCACTCGTTGAGATCGGCCTCCTGCGAATAGCGCGCGGCGCAATCGCGCGGAAAGCGTGTCGTCACGATCACGTACGCGCCGCAGCGCAGAAGCTTGAGTCCCGCCTGATAACCGATCTTCACGCGCCCGCCCGTCAGCAGCGCGACGCGGCCCTCGAGGTTCGCGAGCTCGGTCCGCTTGCGGAAGTTCAACTCCGCGCACTTCGGGCAAAGCTGGTCATAGAAGTGATGAATCTGCGTGAACTTCGATTTGCACGCATAGCAATGCAGAAGCTCGGACGCGCGAGAAGATCCTGAATCGTAGGGTCCGGCTTCAGCCGGACCTTCTGCAGGTGGAAAATAATTTGGCGTTGTAAAGACAGGCTTTCGACGCAGCGCCCGGATGCCCGTTTCATGCAGCACGCTGTCGTCGCGCTTCACGCGCGCGGCCTTGCGCTGCTTGTCCACCACCTTCCCCATCCGCCGCCGCTCGACGCGATCGGGGTGATAGACCTCCGCCACCGCCTTCAGGAACCGCTCGCGGTCCTCGTCCGGCACATCCTCGAGCAGGCTGCGATCCTTCGCAATCCGTTCGAGAAGCTCCGCGATTGCACGCAGATCCTTCCGGTCCATCCAAACCAGCGTAACAGGTTCGCAAATGGTCTAAACTGCGCCCCATTCAAGGAGAGCCGTATGACTCCAGTGGCCAGGAAGAAACAGGTCCCTACGAGGTCGTGCCCAACTGGCCGAAGCCGCTTCCCGACGAGGCCGATGGCGTGAAGCACGCCCGCTGGACCTGGGGATCGGTCGGCGCCGTCTTCGCCGAGACGCCCGATCGCATCTGGATCGCGCAGCGGGGTGAGCTGCCGCTGCCCGAAGGCAACAAGCCGTGGACGCCGTACGCGCTCCTCCAGCCGTCGCGGGGCAACGCGACCGGCAACGGCGACGGTCTGAACGCGACGTGCGACGCCGAGACGAAGCGCGGCTGGGAGCGCCGCTACCACCACGCGATCTTCGTCGTCGATCGCGACGGCAACAAGGTGCAGTGGTGGCAGGACCTCGACAAGATATTCGAGGGCAAGTGCGGACGCGGGCCTCACAAGATCAAGATGAGTCCGTACGATCCCGAGAAGCATGTCTGGATCATCGACGACCAGCTCCACAAGATTTACAAGTTCACCTACGACGGCAAGCTCGTGCAGGAATGGGGAACGAAGGGTCAGCGCGGGCGCGACGGCGGCCGTCTGTTCGATCGCCCCACCGACATCGCCTGGCTGCCCGACGGCACGTTCTTCATCAGCGACGGCTACGGCGGCACGCGCGTCGCGAAGTTCGACAAGGACGGCAAGTTCCTGATGGATTGGGGAACGCCGCCGAAGGATCCGAAGAACCCGGGGCCGAACGAGTTCAACACGGTGCACAGCATTCAGATCAGCAACGACCGCCGTCTATTCGTGGTGGATCGCGGCCATCGCCGCTTCCAGGTGTTCGACGAAAACGGCAAGTTCCTCGACATCATCAACACCGGCGCGAACTCGTCGCCCTACACGCATCTCATCACGACGGATCAGTTCCTCTGGTTCGCCGACGGCGGGACGCAGCGCATCGTGAAGTACGACCTGAACGGACACTATCTATACGGGTGGGGCGGCCCCGGCCGTCAGCCCGGTCAGTTCAACGGACCGCACTCGATGACGGTGGACCAGGATGGCAACCTCTATCTTGCGGAAGTCTTCAACGGCCGCGTGCAGAAGTTCCGTCCGAAGCCCGGCGCCGATCCCGCGAAGTTAGTCGGCCAGGAGCTGCGCTACAAGGCGACGTCGACCAACTGATCGAAACCACGAAGGCCGCGAAGAACGCGAAGGACGAAAGTAGAGGCGGACCTTCGGGTCCGCCTCTACTTGCATTCGCTGAGGCGATCTTGATCGGGATCCCTGTTTACACCTTAGCAATCGTCGTCGACCCAGAATTTGGCGGCGAGCGCCTCATCGAGCTGCTCGATCGCATGCCGGTGTGGATCGCGGACACGGAGGCAAACCGCGTCGCAGCTGACAGTGGTTGCTGATCTGGCGGATTACAGACTCATCGAGATCGCGACATTTCCTGGCGGATTTCGGGCTAGAGGTGACGTTCAACGCCCGAGCGCGGCGTCGATGATTTCGCGAGCGCGCTGCGCGTCTACGATGCGACCTCGGCGGTACGATTCGAGCGCCGCTTCGATGCCGGCTTCCTCTTCGGAAGTCAACGTCGGAGCGTCCTCGTCAAGTGGTTCGACGAGATACCGGCCGGCGGGCAAATCGCGCAACTCCGCCGGAATGTCCTTGCCATTCCAAGTGACGACCTTCGGTTTGCGGCTCATGCGTGCATTTTACTTCGCGCGCCGTAGAAACGAAGGTCAACGAAGTTCATTATTGGTTGCGCACGTAGTCGGCGTCTTCGAAGTCCGTCAGCTGCATGATCAAGTTGTAGCGGACGTTCAACACATCACCTGAGAGCGTCGCCTCCGCCCCCCAGGGGCCGGCGACGCTCCAGCCTTCCCAATTGAACGTGACGACACCATCGCTCGCCGTGTACGTCCCTCGATATTCGCCGACTGGCTGCTCGTACTGCAGCGCGAAGCGGCCGTCGTCATACAGAACGAAGCGCGAGGTGAGTGTGTACGCGGCGACGCGTGGATACGGCGAATCGCGGTAGACAAAGACGCGAGCCGGCCCCGTAATCGGCGGGTAGGTACCGGTCAGCGAAGGCGGAACAGGTTGCAGGCTTGGAACCACTGTGGGCGTCGGCGCCGTAGGCGCCGCGCTGCGAACGCCGTCACCGCAGCCGGCGAGCGCCACGACCGCACAGAACAGGGCCGCTAACCTGCACACGCGAAAGACCATAACATTGACTCCTACTGGGTTTGGAGTTATTTAGAGGCGCCCTCAGGAGACCCATGCGAAAACTGGCGCTCGCAACAGCACTCCTCGCGCTCACGCTTACCCAGCTCGACGGGCAGACTCAGACACCGCGTACAACGCCGGCCACGCCGAAGCCGCAAGGCGGAGGCGGGCGCATCGCCGGACATCCGAACTTCAACGGCCTCTGGCAGGCGATGACCGAGGCCAACTGGGACATCCTCGCGCACAACGCGCGTCCCGGCCCGGCGCCGTTCGGCGCGCTCTTCTCCGAGCCCGCGGGCGTCGGCATCGTCGAGGGCAACGAGATCCCGTATCAGCCGTGGGCCGCGGAGAAGCAGAAGGAGAATTTCAAGAACAGGTGGACGAGCGACCCGGAGGCAAAGTGCTACATGCCGGGCGTGCCGCGCGCCACCTACATGCCGTTCCCGTTTCAGATCATCCAGGGCAACAACGAGATCATCATCGCCTACCCGTTCGCGAGCGCGAGCCGCATCCTCCACATGACCGACGTCGGTGAAAGTCCCGCCGACGCGTGGATGGGATGGTCGCGCGCGAAATGGGAGGGCGACGCGCTGGTCGTCAACGTCACCAACCAGATCGAAGACACGTGGTTCGACCGCGCGGGCAACTTCCACAGCGAGCAGTTGATCGTCTCCGAGCGCTACACGCCGATGGGCGATAACGTCATTCAGTACGAAGCAACGATGACGGATCCGAAGGTGTTCACGCGCCCGTGGAAGATTTCGCTGCCGCTCTACCGCCGGCTCGACAAGAACGCGCAATTTCTCGAGTTCAAGTGCGTGCCCTTCTCCGAAGAACTGATCTACGGAAACCTGAGGAAGAAATGAAACCGACACACATCGCCGCGATTGCCGCGATCGCTCTCGGCCTGACCGCGACAGCCGCGCTCGCGCATCACTCGTTCTCCGCGGAGTTCGACGTCAACAAGCCGATCACGCTGCAGGGCACGGTGAAGCGCGTGCAGTGGATCAACCCGCACTCGTGGATCTGGATCGACGTGAAGAAGCCGGACGGCACCAGCGAGGAATGGGGCATCGAAGCGGGGACGCCGAACACGCTGTTCCGCCTCGGCTTCACGCGCGAGGCGCTGCCGGTGGGCACCGAGATCGTCGTGAGCGGCTATGAAGCGCGCGACGGCGCGAAGCGGGCCAACGGCCGCGACATGACGCTGCCCGACGGCCGCAAGCTCCTGATGGGGTCGTCGGCCGGCAACGACGCTCAGAGCAAGTAAGGGAGATGGCCATGCGCGCAGTTGCACTCGCGACATTACTGGTACTGGCGCTTGCCCCGCTCGCGGCACAGAACGGCAAAACACAGTGGCGCACGCCATGGGGCGATCCCGACCTGCAGGGGACCTGGTCGAACCAGACGTTGACGCCGCTCGAACGTCCGGCGCGGTTCAAAGACAAGCCGGTGCTGACGGAAGCGGAAGCCGCGGCGTACGAGAAGCAGCTCGTCGAGGCCGGCAACGTGGACAACCGCACGCCCGGCACCGTGCAGGACGTCAACCTCGCGTACAACCAGGTGTGGTGGGATCGCGGCAACAAGATCGTCGCGGATCGCCGCACGTCGCTGATCGTCGATCCGCCCGACGGAAAGATTCCGCCGCTGACCCCCGCCGCGCAGAAGCGCCGCGAGGAAGAACGCAGGGCGTCCGACAACGAGAAGTTCGCGGCCTCCTGGCTCGACTTCGACGTCTACAGCCGCTGCATCATCCGCTCGGCGCTGCCGCGCCTCTCCACCGGCTACAACAACAACTACGAGATCGTGCAGGCGCCGGGCATGGTGGCCATCCTGCAGGAGCAGGTGCACGAAACGCGGCTCATCCCGATCGGCGGGAGCACCCATCTGCCGTCGACCGTCCGCCAGTGGCTGGGTGATTCGCGGGGCCATTGGGAAGGCAGCACCCTGGTCGTCGAGACGACGAACTTCACGGATGAAGGGCGCGGCTCCACGTTCCAGTACGCGACGAAGAACATGACGCTCGTCGAGCGCTTCACGCGCATCAGCGATCGCACGATCGACTACGAGTTCACCGTGGCGGATGCCGACACGTGGACGCGCCCGTGGACCGCGAAGCTGCCGTGGAACCGCATCGACGGCCTGATCTACGAATACGCCTGCCACGAAGGGAATCTCGGACTCGAGCACATGCTGAGTGCAGCACGCGCCGCTGACGCGGCGCGGAAATAGTTCGTGGTTGGTAGTTGGTAGTTCGTAGTCACGAACGATGAACCATCACCTACCAACTACTAACCACCAACTACCAACTAACAAGGGGGTCTCATGCGGCGGGTTCTTCTGTCATTGACGGCGGGTCTCTGTCTCATTTCTTCTCTGGCGTACGCGCAGCAGGCGAGCGGCATCGCCGGCACCGTACGCGATGCGTCGGGCGGCGTGCTCCCCGGCGTCTCGGTTGAGGCGTCGAGCCCCGCGCTGATCGAGCGCGTGCGCGTCGCCGTCACCGACGGCGAAGGTCGGTACAACGTGGTCAACCTGCCGCCCGGCACCTACGCGGTGACCTTCACGCTCCAGGGCTTCAGCACGCTGCGGCGCGAGGGGATCGTGCTGACGGCCGGCTTCACGGCGCCGGTCAACGCGGATCTGCAGGTCAGCACGCTGTCGGAGACGATCACGGTCAGCGGCGAGACGCCGCTCGTCGACACGCAGAATGTCCGGCGGCAGACGGTGCTCACCTCCGAGACGCTCGACGTGCTGCCGACGAGCATCAAGAATCCGAACGCGCTCATCGGCGTCACGCTCGGCCTCGCGGGCATCGCGGACGTCGGCGGCATCTACGCGACGCAGGTCGGCGGCAACTTCCACGGCAAGGGCGGCACGCGCACGCAGTTCGACGGCATGAGCGTGCAGAACATGACGGGCAACGCGGGGTATCAGCTCAACCCCGCGCTCGTCTCGGAGATGACGCTGCAGGCGAGCGGCATCACCGCGGAAGGCAACGCCGAGGGCGTGCTGATCAACATGGTGCCGAAGGATGGCGGCAATCTGTTCGCGGGCACGCTGTCCGGTCTCTACACGAACTCGGATCTGTCGGGCGACAACCTGAACAGCGATCTGCAAGCGCGCGGGCTCACCTCCGTCAATCGGCCGCTGAATGTCTACGATGCGACCGCAACGCTCGGCGGTCCGATCAAGAAGGACAAGGTGTGGTTCTTCGCCTCCGCGCGCGAATGGGGCAACAACTACATCTTCGCCGGCTTCTACTGGAACAAGACGCAGGGGTCGCCCTTCTACACACCGGATCCGGCGCGGCCCGCGAACCGCACGCAGTGGTTCGAGTCGAAGGCGGCGCGCATCACGTGGCAGGCGACGCCGAAACAGAAATTCAGCTTCTTCGGCGACTTCCAGGATGCGTGCATCTGCCGCACGGGCACGATCAGCTCCGGCGTCGGCATGGCGCCCGAAGCGATCCGCGCCTATCACTTCCGTCCGACCGGCTTCTACCAGACATCGTGGACCGCGCCCTTCACCAGCCGGCTGCTGCTCGATGGCTCCTTCTCCGCGACGATCAATCACTGGCCCGAGTTCCGTCAGCCGGGCGTGATGAAGGACACGATCTCCATCCTCGAGCAGACGACGGGCGTCAGGTTCAACGCGCGGGAAACGTACGACGATCCGAACGTGCAGGACCGCTACGGCGAGCGCTTCTCCGCGTCGTACGTCACCGGCAGCCATGCGTTGAAGTTCGGCTTCCAGGATGAGCAAGGCATCCTCAAGGCGTATCGCGTCGCCTCGACCGCGAACATCAGCTACACGTTCAGCAACGGCGTGCCGGTCAGCCTGACGCAGTACGCCACGCCGTACGAGCTGCAGAACCGCTTCCGCCACGACATGGGACTCTACGCGCAGGATCAGTGGGCGATTCGCCGCCTCACGCTGAACCTCGGGCTGCGCTACGACTACTTCAACGGCTACGTCCCCGCGCAGCATGTCGCGGCGACGCCGAACGGCTGGCTTCCCGAGCGCGAGTACGCGCAGGTGAACAACGTGCCGCTCTGGAAGGACCTGAATCCGCGCGTCGGCGCCGCCTACGATCTGTTCGGCGACGGCAAGACCGCGTTGAAGGCGTCGCTCGGCCGCTACGTGAATCGATCGGTTGTCGAGATTGCGAATGCGAACAACCCGATCGTGGCGTCGGTGAACCAGGTCAATCGCGCGTGGACGGACAGCAACGGCAACTACGCGCCGGACTGCAACCTGGCGAGCCGTGTGGCCAACGGCGAGTGCGGGCCGCTGCAGAATCAGAACTTCGGCAACCCGGTCGTGACGACCCGCTACTCCGATTCGGTGCTGAAGGGATTCGGCGTGCGGCCGTACAACTGGGACATGAGCGCGGAGCTGCAGCGCCAGATCGGCCGCGACATGTCGATGACCGTCGGCTACTATCGCAATTGGTACGGCAACTTCCGCGTGACCGACAACCTGTCGGTCGGCCCCGCGGATTTCAACAGCTTCTGCGTGAACGCGCCGCGCGATCCGCGGCTGCCCGACGGCGGCGGATATCAGGTGTGCGATCTCTACGACGTCGTCCCGGGGAAGTTCGGCCAGTCGAACAACCTCGTGCGGCCCGCGAAGGACTTCGGCACGCAGACGCAGGTGTCGAACTTCTTCACCTTCGCGATGGATGCGCGCTTCGCGTCGGGCGCGCGGCTCGGCGGCGGCATCGACACGGGACGCACGACCAGCGATGTCTGCGACGTGCGCAAGGCCGTGCCCGAGCTGAACATCACCGGCAGCTTCGCGGTGACGCCGACCAGTCCGTTCTGCCGCGTGACATCGCCCTTCTCGGGCAACACGCAGATCAAGCTGAATGGCAGCTACCCGCTGCCGCGCGAGTTCTTCGTCAGCGCGCTCTATCAGAATCTTTCGGGACCCGCGTACACGGCGGATTGGGCCGCGGCGACGGCATCGATCGCGCCGTCGCTCGGACGCGATCTCGCCGGCGGCGTCCGTACCGCGACGGTGGGTCTGCTCGCGCCGAGCACGTACTTCGACAAGCGGACGACGCGCCTGGATCTGCGCATCGGCAAGACCGTGCGGCTGACGCAGCGCGTGAAGGTGCAGGGCAACGTCGACCTGTACAACGTGACGAATTCGGGATCGGTGCTGGCGGATACCAACGCGTTCGGCGGCCGCTGGCTGGTGCCGACGCTCGTCCTCGAGCCGCGGATTCTTCAGTTCAGCGCGAATATCAGCTTCTAGTCCATAATTGCCGCATCTTCGGAGGAATCGATGAAATACATCCTGTGGACCGGCGCGATGGCCGTGGCGCTCTCGGGCGCGGCGGCGCCGGCGCTGGCGCATCACTCCCTCCAGTCGGAATACGACATCAATCAGTCGATCACGCTCAAGGGAACCGTCACGAAGGTGGACTGGGTGAACCCGCACGTCTACGTCTATCTGGACGTGAAGGACGACAAGGGCGCCGTGACGAAGTGGGCGGTGACGACGCTGCCGCCGGGGAATTTGCGGCGCGGCGGGTTGACGCGCGACCTGCTCGGCTACGGCGAGACCGTCAGCATCCTCGCCTTCCGCGCGCGCGACGGCGCCAACCTCGCGTTCCTGCGGACGATCACCTTCGCCGACGGCCACAAGCTGGAAATCTGGCTCGGCGACGCGTCGAAGGAGAATCCGTAAATGGCTCGCGCGATGTCGTCGCTCGTCGCGGCGATGGCGATCGCCGCGCTCTGTGCATCACCCGCGCTCGCGCAGCGGCGAACAGCCGACGGTCATCCGGATCTGAGCGGCGTCTGGGCCGGCAGAGAAGAGGCCGTGAAAGCGCTCGCGCCTGGACAGTCCACGCGCATCCTCTTCCCCGTGCGCACCAACCCCGACGACAAGCGCATCTTCGACGAGATGGATCGCGCGGCGAAGGAGCGTCAGGCGGCGGAACCGAACAAGCCGCCCTACAAACCGGAGCTCGCCGGGAAGGTGCAGCTGCTCTCCGACAAGCGGCAGTTCAACGATCCGGCGTTCTACTGCAAGCCGCTCGGCGTGCCGCGGCTGGGACCGCCCAGCCAGATCGTGCAGACGCCAGGCCTCGTCGTGCTGCTTTACCAGGGGCGAAACACGTTCCGGACGATTCCGACCGACGGCCGCGCGCACAACGCCGACGCGGACTGGACGTGGAACGGCGATTCCGTCGGCCGATGGGAGGACGACACGCTCGTCATCGACACGGCGAAGCTGGTGGAGGACAGCTGGCTGGGCGCCGACGGCTGGTTCCACAGCAACAAGATGCATGTCGTCGAGCGCCTCTCACGCAAGGGCGACGCGCTGACGTGGGCGGCGACCGTGGAGGATCCGGTTGTTTTCACCAAGGCGTGGGAGATGACCCCCCGGAATCTGAAGCTGAATCCGAATCCGAAGGCGCTGCTCGAGGAAGACCCGCCCTGCCTGGAGCAGGACGGCCCGCACATCGTCACCGACGACCACCACTAAAACCAACAGCAGAGCTTTGACAGCGAAGGAACGCTCTAGAATGTCCCGCATGCATCGATCGATAGCGCTCTTCGCCATTGCCTCGTGTGTGTTCCTGGCCGCCTGCAATGACAACGGGACGACCACGCCGTCGGCTGCGCCGGTGGTCTTCTCGGCGACTCTGGTTCCCAGCAACGAAGTGCCTCCGGTCTCCAACGCCGAACAGGCCGGCCACGGCGCCGTGCAGATTCAGTTCGATCTGACGCGCGACGCGGGCGGCGCGATTACCGGCGCCGTCGGCACCTTCTACTTCCAGCTCACCGGCTATCCTCCCGGCACCACAATCGTCGGCGCGCACATCCATCCCGCTCCCGCCGGCGTGAACGGTCCAGTGATCATCAGCACGGGCCTCGCCACGGCGAACACGCGCGTGCTGGACGACGGAACGGGGGAGTTCAGCTTCACCGGCGTGTTCGCCGACCCCGCGCTCGTGCAGCAGATCATCAACAACCCGCCGGCGTTCTACTTCAACGTGCACTCGACGACGAATCCGGGCGGATTCTCGCGCGGGCAGCTCGTTCGCGTCCAGTAGACGTCATAACCACGAAGCGCGAAGAACGCGAAGGTCACAAAAAATGACTTTCGCGATCTTCGCGTCCTTCGCGACCTTCGTGATTCAAGACTGAAATCTCAACCCGACTTCCCCCCGGCGCTAACGCGATTCGCGGGCTCTCGCGGTCTGCTGCGGCGTGGTGTGCAGCGTCAGCTTCTGCACGCGCCAGTTCGACGTTTCCGCCACGTAGACTTCGGTCTCCGACGGACACGCCAGCGCGTGCGCGCCGGAAAACTGTTTCAGCTGGCGTCCCGAGCGGCCGATCACGCCGAGCACTCTGCCATCGAGCGAGACCTTGAACACGCGGCCCGGAAACGTGGATTCGCCGACGAACAGCACCTGGTTTTGTCCCGGCGTGATGCAGATCGAATTCGGCGCACCGATGACGGCCGCAAGCCGCTCGCCGGTCGGCGTGGCGCCGTTGACCGCCTTCGTCCCAGGCACCGGCGGCACGTCGATGGTGAACATGCGGAGGAACTTGCCGTCGGTATCGAACACCTGGATGCGGCGGTTGCTGCGATCGCCGACATACACGTTGTTGTTGCGATCGATGGCGATCGCGTGCGGCAGGTTGAACTGTCCGGGCCCCTTACCCGGCGTGCCCCACGACTTCACCCAGTCGGCGTTCTTGTCGTACTTGGCCACGCGTGAGTTGATGTAGCCGTCGGTGATATAGATGTTGCCCTCGGAGTCCCATGCGACGTCGGTCGGCTGACGGAACAGTCCATCGATCGGCGGCAGCGGCGGATTGACGTGTTCCCACGGTTTGGTTTCATCGTCCGCGGATTCCTTCCGCCGGCCGAAGACCATCTGCACGCGGCCCGACTGATCGAACTTGATGATCATGTCGGAGCCCTTGTCGATCGCCCAGATGTTGTCGTCCTTGTCGATGCGCACGCTGTGCGCGAACGACCAGCCGTAGAGGCCCTTGCCGATCTCGCGGATGAACTCGCCCTTCGGCCCGAACTCGAGCAGCTGCGCGGCCGTCGGCGCGTAGGCGGGACCGCCCGCGCTGTTGGAACGCGTGAAGACGAAGACGTGCCCCTTCGAGTTCACCGCCACGCCCGGCACCTCGCCGAAGTTCATGCCGGCCGGCAGCTTCAGGAAGTCGGCGCTCGAATCGAAGGGAATGTCGGGAACGGTCTGCTGCGCGAATGCCGGTGAGGACGCGAGCGCGAACAGCGCACACAGCAAAATCTTCATGGCGAGCCTCCGTGCGCGCAATCTTAGCGGTACACCTTGTTCATCAACAGCCGCAAATAGAGGCCGAGCGTGGCCAGCAGGACGACGTCGCGGGGCGGCATCGCGTCGAACAGCACGGTGACGTGTGCGTTTACGCGATCGAAGTACTCACCGTGCTCGAAGCGCAACGCCGGAAATCCTTCGGGATGGACGAACACGTCGCTGCTGTTGCGCGTCACGCTGCCGTCCCAGCTGTACGGCGGGAGTCCCGACACGTCGACGATCGCGTTGCGCAGGAAGTAACCCGCCCCGAGCATTCCTTCGTTGGCGCCGCCGACGTGCACGTCCGCCTTCAATCCGAGAAACCCGCGGCGGACCACCGCGAGCCGCCAGCGGGCGTCGCCCGCGGCGGCGGTCGCCTCATGCCGTGCCGTGTATTCCCAGGCAACGGTTGGACGCGGATCGAACGTGAGCGTCGCGATTGGACCGTCGGCGCCCCGCAGCTCGAAATGCTCCGAAAGGCGCTCCGGGCGGGTCCATACGAGTGAGGAGGCGGCGGATGGCTGCGCCATCACCGGATCTTATCGGTCGGTGATAGAGTTCACCGCGCTGGAGGGCCCATGCACCGAGCGAAGCTTCTCGTCCTCGCGGCCGCCATCCTGGCGCTGCCGCTCACCATGCTGGCGCAGAACAACGTCACCATCTTCGAAGGCGCGCGCGTCATCGTCGGCGACGGACGCGCTCCCATCGAGAACGCCACCTTTGTCGTCACAGGGAACCGTTTCACGGCGGTCGGCCGCGCGGCCGACGTGCGCGTGCCCGCGGGCGCGACGCGCGTCAACCTGGCCGGCAAGACCGTGATGCCGACGCTCATCGACACGCACAACCATCTCAGCCAGACGCGCGAGATGCTCGTCGACGATCTGAAGCGGCGCGTCTACTACGGCGTCACCGCGGCGCAGAGCATGGGCCAGGACACGACGCCCATCTCGTTCCAGGTTCGCGAGGAAACGCGCGAAGGAAAGATCCCGGGCGCGGCGCGCTTCTTCACCGCCGGCCGCGGCATCACCGGCGTCGAGCCGGGACGCACGATGGCGCCGCACTGGGTATCGTCGCCAGCGGAGGCGCGGGCCGCCGTGGACGAGGAAGCCGCGAAGAAAGTCGACCTCATCAAGATCTGGGTCGACGATCGGATGGGCACCGTGAAGAAGCTGACACCGGATATCTACGGCGCGGCCATCGACGAAGCCCATAAGAAAGGACTCCGCACGATCACGCACATCTACACGCTCGAGGATGCGAAGGGCATGCTGCGCGCCGGCGTCGACGCCTTCGCGCACGACGTGCGCGACAAGGACGTCGACGAGGAGTTCATGACGCTGGTGAAGAAGAACCCGAACTTCGTCATCGGGCCGAACATGCCGGAGCGCGGCGTCCGCACCGATTTGAGCTTCCTGCGCGAGGGCATGTCCGCCGCCGACTTCGCCAAGATCGACGCGGCGAACAAGGCCGATGCGAAGGCGCACGACTTCTGGAGCATCCAGGCGCGCAACCTCGCGAAGCTCAATGCCGCCGGCATCAAGATCGTCGTCGGCACCGACGGCAACACGCCGTACGCGCCGCACGTCGAGATCGAGGACATGGTGGCGGCGGGGATGACGCCGATGCAGGTGATCGTCGCGGCGACGCGCAACGGCGCGCAGTTCCTGCGCCTCACCGACGTCGGCACGATCGAGGCCAACAAGAGCGCCGACTTCCTCGTGCTCGACGCGAATCCGCTCGACAACATCACGAACACGCGGAAGATCAACTCGGTCTACTTCCGCGGCGCGAAGATTGACCGCGCGGCATTCCGCGTGAACACGACGAATTAGGTACCAGGGGGCAGGAGGCAGGTTGCAGTAGGTTGCAGAACCTCACTGCCACCTGCCCACTGCCACCTGCCGCCTACCGAGCGGCCGTGGTCGCCGAAGGCGTATCCGGCCGCTCGTTGAGCTCGATGTAGGTGCCCCACGGATCGTAGATGAACGCGAGCGCGGTGTTGGCCTGCGCGTTCTTCGTGTACGGCCGATCGATCTTCCCGCCCGCCGCCTCGTACCGCTTCAGGAACGCCTCGAGGTTCTTCACATCGAAGCCGATGTGATCCAGCGTGCGCCCCTTCGTCGTCACCTGCGGCTTGTCGTCCATCGCCTTCGAGAACGACAGGTTGATGCCCGGCAGGTCCGCCGCGATGTTGGCGCCGCGCTTGCCCGGCACCGCGCCGAACCAGGCCGCGTACCACGCCTGCATCTTCGGGATTTCAGATTCGGGAACGTTGAAGTGGACGTGCTGGCTCTGGATCGGGAACTTCTGATCCTTGTTCTCGAGGATCTCGATCCGCACGCCATCGGGCGTCTCGACAAACGCCTGATCGGTCCGCCCCGCGCCACCCGGCAGCACGTTCACGCCGGCCGCCTTCCACTTCGCGACGGCTGCCTGCGTATTCGGCACCGTGAAGCCGACGTGGTTCACCACGCTGCCCACCGTCCCGCCGTTGGCCGGCGCCGCGCCCGCTCCCTGATTCAGATAGACGAGGACGCCGGGAAATCTGACGATCTGAAAATTCCCGTTGGTGACCAGCGTGCCGCCCATCGCGACGAAGATCTTCTTGTTCGCCTCGATGTCCTTCGAGTTCAGGTGCCAGTGGCCGTTGGTCACGCCAGCCGCATTCACCGGAAACGGCTGCGCGGACGCGATGGCGGGCACCAGCAGCGAGACGACCCACAGAGCGCAAAGCATTTTTCTCACAGCAACCTCTCTAATTGTGAGCACGGCAACCCCTCTCATTGTGAGCCGAAATTGTAGACGACTCCCGTCAGCACGCGCGATTGATTGTTGTTGTGGCCGGTCGTGCGGATGATGCGGTAATCGCCCTGGATTCTGAAGCTGACCTTCGGGCCGGCGTGGAAATCAACGCCCGCGCCGGGCTGATACGCAAATCCCGTGTTCAGCGCGCCGTCCCACTCGATGCCGCCGCTGAGGTGCGCGCCGCCAAACAGCATCTGCGCGAACGGCGTCACGGTCCCGAGCCCATGCGCTGTCACGCGCGGCCCTCCCATGAACGTGAGGACACGGAGATGAAGATCCCGGCCGCGGAACGCCTCGCTGGCAAACGGACCTCGTTGACAGTTCGTGCACGTCGTAGAGCCGCCGCCGACTTCGGTGACCACGCCAGCCCAGTCGTTGACGTGGCCCGTGGCCGCGACCGCCCACCCGGCGGGAAAGTTCTGGCCGCGATTGGTGTCGCGCATGAAGCCGTAGGTGCCGGCGACGTCGAACTGCGGCGAGTCCTGCGCCAGCAGCGGCGCCGCCCCCGACAGCAGCGCGCACAACGCGATGACTGCAACTTTCATGGCGCACCTCCTCAGAACGAATACTCGGCGCCGACCTCGGCGATCCGCGGCGGCATGACGCCTCCCGGCCGTCCGAAGTTCACACCGGACAGCTGCGTGATCGACTGCTCGGTATTGATGTTGGTGACGTTGAAGATGTTCAGCCGCAGCGCGAGCTTCCGGCCCCCCGACATGCGGATCGCCTTCTCGATGCGCATGTGCAGCAGGTTGATGTCCGGCAGGCGCTCGGCGCCGATCGCCTCGGTCCGCAGCGTGATGTTCGGAATCGGCTGGCCGGCGGGCGCGGCGAAATTCACCGTGCGCGCCCACGGCTGACCGCTGCGGTGCTCGAAATTCCCGGAGACCTGCACGCCCCACGGCAGGATATAGGCGGCGTCGGCGCGGGCAGTCGTTTCCCAGATCCTGTACGCCGAATTGATCTCGGCGTTCGGATCCAGCGTCGTCAGGAACACCTGCAGACCCGGCATCGTGAAGTCGTTGCCGGTGCTCGCCGTGTTCTGCCAGTGCGGCACGTCGATCTTCGTCGTCGAGTAGGACGCCATCACCATCCAGCGCCTGTCGAGCCGCTTGCTCGCCGCGATCTCGACCGTCGTGTACTTCTGATCGTCGGCGGGCGTGCCGTTGACGAGCATCGGCTGCTGGAACTGGCGGGCGGCGAGCGCCGCGGGATATTCGTAGAAGGTGATCGAGCGTCCCGGATCATCCGCCGTGCCGAGCACGCCGTCGGGACCAGGATCGGGCCGCGTGACCGGAATGTTGTAGACGCCGTACGGCCGCAGGTTGTTCTGCATGCGGAACACCTGCTGCCGCGAATAGATCCCGGTGGCGCGTATCGCGAATGAATGCGTCATCTGGTGCTCGAGCCCGATGGAGAACTCGTTGCTCATCGGCTCCTTGATGTTCGGGTTGGGCACCGCGCCCGCGAGGCCGTCCTCGCCGCCGGTGAAGAGGCTCGTGGACACGAAGTCGGAACCCGCGAGGTCGAAGTTGATCTCGCCGGGATCGAACAGCTTGTTGCCGTTGAGGTCGTGCCAGAGGAACCGCGACACGAGATGCACGTTCTCGTTGGCCATCTGCAGTTCATCCGAGTGCCAGTTGTGCGCGAACCGGCCGTAACCGCCCTTGATGACCGTGCGGCCGCTGCCGGTGAGGTCGTACGCCGCATGGAGACGTGGAACGATCGAGTTCCACGTCCGGAAATCGATCCGATCCCAGCACTTGGCGGGATACACGGTCTCGAGCGGCGGCGCCGATGCCGTGCGGCACTGCTCGGGGATGAACCCGACCGCATGCGCATAGCGAGCGCCCAGATTCAGCGTCAACTGACGATGAATCGTCCAGCTGTCCTCCGCGTACGACCAGAAGGTGTGCGTCAGATCTTTCGGCGTGCAATCCGGTTTGTCGTCCTCGTAACAGTTGTTATAGGCGTCCATCGCGAACGGGACCAGTGAGGGAGACCCCGGCGGCGTGCGGTAGACGAGCTGATAGTTGCCGACAAACCCCTTCGGGAGACCGGTCTGCTCGCTGCCGCGGCCGTCGCGCGAGCTGATCTTCCGATCGGCGTGCGCGGCCGCGTAGTCGAAGCCGGCCTTGAAGTCGTGGTTCCCGGCGAAGAAATTCGGCTTGTACCACGTCAGCCGTCCAAGCTGGTGATCGCGCCCCTCGTACGAGTTGATGCCGTAGTTGTTGTTGCAGCCCGTGATGCGGCTCGTGAGCAGATCGGTGGTCGCCACGTTGTTCGAGTAGCACTGGCGCGAGACGTTCCAGATCCACGCGCCCGACTGCACCGAGAAGTATTTGTTGCCGCGGATGCCCTGCCACTCGATCTTGCTCGTCGTCGCCTGCGTCGGGCTGTAGATGCGCGAGTCATACGACGAGAACTGATTGTTCGTGCTCTCGCCGCCCTGACGCACGTACTGCACGAAGCCGATGAACTTGTTCGACTGGTTCATCTGATACGAGATCTTTCCCGTGTGGAAGTACTGGAACATGTCGGACACGGACGGCGTCACGCCATCGTCGTGGAAGGCGTTGAACGTCTGCACCTTCTCCTCGCGCCGGCGCGTCGAGTAGTAGAACCAGAGCTTGTTGGGGACGATCCGTCCGCCCAGCTCGCCGCTCGCGTCCCAGCGCACGTTCACCGGGTTGCCGCCGGTAATGCCGCGCGCGCGCAGCGTGTCGTTGACGTTGTCGAATTCCAGATGGTGATTGGTGCCAAAGAAGGCGCCGTTGCCGTGGAACTGATCGCCGCCCGACTTCAGGATCACGTTGATCTGCAGACCCTTGGTCGGCGCGTCGGCGGTGTTGCCGACGGTCGAGACGGTCGATTCCTCGATGGCGGAATAGTCGTAATGATTGCCGCCCTGCGTGCCGGTCTTCGGCCCGCTCGTGACGACGCCTTCCATGGCGACCCACTGCTCGCCGAGCTCACCGAACACCTTGAACTGCGGGTTGCCGGTCACGAAGCTCCAATCGAGCTGCGGACGGGCGCCGGGCGCCTGGATCATCAGCGCGACGATGCTGTTGCGGCCGGTGGGGATGACCTCCAGCGTTTCGCGGGTCAACTGTGTGGTCGCGGTCGTGGACGTGACGTCCACGAGCGGCGCCTCGCCGGAGACCGTGATCGTCTCGGCGAGCGCGCTCACCTTCAGCACGATGTCGACCTTGGCGGTGAAGCCGGCGGTGAGGCGGAGATCGGCGCGCCGCACGCTCTGAAATCCCTCGAGCGTGTACTCGACCGAGTAGGTGCCGAGCGGCAGCGGCGTCAGCCGGTACTCGCCGCGTTCGTTGGTGACGTCAACAACTTGTTTGACTTGAAGTGCGGGGCTGGTGGCGGTCACCGTCACGCCCGGCAGCACGGCGCCGGTATCGTCGGTGACTTGTCCGATGATGCTCGCTTCCTGCGCGTGGACGGCGGCAGGAACCAGGCATCCGATCAGCAGGACGAGCGACCTGAGAACAAGGTGTCTCCCGCGAAGTGTTCGGAACGTGGTATCCATCGGCTCCTCCTTGGCAGCGGCGACGGCGCCCGCGATGACAACGCGACGAGAAATTTGGAGCTCGGCGATTCGAGAGCGGCGAGCATATCACTTGTCTTTCCCGGTAGGTGCGCGGCGGCAGGATGTCAGCCACGGATGGCCCATTCGCCGAGACGAAGGAACAACTTGGCGGCTTCAGTTCGATGATCAGCGGAGGGCGGACTGCGAAGTCTGTGTCGAAGACGATTTCAAATGTATCGAGCACGCGATGCCGACGACAGCAGGCTGCGGGTCCGTGATGGGATTAATCGACGCAACTGCTGCATAGCGATGGGCACGAAGAAAGGCGAGCAGCTGTGCGCGATTCGGAGGCGCCACCCGCCCCTCGTACTGCTGTCTACTGTCCGCGGCCGCCCTGCGCCGGGCGCGGCTCCGATGACGGCGGCACGATGCTCTTGATGCGCATTGTCGTCACGAGGTTGCCGTACAGCTCGTTGTTGTGGACGACGTTCAGCATCAACAGAGCTTCGCGCGTGTTGCGCGTGACGCGGCCGTTCTCCTGCTGAATTTCGACGACCTGCGCGCCGTTCTCGTCGTTCAGCGACGCGTAGGCCGGATCGCAGAAGGCGAACGAGTCGGCGAGCACCTTCTGAATTTCAGCCTTCGTCTTGAGCGTCTTCTCGAAATTGACGCCGGCGTTGGGGTTCTTCTCGCCCCTCGCCTGGGCGCACCAGAGGAAGTTGTAGTTGGCGACGTGCGCGAGGTGCTGGCCGAAGGTGCGCACTTCCTCCTGCGGACCGGGGCGCAGGCCGTAGAGATCCTCCGGCACCTTCTCGGCCGAGCGGAGGATGTTGTTCTTGTTGCCGTTGTACATGTTGCGCAGGAACGCCGAGGTCGTCGGCGGCGCTTGCGGCTGCTGGCCCTGTCCCTGCTGCCCCTGCTGCGCAGCGGCCGGCACGGCAAGCGAAGTTCCGAGCAACGCGATCGCGAACAGTCTGTTCATCATGCGCGCGATTATAAACTCCCAACTTCCAACGGCCAACTTCCAGACCCGATTTACTCCTTGGGAGTTGCACCGTCAACTATTTCGCGTTCAGCCGTACGAGCGTGCCCGTGACGCTCCATGTCTTGCCGTTCGCGTCTGTGCCGCTGAAGCTCGACTGAGCCGTGTGCGCGGATGACGCCACGCTGCACCATCGCGTGCGGATGGTCGTCGATCCGTTGGCGGCGATTCTGACGTTCGGATTTGTCGCTGAGCCGGCGGCGCCATCGAAGGTGTCCACACGCCGCGTCACGGTGACGGCGACGCCGCCCGTTTCCCTCAGCACCTGATCGTAGAACCACGTGTTCGGCCGGTTCGCGCAGCTGGCGATATCTGTAATCGGCTGCCCGCTGAACGGCACTGGATTCGGCGAGACCGTCACCTGCACGGTGCCGGTGCCGCTCGAAGGCACGGGTTGTGGCGGAATTGGTGAGGGTGTCGGTGTTGGTGTCGGTGTTCCGCTGTTGTTCGATCGCGACGGAACGCTCCCCGCCGGAACGCTCGATGGCGATGTCGGCTCCACGGAACCGCAGTTGATCGTGACGAGCGCGAGAGCGATCGAGGCGATGACCAGTGGTGTGCGCATACGCGTGCGCGACTACGCAAGACGCGCACCCTGGGCGGGAAGTTGCACACGTGCGGCGCGCGGTGACGTGCGCGTGCGCTCGATGCAATGCCGTTGAACGCACCATGAAGA
>QHWQ01000275.1 GCA_003222635.1 Acidobacteriota bacterium | reverse complement strand
ACGTCGCTGCCGGAGCGTTTCTCGCTCCACTCCTGCTGCTTGCGTCCGACATACTCCTCGTCCGGTTCATCTCGGAAGCGGGCTGATGATGCAGCGGATCGCATTGAGTGTCTTCATCATCGCGATCGCGGGTGTGGCCGTGTATGCGCGCGGCCGCGCGCCATGGCAGATTCGTGGCGGCGCGGCACTGGCCATCCTCGGCGCGCTCGGCGGCGACGTGATCCTCCTCGCGGCGTTCTGGACGCTGGGCGCGCACATGCTTCGGAGCTGATATGCACTACCTTCTCTTCTACGACGTCGTCGATAACTACGCAGGGAAGCGCACGCCGTTCCGCAAGGATCACATCGCGCACGCGAAGGCCGCGGCGGCGCGCGGCGAGCTCGTGCTCGCGGGCGCGCTCGCCAATCCCGTCGACGGAACCGTGCTGCTGTTCAAGGGTGACTCGCCGTCAGCTGCCGAGGCATTCGCGAAAGCGGATCCGTATGTGACGAACGGCCTCGTCACGAAGTGGCGCGTCCGCGAGTGGACGACGGTCATTGGTGCCGACGCGCAAGTGCCGCTCCCTCCTGGACTCTAGTCGGTGCGATTGGTGCGATTGGTGCGATTGGTGCGATCGGTGCGTGGAGGATCGGGCGTGGTTTCGAGGTGGTCGATCAATCGGCCGTAAGCAGGATAGAGCCGCCGCGCGAGCCGCTCGATCGGTTCGTATTCGGCGGGCGTCACATGTCGCTTCAACTGAGCGCCGCGAAACGCATCGCGCAATTCATTCAGCGATCGGCGCGATATCACGAGGTACCTCGCGAACTCTTTATGGCGGCATCCGAATCCTTCAGCGATGTTCCGGCACATCGAGTTCACGGCATCTTCAGTTTGTGAGTGCAGCTTCAGATCCCGCTCGAAGCAATCGCGCTCGGTGAGTTTCAGTACGAGGACCCGCATTTGATCCGCAAGCTGCCAGACAATCAAATCCTCAAAGCGTTGCGCACCTGCCATGGGACACGGTGGAGCACGCAGCGTGCCGCGTGTTTTTCGGCCGTAATTCGAACGAGCATCGCGCAAACGCGCAGCATCTGCAACGCGATACCGCGCGCAAACGCGCACCTTTTGCACCCCTCGCACCCATTGCACCCCTCGCACCCATCGCACCGACATGCCCACGATTCTTAGTCATGCCGTTGTCGCCACCGCAGCGGGCCAGTGGTGGCGCAGGATGCCCGCGTCGTTCTGGCGGTGGACGGTCATCTGCGCGATGCTGCCGGACATCGATGTCATCTCGTTCTCGTTCGGCATCCGCTACGAGGACATGTTCGGCCACCGAGGGTTTACCCACTCGTTCTTCTTCGCTGCGGTCGTCGGCGCCGTTGCCTCGTGGCACTTGTCGCACCGCTCGCACCTTCGGACGCACCCATCGCACCCATCGCACCCTTCGCACCCATCGCACCCATTGGCGCTGTTCGTGTGGTTTACGGCAGTGACCATGTCCCACGGGGTGCTGGACGCCATGACGAACGGCGGCCGCGGCATCGCGTTTTTCGCCCCCTTCAGCAACCACCGGTATTTCTTCCCGTGGCGCCCCATTCAGGTGTCGCCAATCGGCGCCGGCTTTTTCTCGCCGCGCGGCCTGCGCGTGCTCGCCAGCGAAGCCGTCTGGATCTGGGTGCCCTCTGCCATAATTGCCGTCTCCGCGCGGGTCGTCAGAAGAAGGTAATGCGCACGCTCTTCGTCCTCATCGTGGCCGTGGCCATCGCTGTGTCCGTGTCGGCGCAGCAGAAGCAGACGGATCTGTTCAAGACCGATCCCGAGGGCTTCACGCGCGCCCGCTACCTACAGCGAGATCAACCTCCTGATCCGCTTCGGCGAGATGACGCCGGTGCGTGTGAGCTACGATGCCGAGCAGAAGCGTCCAAATACCTGGGTGGTGAAGCTCTCCGACGCCAAGCTCTACGACTGTCCCTTCCTGATTGCCTCCGACGTGGGGACGATTGGCATCAAGGATGAAGAAGCCGGACCGTTGCGCGAGTACCTGTTAAAGGGCGGATTCTTGTGGGTGGACGACTTCTGGGGCACCGAGGCGTGGAACCAGTGGGAGCAGGAGATCGCCAAGGTGCTGCCGCCGGAACAGTACCCGATTGAGGACATTTCCGCGGCGGACCCCATCATGCGGGAGATGTTCGACCTGGAGAAGATCCCGCAGATTACAAACGTGACGTTCTGGCTGAAGAACAACGGAAAAACGTCGGAACGGGGGGAGGACAGCGCGCAGGTCCACCTCCGGGCGATCCGGGATCAGCACCGCCGAATCATGGTTCTGATGACCCACAATACCGATGTCGGCGACTCGTTTGAACGGGAGCGGGAAGACAGTGAATATTCCCGCCTGTTTTCGCCTCCCGGCTACGCGCTCGGGATCAACGTCTTGTTGTATGCAATGACGCAGTAACAATATGATTTGCGCCTCCTAGGAGTTGCCGGTGTTCGAAAATATTTTCCAGGCGCTGTTCTCGTACCGGCCGGTGGTCTTCCAGCAGGGGGACTTTCGCTTCGACATCACCACGGCCTCCTTCGTGGCCGCCGGCATCGCCGCGCTCATCATGGGCGCCGCCATCTTCACGTATCGCACGGTCGGCACCAACGGCCGGCCGCGCGACCGCTTCGTGCTGACGGTGCTGCGCATGGCCGCGCTGGGCCTCGTCGTCTTCTGCCTCTTCCGTCCCACGCTCGTCGTCAAGGCCGCCATCCCGCAGCAGAACGTCGTCGCGGTGCTGATGGACGATTCGCGCAGCATGCAGATTGGCGACTGGGACGGGAAGCCGCGCGCCGAGTTCCTGCGCACCGAGTTTGCGGGCAACACGAGCCCGGTGCTGAAGTCGCTCTCCGAGCGTTTCCTGGTGCGGACGTTCCGCTTCTCGTCTCAATCCGGACGCGTCAACTCGGTCAAGGACCTCACCTTCGGCGGCTCGCAGACGAAGATCGGCACCGCGCTCGACGGCGTTCGCGAAGAGCTCGCGGGCCTGCCGGTCGCCGGCATCGTGCTCGTCACCGACGGCGCGGACACGACGGAAGGTTCGCTCACCAACACGCTGCTGAACCTGAAGGCCGACAAGCTCCCGGTGTTCACGGTCGGCGTCGGCAGCGCGAAGCTGCCGAAGGACATCCAGATCGATCGCGTCAGCACGCCGCGCACCGTACTGAAAGGTGCCTCGCTCCTCGTGGACGCCGTGATCACCCAGTCCGGCTACTCGGGCCAGACGGTGACGCTCGACGTCGAGGACGATGGACGCATCGTCGGATCGCAGAAGGTGCAGTTCCCGGTGGACGGCAGCCCCGCGGCGGTGCGCGTGCGCGCGACCGCGAGCACGCCGGGGCCGCGCGTCTTCACCTTCAAGGTCGCGCCGCAGCAGGGCGAGGTCGTCACGCAGAACAACCAGCGCGACACGCTGGTGGACGTGCGCGACACGCGCGAGAAGATCCTCTACTTCGAGGGCGAGCCGCGCTCGGAGATGAAGTTCATCCGCCGCGCGGTGGCGGACGACAAGAACCTGCAGATCGTCACGCTGCAGCGCACGGCCGACAACAAGTTCCTGCGCCTCGACGTCGACACGCCCGACGAGCTGCTCGGCGGCTTCCCGAAGACGCGCGACGAGATGTTCGCCTTCAAGGGGCTGATCCTCGGCAGCATCGAGGCGGCCGCCTTCAGCGCCGACCAGCTGCAGATGATCGCGGACTTCGTCGATCGCCGCGGCGGCGGCCTGCTGATGCTCGGCGGCGCCCGCTCGTTCGGCGAAGGCGGCTACGGCGGCACGCCGGTGGCCGACGCACTGCCGCTCGTCATCGATTCGAAGACGCGCGCGGCCGATCCGACCTTCTTCGCGCGCCTCAAGGTGCTGCCGACGCGCGCCGGCGCCGCGCACGCGGTGACGCAGATTGCCGCGACGGAAGATGCATCGGCGGCGCGCTGGCCGGATCTGCCGCAAGTGACCTCCATCAACAACCCACTGTCGATCAAGCCGGCCGCGACGGTGCTGCTCAACGGCACCGACGAACGCAACCGCACGCTGCCGATGCTCGTGTGGCAGCCGTACGGCCGCGGCAAGGGCATCGCGTTCCTCCCGCAGGACTCGTGGGAGTGGCAGATGCACGCCAGCATCCCGCTCGAGGACATGACGCACGAGAACCTGTGGCGGCAGATGCTGCGGTGGCTCGTCGCCGATTCGCCGACGCCGGTCGAAGGAAGCACGACGGTCGATCGCGTCGAGCCCGGTGAAGCGGTGACGATCGAAGCGTCGGTCGTCGACCCGACGTGGCTCGACGTCAACGACGCGCACGTGATGGCGCGCGTCACGCGTCCGGGCGGATCCACGCTCGACGTCCCGCTGCAGTGGACCGGCGAGCGCGACGGCCAGTACCGCGGCACGTTCGTCAGCACGGTGCCTGGCGCCTACGAGATCAACGTCGACGCCGATCGCAACGGCAAGCCGATCGGCACCTCGTCCGCCTACGTCCGCGCGGGCGCGGCCGACAGCGAATACTTCGACCCGACGATGCACGAAGCGCCGCTGCGCCGCATCGCCGAGGAAACCGGCGGACGGTTCTATACGACGGCCAACGTCGCGGGGCTGGCGGAGGACGTCAGCTACGCGGGTCGCGGCGTCACATCGGTCGAGGAGCGCGAGCTCTGGAACATGCCGATCATCCTGATCATGCTCGTGGGCCTTGTCTGCGCCGAGTGGGGCTACCGCCGCGCGGTTGGACTGTCGTAATGCTTCATGCGTTCCTGTTGATCCTCGTCGGCCTCGCGGGCGATCCCGAGCACGGCGAGCTGTTCCACAAGTGGGGCGGCGAGCTGGCGGAGGCGGCCGGCAAGCTCGGTGTGCCCGCCGATCACGTCGTCTACCTCGTCGATCAGCAGAGCGAGAGTGACAAGCACGTCACCGGCAAGGCGACGAGGCGGCGAAGTTCAACCTGCCGGGGCCGGACATGTCTGGCGCCGACTTCAACACGCAGTTCAGAAAGCTCCCGACCAAGCAGATTGTGTTTGTCGACACGACGAGCGCGAGCGGGCCGATGATCAACGATCTCTCCGCGCCGGGCCGCGTCATCATCACCGCGACGCGCAACGGCGCCGAGAACTTCTCGACGCTCTTCGGCGGCTACTTCGTCGACGCGCTCACCGGCGAGGAAGCCGACGCCGACAAGAACCGCCGCGTGACGATGCTCGAGGCGTTCCAGTTCGCGAAGGCGGCGGTGCAGCGCGCCTACGACAAGGAAGGGCTGCTGGCAACCGAACATGCTGTCCTCGACGACAACGGCGACAGAACGGGCAGCCCCGACCCGTCCACCACCGGCCAGGCGGACGGGAAGGTCGCCTCACTCCTGGCGATCGGATCCGCCGCGGATGCGGCGTCGCTGCCGGCCGACCCGAAGCTGCACGCGCTCGTGCTCGAGCAGCGCGACATGGAGCACCGCGTCGAGTCGCTGCGGCTGCTCAAGGAAAGCATGGATCCGGCGAAGTACCAGAGTGAGCTCGAAAAACTCGTGACCGATCTTGCGCTGAAGACTCGTGAGATTAGAAACCTCGAAGGTGCCAAATGAGTGACCGCGTGACGATGAATCCGTACATGGCCAGCGACGTCGTCGATCTCGAATCGCCGGATGACATCAAGCTTGCGGACCGGATGCGCAAGGGCCGCGAGGAGATTCTCCGCGAGCTGCGCAAGGTCATCATCGGTCAGGAAGAAGTCATCAACCAGGTGCTGAACACGCTGTTCGTGGGCGGCAACAGCCTGATTGTCGGCGCGCCCGGCCTCGCCAAGACGCTGCTGATTCACACGATGGCGCAGGTGCTGCACCTGAAGTTCTCGCGCATCCAGTTCACGCCGGATCTGATGCCGTCCGACATCACGGGCACCGACCTCGTGCAGGAAGACGCGGCGACCGGCCGGCGCCAGATGGTGTTCGCGCCGGGCCCGATCTTCGCCAACATCGTGCTCGCGGACGAAATCAACCGCACGCCGCCCAAGACGCAGTCGGCCCTGCTCGAGGCGATGCAGGAGCACCGCGTCACGATTCAGGGACGCACCTACAACCTCGACGAGCCGTTCTACGTCTTCGCGACGCAGAACCCCATCGAGCTCGAAGGCACCTATCCGCTGCCGGAAGCGCAGCTCGATCGCTTCATGTACCACATCATCATCGAGCACCCGCCGTACGACGAGGAGATCGAAGTCGTCCGCACGACGACCGCGATCCAGAACCCGCAGCTCGAGCGGCCCGTGAGCGGCGACGATCTGATCAAGTTCAAGGAGCTGGTGCGCAAGGTCCCCGTGGCCGAGCCGGTGATGCGGCACGCGCTCGACATCGTGCGCGCGACGCGGCCGAGGGAAAAGACCTCGGCGGACTTCGTCAACAAGTGGATCGCGTTCGGCGCGAGCGTCCGCGCGGCGCAGTATCTCGTGCTCGGCGGCAAGGCGCGCGCGCTGACGAACGGCCGCTACCACGTGAGCTTCGACGATATCCGCGCGCTGTGCCACCCGGTGCTGCGCCACCGCATCATCACGAACTTCCACGCGCAGTCGGAAGGCGTGACGACCGATCAGATCACCGATCGGCTGCTCGAAACCGTGCCCATGCCGCGGTCGGGAATGTAGATGTCTGTCGCCGCGGGTCATTCGCAGAGCGCCATTCCCGGCGCACGCTTCATGGATCCCTCGGTCCTCGCACGGATCGGGAACCTGGAGCTCGTGTCGCGCGCGGTGGTCGACGGCTTCATCAACGGCATGCACAAGGCGCCGTACTTCGGCGCCTCGGTGGACTTCGCCGAGCACCGCGGCTACGTGCCCGGCGACGACATCCGCCGCGTGGACTGGAAGCTGTGGGCGCGCACCGATCGCTACTACGTCAAGGAGTACGAGGCGGAGTCGAACTCGAACTTCTCGGTGCTGCTCGACGTGTCGAAGTCGATGAACTTCGGCACGACCGGGATCACCAAGTTCGATTACGCGCGCATCCTCACGGCGTGCCTCACCAACCTCGTGCACCATCAGCGCGACCGCGTCGGGCTCGTCACGTTCGACAACGATGTGGTCGACTTCGTCCCCTCCTCGGCGAAGCACATGGAAGTGGTGCTGCACACGCTGGAGAAGGCGAATCCAGGGCGGCCGAGCAGCCTGAAGGCGCCGTTTCAGAAGATGGCCGAGCACTTCGGCCGCCGCGGCGTGCTCGTGATCATCTCGGACTTCTACGAGGAGCCGGACGCGGTGCTCGATGCGATCTCGCCGCTGCGCTTCCGCGGCAACGATCTGATCGTCTTCCACATCCTCGACAAGTCGGAGCTGGAGTTCGGCTTCACCGACGCCTCCGCGTTCGAGGACATGGAGTCGGGCGACCAGATGCCGGTCGTGCCGGACGCGTTTCGCAAGGAATATCAGTCGCTCGTCAAGGCGCACCTCGATGCGCTGCAGCAGCGATTTTCGGCCAATCGCATCGACTACACGGTGCTGGACACGTCCAAGCCAATCGATCATGCGTTGTACCGGTACCTCTCGGCACGCGCGAGAATGATGAAGATCAGATGAGGAAAGTGAACGTACGTGTTCCACTTTTCCACTTTTCCAGTTGGGAATAACTGATGGCGTTTCTGGCTCCCTTGTTTTTCGTCGGCCTTGCCGCTCTCGCGATTCCGGTCCTGATCCATCTGACCCAGCGCGAGAAGAAGATGGTGCAGCAGTTTCCGTCGCTGATGTTCGTGCGGCGGATTCCGTATCAGACGGTGCGGCGCCGGAAGATTCGCGACCTGGCGCTGCTGTGCGTGCGCCTGGCGGCGCTGCTGCTGATCATCGGCGCGTTCGCGCGCCCGTTCCTGTGGCGGCCGAACGCGGCGACGGCCATCGGTCCCGGCGCGCGCGAGGTCGTCGTGCTGCTCGACCAGAGCTACAGCATGGCCTACGGCGATCGGTGGGATCGCGCGAGGGCCGCGGCGCGCGACGCGATCAACAGGCTGGGCGCCTCGGATCGCGCCTCCGTCGTCCTGTTCTCGTCCGGCGCCGACATCGCGCTCAGGTCGACGGCGGAAAAGGATCGGCTGATTGCGTCGTTCGACACCGCGATGCCGACGCCCGCGGCGACGCGATTCGGTCCCGCGCTGAAGGTGGCGGGCAGCATCCTCGCCGAATCGCCGCTGCCGCGGAAGGAAGCGATTCTCATCAGCGACTTCCAGCGCAACGGGTGGCGCGGCGAAGAAGGATCGCGCCTGCCGACGGGGAGCACGCTGACGCCGGTGACGGTCGGCGGTCCCGCGGACAAGCCGAACGCGACGATTACGACCGCGTCGCTCTCACGCTCGACGTTCTCGGAGCAGGAGCGCGTGACGCTGACCGCGTCGGTGGCGAACCGCACGGTCGTTCCCGTGAGCGGCGACTCGCTCACGCTCGAGATCGGCGGCCGCGCCATTCAGACGGTACCGCTCAACGTCGCGCCTGAAGGCTCGGCATCCGTCGCCTTCCAGCCGTTCACCGTCGCCTCGCGCAACCTGCGCGTGACGGTGCGCGCGGGCAACGATGCGCTCGCCACCGACAACGTCTTCAACCTCGTCATCTCCCCCTCGACGCCCGTCCGCATCGTCATCGTCGACACGGGGTCGAGGACGGGCGCCAATCTGTACCTGACGCGGGCGCTGGCGATTGGCGACATGCCGAAGTTCGAGATCCTCAATCGTCAGCCGAACGCGGTGTCGGATGACGACCTCCGGCGCGCCTCCGTCGTCCTGGTCAACGACGTGGATGTGAACGTCGGGCTGGCGCGGCGTCTCGCGCGGTTCGTGCAGGATGGCGGCGGCCTGTTCGTCGCCGCCGGCCCGCGCGCCAGCTGGCCGCAGGAAGCCGATATTCTTCCCGCGACGCTGTCGCAGCCGATCGATCGGTCGCGCGGTGAGTCCGCGCGTGTCGGCGCGCTCGAGTATCAGCATCCGGTGTTCGAGGTGTTCCGCGCGCCTCGCAGCGGCGACTTCTCGACCGCGCGCTTCTACGCGTATCGCTCGGTGACCCCCGCGCCCAACACGCAGGTGCTCGCGCGCTTCGATGCGGGCACGCCGGCGCTGGTCGAGCGCAAGGTCGGCAGCGGCCACGTGATGCTGTGGGCGTCGACGCTCGATCTGTCGTGGAGCGATCTGCCGCTCAAGCCCGTCTTCCTTCCGTTCCTGCATCGCTCGATGGTGCACCTGGCGAACTACACCGAGCCGGCGCCATGGCTGACGATCGGTCAGGTCTTCGATCCGGACGCGTCGAGCGCGAAGTCGCAGGCCGCCGGACGGCTTGCGCTGACGCCGTCGGGCAAGCGCCTGCCGCTCGAGGACGAAGGGTCGTCGGCGCAGGTGCTGGAGCTGCAGGAGCAGGGCTTCTACGAGATTCGCGGACAGAAGGCGAACTCGGATGTCACCGTCGTGGCCAGCAACATCGATCCGGGAGAGTCGGATCTGACGGCACTCGATCCCGCCGAGGTCGTAGCGGCGGCGACGGGCGGCGCGGGGCAGAACGCTCAGCAAACCGCGTCGGATGTGCCGCTCACCCCCGAGGCACAGGAGCGAACGCAGCGCCTCTGGTGGTACCTGCTCGCCACGGGAATCCTGCTGCTGGGCGTCGATACGCTGTTCTCGAATTGGTTGTCGAAAACGTAAACCAGCGCACAATTTCGGGCGTATTCTGGAGCAACCATGCTCGACTTTCTAAGAAGCGCATCCACCCCGCCTAGGGACCTGCTCGGCATCATCCGCTACGTGCGCGCGCGCTGGCGCGCGCGGCTCGCGGTGAAGGGCGCGGTCCGGGCGTTTGTCGTCAACGTCGGCGTCTTCTTCGCGCTCGCCTACCTGATGCAGTGGTCGCGCTTCACGCCCGCATCCATTCTCTTTGCGCGCCTCGTGCTCGCGGCGTCGATCGTCTTCTCGGTCTACTTCCTCCTCGTCAAGCCGCTGCGGCGCAAGGTCACCGACGACCAGGTCGCGCTCTACCTCGAGGAGAAGGAGCCGTCGCTGCAGACGATGCTCATCAGCGCGGTGGAGTCGAGCCGGGAAGGGCGGCACTGGGAATCGAGCGCGCTCGTCGAGAAGCTCGTCGCGCAGGCGATTGAGAAATGCTGCGAGGCGGACGCGCCGCGCCGCGCGGAGCACGGTCCGCTGCGGGTCAACGGCGCCCTCTTCGCCGGCGTCGTGAGCGCGGCCATCCTCGCGGTCCTGTTCGGCCCGGCGTTCTTCCGGTCCGCGCTCTCCGCGGTGCTCGTCGTCTCGCGCAGCGTCGAGGCGGCGGCGCCCTACAAGGTCAGCGTCACCCCCGGCGACGCATCGGTGCCGAAGGGCGCCGACCAGACGATCAACGCGAAGCCGTCGGGCTTCAGCGCGCAGAACGCGGTCATCATGCTGCGCCGCGACCCGACGTCGAAGACCTACGAGAAGCTGCCGCTCGTGCTCAACGACAAGGGCACCTTCGAAGGCATCATCTTCGGCATCAAGAGCTCCACGGAATACTTCGTCGATGCGGACGGTGTGCGCTCCGGCGTCTACACGCTGAAGGTCGTCGACGTCCCGTACGTGGACAAGCTCGCGCTCGAATACAAGTTCCCCGCCTACACGGGCCTGGATCCGGAAAAGATCGAAGACGGCGGCGACATCGCGGTACTGCGCGGCACCGAGGTGAAGGTCACCATCACGCCGACGATGAAGACCAAGGGCGGGCGCATTGCGCTGAACGACAAGAACGCGGTGCCGCTCAACGTGGAAGCGGACGGCACGCTCACCGCGTCGTTCAAGGTGGAGAAGGACGGCGGCTATCACGTCGAGCTCGATGCGCCCAACGGCGAGCGCGTCGCCGCGTCGCCGCAGTACACGATCGACGTGCTCACCGATCGGCAGCCGACCGTCACGTTCTCGCGTCCCGGCCGCGATACGTCGGCCTCGGCGATCGAAGAGGTCTACGTCGAGGCCTCGGCGGATGACGATTACGGCGTCCGCAACCTCGAGCTCGTCTACTCGGTCAACGGCGGTCCGGAGAAGACCGTTCCACTGTTCAACGGCAGCAAGCGTCTGCCGGCGGTGACGGCGGGCCACACGTTCTATCTCGAGGAGCTCGGCGTCAAGTCGGGCGACTCGGTGTCCTACTACGCGCGCGCCACCGACAACAACGGAGTGGATGGCGGTCAGAAGGCGAGCAGCGACCTCTACTTCGTCCGCGTGCGGCCCTTCGATCAGAAGTTCCGCCAGGCGCAGTCGCAGGGCGGTGGCGGCGGTGGCGGCGGCGGCGGACAGAACCAGGTGGACGCGCTCTCCGAGCAGCAGCGCCAGATCATCTCGGCGACCTTCAACGTGCAGCGCGACAAGCGCACGGTGTCGTCCGAGAAGTTCCGCCAGAACTCCACGGTCGTCAGCCTGTCGCAGCAGAAGCTGCGCGAGCAGGTGGAAGGGCTCCTCACGCGCATGAACAGCGAGTTCATCCAGCAGGACC
>QHWQ01000274.1 GCA_003222635.1 Acidobacteriota bacterium | reverse complement strand
GCGGCACGAGCCGATGCCGTGCTTGTGGATGACGTCCACGTGCGCATCGAGCTTCACTTCCTTGAAGCGCACCATGAGGTCGCGCGGTCCCGGTTCGATTTCGATCGATTGCGCGTATGGGTCGTACCCCGGCGCCGACACGTTGAGCTGATGCGCCCCGGGCTTCACGTCGGTCGTCGTCACGGGCGCGGCGCCGACGAACTGACGATCGACGAACACCTGCGCGCCGGGCACGTCGCTGTCGATGTGCAAGGTGACCAGATCGGGCGGCCGCGCGGGCGCTTCAGCGGGCGGCGGTGCCGCGGCGGGCACGGGCAAGGCGGCGCGTCGCGTTGCACGCGGCTCCTCGATCGGCACGGGTGCAGGTGCAGGCGCCGGTCGGGGCGCGACAACGGGAGCGGGCGCAGCCGCGACAGGCGTTCGCGTGGACACGGGCTTTGGCCGCGACATCATGTAGAAGCCGAGGCCCGTGACGAGCATCAGCGCAATGAACACGGGGAGGATGATCTGCCGATTCACGACCCGGGATATTAGCCCGACTGTATGTCCGGAACTTCGAGAATCCGAATCTGACCGGGACGCGGCGGGTTCTCGACCGCTCGTACGAGCGCGTTCACCATCTGCGGCAGCGTGACCAGGCCGAGACGCCGGGCGCTCTCGCGCTTCGACGGAATCAGCCGCGCCACCGCATAGAAGGGAATCAGCAGGTACGGCCATCGATGTCCGGGCCCGAGCACGTACCACGGCCGCAGAATCGTCGCGGTCAGGCCGGCGTCGGCGATCGCGCGCTCGCCGGCCGAGCGCGCCTCGATGTAGGCGTGCATCACGGGCGCAGGGTGCGCGACGCTGACGTACACCAGATGCGCGGCGCCCGCGCGTCGCGCCGCTTCAACCGTCGCCAGAATCGATGGCCGATCCACGCGCTGAAACTCGGCGGCCTTCGACGGCGACGGATGCGGCGTCCCAACGAGGTGAACGATGGTGTCGGCCGGCGTCACCGCGGCCGCGAAGCTGGACGCCTCGAGCGCGTTGCCGACGACCGTGATCGCACCGGCAGGTACGCGTCCCGCCGATTCGGGCCGCACCAGCGCGCGAACGCGGTGGCCGCGCGCGAGAAGGGCCTCGATCAGGCGCCGGCCGATGTAGCCGGTGCCCCCGGTAACAAACACGTCGCGAGTGATGGGACGAATAGTACACTCTGCGGGATGAACCGCCGGGCATCTCGACTTCTCGCGGCCTTTGTCATCGCGGCGCTGCTGTGCGCCGCGACGGTCGAGGCGCAGCGGCGGCGCGGCGGGTTCGGTGGCTTCGGCGGCGGCCGCGGCGGCTTCGGCTTCGGCACCCGCACCGCGACGCCCAAGGACTTCGACGGCAGCTTTCAGTTCTGCCGGATCATCTTCCGCAACTCACCCGAGGGCGACGGCGGGGGCTGGAGCGTCGATTGGCCGCGCGCCGACATCAACTTCTCCATCCGCCTGTCGGAGCTGACGAAGACGCATGTCGGCCGCGATGCGAGCGGCGAGCCGAAGCATCTGCTCATTCGCCTCACCGACGAAGAGCTGTTCGATTGTCCGTTCGTGATGATGACCGAGCCGGGCGGCGCCGCCTTCGATGACGAGGAGGCGGCGAAGCTGCGCCTCTATCTCGAGAAGGGCGGCTTCCTCTGGGCCGACGACTTCTGGGGCGAGTACGCGTGGAGCTGGTGGGTGAGTCAACTGCGCAAAGCGCTGCCGGCGGCCGAATTCCCGATCTTCGACGTGCCGCTCGATCACCCGATGTTCCACACGCAGTTCGAGGTCAAGAAGGTTCCGCAGATTCCGTCAATCAATTTCTTCTTCGGAGGCCGCGGCACCTCCGAGCGCGGCGCCGACAGCGCCGTGCCGCACGCGCGCGGCATCGCCGACAAGAAGGGCCGCATGATCGTCCTGATGACGCACAACACGGACTTCGGGGATTCGTGGGAGCGCGAGGGCGACGATGCGACGTACTTCGTGAACTTCGGCCCCGACGGGTACGCGTTCGGGATTGACGCCGTGATCTATGCCCTCACGCACTGAGCTACTGATGCTTCTCCGCGTCGCGGGCCCGCTTGTCCAGCATGAAGAGGCAAGAAGATTCGTTACCTCCCCATCATAACGGTCGTCCTCATCGCGCTTTTCGCGGCGATTTACGCGCCTGCACTCGGCCACGGCTTCATCAAGGATGACTTCCGGTGGATCGCGTCCGCGGAGGTGCGCTCCCCGGCGGACCTTGCACGCATCTTCACGACCAACGTCGGCTTCTATCGTCCGCTCGTGACGACATCGTTCGCGATCGATCGCGCGTTGTGGAACCTCGATGCGCGCGGCTACGCGCTGACGAACGTGACGCTGCTTCTTGGCAACGCCGGCCTGCTGTTTCTCCTCGCCCGCGTCGTGTCGCTGTCGCGGGAGGGGGCGCTGTTCGCGGCGGCGGTGTGGGCGTTCAACTTCCACGGCATCAACATGGCGCTGCTGTGGACGAGCGGCCGCACGGCGCTCCTCCTCTGCCTGTTTGCGCAGGCGGCCGCGCTCGTCGTGCTGTCAGGCAGACGCTGGGCTCCTGTCCTGGCGGGAGTGCTTGCGCTGGCCGCGATGCTCTCGAAGGAGGAAGCGGTCCTCTTGCCGCCGCTGCTCGTCGTGCTGCAGCTGCTCTCCCGGCGCCAGTCGGACGCGCGCGCGATTCTCGGGAACTCGTGGCCGCTGTGCGCGGCGCTCCTGATCTATCTTCTGGCGCGCGGGCAGAGCGGCGCGTTCACTCTTGTCAATGCGCCTGAGTACTACCGGCCGACATTCAACCTGGCAGCGGTCCTGAAAAACATCGGCGAATATCTCGACCGCGGGGCGACGTTCGCCACGGTTGCCTCCATCGCGGCGTGGCTCGCCGCGCCGCAGGGAATGACGCTCACCGCTGACGAGCGACGCACGATTCGAATCGGCATCACCTGGTTCGTCGCGATGTACGCCATCACGATCTTCGTTCCCGTCCGATCGAGTCTCTACGCCGTCGCACCGTCGATCGGCAGCGCGCTGGTGGCGGGAGCGGTCGCGTCGCGCGCATGGCGAACCGCGCCGGCGAGGTTTGCGCGCGTCGCCAGCACGATGATCCTGGTCATCGCGCTGCTGCTCCCGGTGTACCGCTCCCGCAATCACGGTCTGGTCGAGCCGGCGGAGCTGGCGACGCAATCATTGGCCACGATTCAGGCCGGTTCGCGCGGCCGTCCGGAGGCGCGCGATATTGTCCTGATCGACGACCCACAGGCACCAGTCACGCTCGACAGCGCCTTCGGTGCTCTATTCCCTGATGCGATTCATCTGTTCGTGGGTTCAGACGTCGATGGAACGATCACCAACCACCCTTTGACAGTCGTCGTAGGAGACCCATTGGTGTTCGCGCTGCGCGGCGGCCGCCTGGTTCAGCAGCGCGCGCGAATCAGCGGCAGCCCGGCGGAGAGCAGGGCGTCCCACTCCGGCTGACGCTGCACGGCCGCCAGCGGCTTCGGCGGCGCCGGATCGGGCGGGTGTCGTGTAATCACCAGGTGCCACCACGCGACGTCGTGCCACTCGCCGGCCTTGAAGCCGATGCCGCGATAGACGACCAGCGGCAGAAATCCGATCTTCTCGTGGAGCGCGACGCTCCGCGCATTGGGCAGCGTGATGCCGGCGTAGGCGTTGACGAACCCCTGCGCGCCGAGAATCGCGAAGAGCGACGTGTAGAGGCCGCGCGCGACGCCCATGTGCTGAAAGTCGTCATGCACGTAAGCGGAGGTCTCCACGCACCACTGATACGCGGTGCGCACGCGGTGCCGCGTCGCATACGCGTAGCCCGCCACGGTGCCGCCGCAGTCGCACACCAGCCACGGATACTCCTTCAGCGTGTCGGTGATGCGCGTCTGGACGTCCTTCGCGGTCGGCGCCTTGGCTTCGAACGAGGTCGGGCTGCCGTCGACGTACGGTTTGTAGATCGCGGCGATCTCCGACGCATCCGCGCCTCGCGCGAGCCGAATGACGGTTTCTTTCTTCTTCGCCTTAGCCATCGAACTGCTGCACCATCGTCTCGAGCGCGAGCGGTAACGGAGGACGCAGCGCGGTGCCCGCGAACGAGGCGGCAAGCGTCCGCGCCAGGCGGCCGCTCCGCGTGTAATGGCGTCCACCGCTCAGGGCGAAGAGCTCCGCGCAGAGGCGCGTCGCCTCCTGCGTGACGTAGGTCTTGGTGCGAAGCACGCGCGCCGCGTAGGCGGGACCGGCGCCGGGCCGCCATGCCCGCGCGGTCTCATGCAGATACGCGCGCGCCGCCTCCTCGCGCATGCGCGCGTCGGACAGGCGCACGCGAAGCGCCGGCGATTCCGGCGCCGGCGTCGACAGCTCGCGCCGGATGGCGGAGGCGCACCCGAGCGGAATCGCGGCGAAGAGCGCGAACCAGTACTGCAGTGGCTGCACGACCTCGATGAAGTTCGGAAATCCGAGGATCCCTTCGGCGGGCGCCGACGCGTAGCGCACGGTGTGGCTCTCGGTCGATCGCATGCCGAAACCGTCCCAGTCGTTGAGAATCTCGACGCCTGGCGCCGTGGGACGCACATAGAAGAACTCGACGACCCCGGCGCCAGGAAGGTCGGCCTGCTCGACCTTCGCCGTGGAGAAGAACATCCCCGCGTAGCGGCCGAACGACGCGAGAATCTTCTCGCCGGTCAGCGCGAACGATCCCTCGCGGTGATGTGCGACCGTCTTCGTCGCGTCGAGCGATCCACCGGCGCCCTTCTCCGAATTGCACGCCGCGTAGAGCGTGCCGGCACGGTAGTCTCCGGCCACGCGATCGATCTGATCCGCCCAGGCGCGCCGATGCTCCGGCGGCGCGGCATCCACGCCGACGGAATACGCGCCGGCAAGGCCGAGCGGCATCGCGGCCAGGAGCGCCGTCGAGGGCGACGCCGCGGCAATCGTTTCAATCGCGTCCACGGCGTCGACGAGCGTGCAGCCGCTGCCGCCCGCCGCGACGGGAAACGGCGCGCGAATGACGCCCGCCTCGACGAGCTCCGCGATGTTGTCCGCCGGGTACCGTTCGGGATCGGCCGCCTCGCGTTCGGCCAGCCGCGGCGCCAGGGCGCGGACGGTTTCGGCCAGCGTGTCAACCACGGCCAATCCACGGCATCTTGGTCGCCATCAGCGTCATGAACTGCACGTTGGCGTCGAGCGGCAGCCCCGCCATGTAGACGACCGCGCGGCCGACGTGCGCGGTATCGATCGTCGGCTCCGCCATCAGCCGCCCGTTCGGCTGCAGCACGCCGAGCGGCATCTTCGCCGTCAGCTCCGTCGCGGCGTTGCCGATGTCGATCTGGCCGCAGGCGATGTCGTGTGCGCGGCCGTCGAGCGACGTGGATTTCGTCAGGCCGGTCATCGCGTGCTTGGTCGCCGTGTAGGCAGCCGAGTGCGGCCGCGGCGCGAACGCCGAAATCGATCCGTTGTTGATGATGCGTCCCCCGCGAGGCGTCTGCGCCTTCATGATGCGAATCGCTTCCTGCGTGCAGAGAAACGCGCCGTGCAGGTTGGTGTCGACGACCGCCTTCCACTGCTCGAAGGCGAGATCCTCCATCGGAATCGGCGGTGTCCCGATGCCGGCGTTGTTGAACAGGACGTCGAGCCGTCCGAACGTCTCCTTCGTCTTCGCAAACAACGCGCGCACCGATTCTGGATCTTTGACGTCGGTCGGCACGGGCAGACAGCGCGATGCGGCGGCGCCCGTGCACGTCACCGCCTCGTCGAGCAGCGCGGCGCGCCGCCCCGCGAACACGACGCTGTAGCCGTCCTCGGCCAGCGCGAGCGCGACGGCCTTGCCGATGCCGGTGCCGGCGCCCGTGACGATCGCGACCTTCATTTCCCCTCGTCCGCCATGAACATGATCGTCGGCTTCCCATCCGCGCCCATGTAGCCGCGTCCCATGCCGCTCGTGTTGAACGACATCATCACGTTGCCGTGCGAGTCGAGGCCGATGACGCCCCCTTCGCCGCCGATCGGTTTCAGCTCGCCCTGCACGATCGCATCGGCTGCCGCCTGGATCGACATGTTCTTGTACTGGACGCGCGCGCAGATGTCGTGCGCGACGGTATAGCGAATCCAGAATTCGCCGATGCCCGTCGACGACACGCCGCAGCTCTGATTGTTCGCGTACGTGCCGGCGCCGATGATCGGCGAGTCGCCGATGCGGCCGAACCGCTTGTTGGTGAGGCCGCCCGTGGACGTGGCCGCGGCGAGATTGCCGTGCTGATCGAGCGCGACCGCGCCGACGGTGCCGTGATGATCGTCTGCCTGCGCTGCCTTCTTCTTCTCCGCGGCCAGCGCGTCCTGCAGCGCCTTCCACGCACGCTCCGTGTAGAAATATCTCTGGTTCACGAACTCGATCCCGCCCTGCTCTTTCGCAAATGCCTCGGCACCCTCGCCGGCCATCATCACGTGCGGCGACTTCTCCATCA
>QHWQ01000419.1:1426-5313 GCA_003222635.1 Acidobacteriota bacterium | reverse complement strand
GGGTGGAATCGAACCAGTGATGCGAGATGGGTGCGACTGGATTCGGCATGGCCGATACGCGGTGTGGAAACGCGACGGGCCCCAGAGCCGGTTCCCCGACGGGGCCGCCATAGATCTGCCATCTGGTCATGCCGCTCAGCGGCGCGTCGTACGCGGCGGATACCTCCATGAACAGATCGTGCTGATGCTGCCGGTCGTGGATCTGCTGGCCGCCACACTGCTCGCCCGATGCGAGCAGGTCCGGATACCCGCAGCCGGGCACGGTCCACGGCTCCAGACTGAGCATGCCGCGAAGCTGCAGATGGCCGTTCGCCACGCTGCGATCGGCCACGCCCATCATCCAGTTGATGCTGCCGGTTTGATCGGCTCCGCGCGCACCCGACGTATGCACGTACTGCACGAACGCGTTTTCATGCCCCATCACCATCCACGGACCCCTCTGGGCGTGGAACAGGTACATGGGTGACGCGTCCGGGAGCCAGCTGGTGCCGGAGCCTTCGCGCATCATCGCGCTCATGTCGCGCGTCGCGTCCGTGTCGGCGGCGTTGCTGGCGTCGTGCTCGTGTTGACTGGGCGATGAGGATAGGCCGGAGGTCTGTGCAGACGCGACGGTCCCGCAAAAAGCCATGGTCGCCGCACAGATCAGGTGCGCTGAAAAACGGGCGTTCATCGATCCTCTCTTCCGCAGCAGGAGAGGACCCGTTCAAGGCAGGTGCCAGCTAAGCGTTCCTTATCGTCCGGCTACTCGCGCCGCCTCGCGGCTGTCACCTTCGTGACCGCCGCCGGCCGACGGTCTCCTTCGACGCCCACCCAATCGGCGCTGGTGCCGTCCGCGAACTTCTGTCGCGCCTTCCAATGGATCTCGCCGGCGGCAGGGTTACGTGCGAAGAAGGTGAACTCGCCGACCTCGGCCGGTTTCACGTCCATCTTCCATGTAATGCCGACAATTCGATTACCTTCGCGGCGGGCTTCGTACGTAACGCCGCAGGTGACGAGGACGCCCGTAATGGTCACATCCGCGGGCACCTCGAGGTCGACGGCAACGGTGGTGACCTGTCCCTCGGTCGGCACTCGCATCGTGTAGCGCTCCACCGCGCCAGCCGGCGACGTCTCCGGCGCGACGGTCACGTGCGCCTGCGCGGCGGCGGCGCTCAGCAGGACGAGTGCGACGATCGGCACTGTTCGCATCTGCCGCTCCTATTTGGTCGCCGGCTTCGCGGCGCCAAGCTCGATTTCATTCGCGATCAGCGGATCCTCGCCGTCCCCGATATTGACGATGACACGGCGGCCGACCTGCACTTCGCTGAACGTAATCTTCTTCTTCGCGCGGACAACCGACGTCTTCTCGGTCACCGCGATCGACAGCACCTCGCCACTTGGCGTCTTCACCTCGACGTGTTTCGCGTCGAGCGCCATGACTGTGCCCATGATTTTGTGGATGTGACCTGCGTGCGCGTACAGGGCGGCCGGCAGGAAGATGGACAACGCAAATGCGCCGATGATCCAGTTCCTATTCATATCCATCCTCCTCCAGCCTTCGCGCAATCTACTTCTTCGCCGCCGCCGCTGCCGGCGCCGCATCACCATCGTCTGCTTGCCGTCGGCGGTCTTCACCATCAGGTTGGTCCCGTCGATGCTCGCGATGGTGCCCATCACGGTGTGATCATGCCCCTCGTGGGCACGGGCGAAGCGCGGCGCGAGCAGCGCGGCGCCGAGAACGACAGCTCCGATAATCCACTTCTTCATCGATGTACTCCTGTATGTTCGTGCGTCGTTGGTTCGGACGGCGTCACATCGCCGCCTTGTAAGAACTTCTCCGCTTCGATTTCCTGGCGTACTTCCTCGGGCGATCTCGGGTTCAGCGATTCCATGTGCGCGATCTCGTCTTCGGTCAGTTTCGGCAAATGCCGGATGAAGTGCACCAAATGCCAGGACGAGGTTTCGCCCTCTTTCGTTCCGGTAGACCATCCTGGCATGCCCGTGAGCCGGACACCATTCTCGATGATATAGAACAGCTCTGCATCAGAAAGATTCTGCGTGGAGGCCAGGCGCATGTCGGGCGAGCGCGGGTAGAGCCCGCGCCCCATCTCGGTATTCCCGCTGCCGTCATTGCCGTGGCAGACCGCGCAGTGATCGGCGAAGTGATCCCGCCCCTCCGCGATTACGTCAGGGGTCGCCGGAATCGGATTGGTCAACCCACGAATTCTCGTCCGAATCGCAATGCCTCGGACAGTCTGCGCGGCCACCGTTTCGAGCCTGCCAGGTTGCGGTCGAGCACTGACACCGACGGTCACAAAATAGGCCCCGATAAGGACGCCGACGGCGATGGCCATCACGACGGCGAGCACGAGGATTTCGACAACGGATCTCTTCTTCATGGCGTCCTCACTGCTTCGGCGGCATCATGGACAGGCTCATCTTCGGGTCCGTCAGAAATCTATCGCGATCCGCCGCGCCGATGCGCTTCCGCGTGCTGTTGTCGTGCCCATAGCCATCGCCGCCGGTCGAACGGTGAGAAAGATGCCAACGCCCGGGTTCACGCGGCTGCCGTACGCGGTCTTCAACGCCGACGGGACGATGCCAGCCGAGAGCGCCGCGCCGAGTCCGGCTTTGAAATCGCGAGTGGCGGTGATGTATCGGATGTAGCCGCCCTGAATTTTCGTGACCGTGAACGCGTCGCCCGCCTCCGCCAGGGCTACAGCGGGCAGGTCGAGGTCGTGCGGTGTCTTCTGCACGATTTCGAGGCGGCCGAACCACGTGTTGCGATCCTGCAGCGTGACGTTCGTCTCGATCAGCAGCGCGTCGGTGCCCTGCCCTTCTTCGGAGTTGCGGCCCCACGCGAACGTCGATGCCGACACGCGCGTCGCGCTCAGCGCATGAAACGTTGCGGATGCCGTGAGCCTGGTGACATCGTGCCGCGGCTCCAGCCCTTCGCCGGCTTCCGCTTGCTGCAGGTGACCCCCGGACACCTGCAGCGAGACCTTTGGCGTCGGCAGAAACCAGATGCGGCCAGAGATCGAATCAAGCGGTGCGAAGTCGAAGTTCTTGCGGTTCTCGTCCGGCTCGCGTCCGTTGAACACTGAGGATTCGGCCTTCCACCGTTTCCCGTACACGCCGCCCGTAACGACACCGAATGACACGTGCGTGGAATCGAGCCAGTGATGCGCGATTGGCGCGACCGGATTCGGCATCGCGGAGACGCGATGCGGATACGCGACCGGTCCGAGCGCGGGCTCACCTGACGGGGCGCCGTAGATCTGCCAGCGTGTATCGCCGCGAATCGGCGCGTCGTATGACGCGGAGAGCTCCATCGCGACGTCGTGCTGATGCTGGCGATCGTGGATCTTCGCGCCGCGGCACAGCTCTCCGGATGCGAGCAGATCGGGATATCCGCAGCCGCGAATCGTCCACGGCTCGAGGCTGAACATCGCGCGCAGCCCGACGCGTCCCGCCCCGGCGTTGCGCTGCGCCATCCCCATCATCCAATTGATGCTGCCGACATCGTCGTCGCCCCGGCGCCCCGAGTCGCGCAGGAACTGCAGGAACGCATTCTCGTGCGCCATCAGCATCCACGGCCCGCGCTGCCGATGCACCATGTACATCGGTGAAGAGTCCGGCAGCCAGCTCGTGCCGGAACCCTCGCGCATCATCGCACTCATGTCCGCCGAACCAGGCGCCCCGGTCGCCTGCGCTTCATGTTCATGCTGCGCACGCGCGGACTCCGCCTGCCCGCATATCAGAACTACCGCTACGGCTGCGACGCGCAGCCGCATACAAAACTCGCTCATCAAACCTTCTCCACCGAAAAGAACACGAAGATCCCGGAGAAGGATCTGAGCTAGACGCGAAGCTGTGTCGCGAGTGAGAGGAGATCGGGTGGGCTCGCG
>QHWQ01000419.1:0-1419 GCA_003222635.1 Acidobacteriota bacterium | reverse complement strand
AGAGTGACCGCAGGTGTGTGTGCCGCCCGTGATCGCCGGACGTGTATCCGACGACGGTGCGTGGTGACAGGTGTGATGCTCCCCAGCGGTCAATGCCGATGCCGTTTCGCGCGTGGCGCACGTCGCCTGGCAAATCGTCGCCACGACAGGCGTACCCGTCATGACGGACGCAAGCGCCACCGCGACAAGGCGCGCGATCATGACTGCAGTATACGCCCACATGTGTAGCTGTTCAGACGCGCCTTTGCGCACGCTGGCCGATGAGGATGAGGCCTATCGTCAGCGCGACGTCCAGTGCGGCCATTCCCCAGTTGCCAGCGACACCGACAGACACACCGTACGGCGTCACCGTCTGATGCATGACCGCGAGGATGACATGATCGATCGCGCCGCCGAAGAAGAGGCCCGCAAGAAAAATCGCGATGCTCGATCTGTCCACCACGCTCCCTTACGCCCCGCGATGCGACGCGAAGATCCGGGTCTTGCCGTCCTTGCCGAACGCGAGGACGTCGTACGGCTGCGGATTGACCCCTGGCGCTTCCATTCCCGGCGAGCCGACGGGCATGCCCGGAACGGCCAGGCCCGCGATCGCGGTCTTCTCCTTCAGCATGCGCGTGACGTCGGCAAGCGGCACGTGTCCTTCGACAACGTAGCCGTTGATGAGCGCCGTGTGGCAGGAACGCAGCGCCTGCGGCACGCCATACTTGTCCTTGATGGCGGCGATGTCGCGCACGTCGTTGGCCGTCACCGCGAAACCTTCCTTCCGCAGCAGCTCGACCCACTTGCTGCAGCATCCGCAGGTTGGGTCCTTGTAGACCGTCGCGGCCTGCTGCGCACGCGTCACGCGCGACGCGCCAACGACCATCAGCGGGATCATCGCCAGTAGCGATCGTCTCGTCATACGGTGATTATCGCGCATAATGAGATCCATGCGGCGCGCGTCGGCTGCGTTCGTGCTCGCCTCCATCCCGCTCGCCTTCCTTTCTGCTCAGGATCAGACGGCCCGGCCGACGTTCCGTACCGCCGCGAACTACGTGCGCGTCGACGTCTATCCCACGCGCAACGGCACGCCGGTCGCCGACTTGCGTCAGGAGGATTTCGAGATCCTCGAGGACAAGGCGCCGCAGACCATCGAGGAGTTCGAACACGTCGTCGTCCGCAGCGCCGGCCCGCAGGACACGCGTCGCGAGCCGAACACGGTTGCCGAGTCGCGCCAGGCGGCCCTCGAGCCGCACGCACGTGTCTTGGTTCTCTTTCTCGACGTCAATCACGTCGAGCAGGCGGCCTCGCGCAGGATCAAGACGCCGCTCATCGAAGCGCTCGATCGCCTCATCGGGCCCGACGATCTCATCGCGGTGATGACGCCGCAGATGTCGCCGCGCGACATCACGTTCGCGCGCCGCACAACGACCATCGAAG
>QHWQ01000420.1 GCA_003222635.1 Acidobacteriota bacterium | reverse complement strand
GGACATGGTGCTGAGCCTCCTTCTCGATCTGATCGTCGATCGCCTCGGCTCGAAGCAGAAGGCGGTGGGCAAGGGAATCCTCTTTGTGCTCGATCAGCTCGGCTTCCGCCAGGAAATCATGAAGGCGCTCTCCGAGCAGATCCCCGAAGCGATCGACCCGAACACGTACTGGGGCAAGTTCGTGGACGTCACGCTCGCCCCGAAGTTCAACGAGTTCCGCGATGAATCGGTCGGGGGGCTGAACACGGTGTTCGCCAAGATCGGCGTGCCCACGTTCCAGCCCAACGAAGCGGGCGAAGTCAAGCTGACGAAGTCCGGCAGCGAGTTCCCGGAAGCCGAAGCGATGCTGACCGAGGAGCCCGATCCGCTGCTTCGTTATGTCCCCGTCACCGCGCCGGGGCCGGGTGCGCCGATGTCGGATCCGATCCGGACGCACCTCGAGCGGCGGTTCGGCCACGACTTCACGCACGTGCGCGTGCACCATGGCGAAGAGGCGCGCAGCGTCACCGGTCGCTATCACGCCGACGCGATCACGACCGGCAGCCACATCTTCCTGAAGCCCGGACTCGATCCGCGCGAGGGGCACGGCGCGCGCGTGCTGCGCCACGAGCTCGGTCACGTACTGCAGCAGACGGGACCGCGCCCGCTCGGCGGCAAGCATTCGTCGCACGCTGTCCTCGGACAGCCGCAGCAGGGGCTGAAGTACGACCCGGGCGCGGAAGCCGGTGCCGATCGCATGGCTCGCGCGGCCGAGCGGGGCGCGGCCAAGCCGCTGCGCGTGGAGCGGGCCGACGAAGAAGGCCTGCAGCCGTTCTCGCTCTCGACCGTCGGCCGCGTGCTTCGACGCCTCGCGCGCGGCGAGGCGATGACGCGGCACTACGAAAAGCTCAATCAAGGACAGGGTCTGGCGCCGCTCGTCGCGACGCTGCCGAACGAGATTCAGCATCAGATCGAGCTCATTGCGACGGATCTGTACGACTGCTTCAACGATGCGAGCCGGTTCAAGATGGCCGCGCCTTTCAACAGCAAGTGGAACGACATCTCCACCTATGTCAAGGGACGGCACACGAAGGACGAGTGGGGCCGCGAGGTCACGCGCGTCGCGCTCGAGTCGCTCAACGAGGTCCGCGTGCCCGGCGCTTCCTCGTCGCCCGACGCGAAGCCGACGTTCAAGCTGAGCATCCGTACCTTCCACGTGTCGCTCGAAGGGTTGTTGTACGCCACCGGCATCGGCTGTTCGATCGCGTGGGATCCCGCATCGGTCAAGACCGAAGGCGCGCAGCTTCGCATCAAGAGCATCGATCTGGCGACGCTGAACATGGGGGAGATCGGCGGCGCGTCGCAGCTGTGGACCGAGTTGATGATGAACACGTTCGGCGTCGCGAAAGGATCGGACGAGAAGAATCGTCTGCAGCCGCGCGTGCGCACGTACCTGCAGGCGCGCGGTCCGGTCTGGCATCTCTGGGACTCCTCACAGTTCGCGCTCCGCGACGACGTCAAAAAAGAAATCCTCGACGTCATCGCCAAATCGGCCGGTGAGACGCTGAAGCGCGAGGATCTCCCGACCCCGCCGGTCTATTTGTCGCCGGCGGCGGTCGGATCGCGGCCGCCGACGGGATACATCGGACTGCTGATCGGCACCTATGAAACGCAGACCGGGCAGAACAAATCGGTCGAGCGCGAGTCGCATCACACCACGCAGTTCCTGCTGCTCGAGTACTTCCGGAACTGGCACGAGGTGCTCAAGCCGTTCAAGCACACGCTCAACATCTATCCCGGCCTTGTCGCCGGCGCAAACGGCCCGCAGGAATACCACTCGAAGACGCGTCCGCCGATTCAGATCGCGGCGCTGACCGGCGAGGACATCAACAAGCGCGGGCCGAAGATGCCCGCCATCTCCCTCGCCCGGGTCACGCACCGGCGCGGCGACGTGCACATCCACGGCGAGCCGGACGATCTCGTCGACACCGACCCGAAGAAGAAGTCGCAAGCCTTCGCGGTCCAGAACCACTTCAGGAGCGGGCTCGGCGACGAGGCGCTGAGCAAGGCGATGCTGGACACCGCGGACGAGACGCCGCTGCGCACGATGGTCGCCAGCAACCGCGAGCACGCGCAGGAACAGATCTACACGGCGATGCAGGAGACGTACCGCTGGATGCGCGACGACATGCACGACCGGCTGCTGAAAGGACTGCAGAGCGAGGAAGTGAACTACTACGTGAACCTCGCGACGCCACCGGAGGGCGGCAAACCGGTCGCCGTCATCACGGCCGGCGAGATGACCGCTGTCGTCGAGCGCGCCGCACTCAACAACAAGAACGTCATGGAAGGCTTCGGCCACTGGAGCTGATTCATGTCCGGCTACACACGCAGTCCGAAGCTGCTCAAGGGCGCCATCATCCAGTTCTCGGCGCCGATGCTCATCCCGATCCCGAACATCATCATCTTCGAATACAACCCGGAGACGATGACGCGGACGCTCACGCCGTGGGCGCCGGCCGAGCGCACGTACGACGAGCAGGGGAACATGCGCGAGCTGACGCGCGAGCAGAAGAACGCGCTGTCGCAGCCCTTCGATCCGCAGGAGTCGTTCACCGTCAGCCTGTTCCTCGACGCGTGCGACGCGCTCGAGAAGCCCGAATCGCATCCCGTCGCGTTCGCGACCGGCGTCGCCGACCGGATCTCCGCGCTCGAGATGCTGCTCTATCCACCCGACCGGGACGCATCGTGCCGGTGCGGATCACCACGTTCTCGGTCGAGGAGATCCTCTACTCGCCGCTGCTCTACCCGCTGCGCGCGAAGGTGAACCTCGGCATGCGCGTCCTCGATGACAACGACATGGTGACGATCGAAGGCGTGCTCGGACCGTCGACGGCGAGCGTGAAGATCGCGAAGGCCTGCTACAAGTTCACGCGCGTGCAGAAAGAGCTGCTCGCGACCGCGAATCTCGCCAACACCGTCGAGTCGATCATCAGCCTGCTGCCCTCATAAGGAGCCCGTATGTTCGACCCCGCGAGCCGCTACGCCAACGTCGAAACCTACACCGTCGTCGATCACCGCGGGCGGCAGGTCACGGTGGTCGCGGTGCCGCCGCATCCCGACGCGACGCTGCTCGGCATCCACGCGCTGCGCCAGGGCGAACGCCTCGATCATCTGGCGCAGAAGTACCTCGGCAACGCCGATCTGTTCTGGGCGATTGCCGAGCACAACGACGCGGTGCTCGCCGAATCGCTCACCGAGCGGCGCGAAATCGACATTCCCGTGAAGAGACGCTGATGCCGGCCGGTGCCATCGTCGTCGCCGACCCGCCGAATGCCGACTTCCCGCAGCCGTCGGCAATCGAGATCTACGAGTGCGTCGGACGTCCGACCGAGTACGTCCTCAGCTACGGGATCGACATCGCCGACGGCACGTTGCCGCTGCTCGAAGACGCGGCCGTCGGACCGGACACGATCCTCAGCGTGATCGCCGAAGTCGACGACGTGCAGGACTGCCTCGTGAAGGGGCCGGTGTTCGCGCAGTCGATCAAGATCGCGCATGGCGGCGAGGGATCGAGCGTGCTCGTCGTCGGCGGCGACACGCGCATCGCCATGGATCGCGCGTCGAAGGCGAAGGTCTATCCGGAAGGCACCGACAGCGACGCCGTCCAGTCGGTGTTCGGTCCGTATCACCTGACGCCGGACGTAGTCCCGACCGACGGCCACTACTCGGAAGAGACGCACGCGCTCGTGCAGCGGGAGACCGACTTCGAGCTCGTGCAGCGCCTCGCCCGCCAGAACGGATTCCTGTTCTGGATCACCGCCGGCGTCGACGGCGTCGAGACCGGTCATTTCAAGCCGCCGGTGCTCGCCGGCGAGCCGGCCGCGCAGCTCGCGATCAACCAGGCCGACAGCAACACGATCACCGAGCTCGCGATCGACTGGAACGTGCATACCGCGTCGGCGACCGTCGCGAAGCAGATCGATCTCTCGAACGGCGACACGCTCGACGGATCGCGCACCGAATCGACGCTCGTCGCGCTCGGGCAGACCGCGCTCGCCGGCGTCGTCACCGAGCCGAACAGCCGCCTCCTCGCGGTGCCGGCCGACGACGTCGGCGCGCTCATGGGCCACAGCGACGGTCTGCTGCTGGAGTCGACGTTCTTCATCACCGCGCGATGCGAGACGACGACGTCGGTCGCCAAGAAGATCCTGCGCGCGCACACGCTCGTGGAGATCGTCGGCGCCGGCACGCGCCACAGCGGCCTGTACTACTGCGCCGCGGTGCGCCACACGATCACCGACACGGAGCACACGATGGATCTCACGCTCTTGAGAAACGGGTGGAACTGACATGTTGCGAGGCGACGAACTGACGCTCCTCGCCGAACACCGGCGCAACCGCTTCTTCGGCAAGTACCGCGGCGAGGTGACGAGCAACGACGATCCGGCGCGGCTGGGACGGCTGCAGGTGCGCGTCAAGGACGTGCTCGACGCAGAGCTCGTGTGGGCGATGCCGTGCGTGCCGTACGCCGGCGACGGCGTCGGCTTCTACTGCCTTCCCGAGCCGGGCACCGGCGTCTGGATCGAATTCGAAGGCGGTCACCCGCGCTTTCCGATCTGGGTCGGCTGCTTCTGGAAGAAGGGCGAGCTGCCGGCGGAAGCGGAGGGTCCATCGATCCGCCTGT
>QHWQ01000273.1 GCA_003222635.1 Acidobacteriota bacterium | reverse complement strand
GCCGTCTGCGGGAACTGCGCGCGCAGCTGATCGATCAGCCAGACGCCGTCATGGCCGGGCATGACGATGTCGCAGAAGGCAACGTCGGCGGGATGCGCGTGCATCAGCGTGAGCGCCTGCTCCGCATGCAGCGCCGTCATCACGTGAAAGCCGAGATGCCGAATCCAGGCGGCCAGCAGCCGGCACGTCGCCTCGTCATCGTCCACGACCAGGACGGTGCGCGCGAGCGGCATTTCTCCGGAGGAGAGAAGGCGCTGCGGTTCCACGCCGCCGGGAAAACGCAATCGAAAGACCACGCCACCATGGCTGAGATGAAGTTCAGTTCTGAGAACTTTTTGGCGTGGCGGAAGGATCGAACGGCTGAGACGGCAGCCGCGTTGCTGATGACAACTTCGGCTGCCGTGTTTCAGAAGCGTTATTTTCCCGGCGTCATCGCGCACGTCTTGTACGCGGCCGCGCCCTCGGGTCCCGACAGGTACGCCAGCAGCGCCTTCGCCGCATCCGGCGACTTCGCATGCGAGGAGATGAAGCCGACGAGCGCGGTCGGCGTCGAGATGTCGCGCGGCAGCTGGCCGACCACCTCCACCCCCGGATCGTTCACCTCGCTCGCGAACGTGATCGCGTAGTCGATGTCGCCGCGCTTGAGCAGCTCGAGGAGCGACACGCCCTGCACGCGCTTCACCTTCGGCTGCATTTGATCGTAGATGCCGAGCTTCTTCTGCGTGTTGTCGAAGCTGACGCCCGCGGCGCCGCCGAGGCCGCCGTTGCCGTCGGGATACGAGATCGCCTTCGCCGACAGCAGCATCCGCTTCACGGCATCGGCGCTCGAGATGTCCGGCTTCCGATCGCCTTTCTTCACCACGACGACAATGCCGACTGTGGCCAGTGGCGTCTCGGTGCTCGCGATCACGTTGCCCGAATCGATCACGTCCTTGTACGGCGGCTGGACGACGGGCACGTCGAACGGCGCGCCCTGCACGACCTGCCGGTGCGTCGCGCCGCCGGCGCCGATGGTTGCCTTGAGCACGTGGCCGGTCTTCTTCTCGAAGCCGGGTTTCATGACGTCGACGGGACAGCGCAGCCCGCCGGGGGCGATGAGCGTGACTTCATCCGCGCTCGCCGCCTGCACACCGACCACCATTAAGGCCAGAATCGCCGACGAGATGAGCTTGTTCATGCGCCAGAGTTTACTCCTGCGATAATCTAGGCGCCATGGCTGTCCAGGAGCTCACGAAAAGAAAGCACAAGGTCGCGATCATGAACGCGGTGCACGACCTGCCGGTGCTGGTCGCCCGCGACAAGGGATTCTTCAAGGACGAGGGGCTCGACATCGAGTTCGTCACCACGCCGGGCATGGCGCAGGTCACCACTTCCCACACGGTCAAGTTCGATTCCGTGTTCGACCGGCCGCTGGACGCCGCCTACAACGAAGGCGGCATCGACCAGTATCGGATGTGTGAGTGGGGCATCATGAAGCGCGCGGTCGAGGCGAACTGCGAAGGACGGCGCGGCCGGAAGATCGTCGCGCTCGGCGCCTCGATGTCGAAGTTCGCGATTGTCACCAGCCGCGACTCGGCCGTGTTCGCGCCCGAGATGCTGAAGAACAGGCCCATCGCGGTGACGCCGAACAACGGCTCGCACTTCACGACGCTGAAGATGATGGAAGGCTTCCTCGCGCAGGAGCACGTGAGGACGACCAACGCGGGCACGATGGTCAAGCGGCTCGAGGCGCTGCGGCGCGGCGAGGTGGCGGCCGTCAGCCTGATGGAGCCGTGGATCAGCGTCGCGCAGAAGCAGGGGCTGCGCATCCTCATCGAGTCGCACTCGACGCGCAGCGAGGCGGCGAGCGACGAGCTCGACGGGCCGACGCTCGCGGCGATGTTCCGCGCGCAGGCGCGGGCTGTTGAAGTGCTGGAGAAGGATCCGACGCCGTTCATCCACTACTTCATCGCGGAGACGGGCGGGCTGCTCGAGGCGAAGGACTTTCAGACGTGGCGGCTGCTGCACGCACCGCCGCAGCCCTACACGCGCGAGCGGTTCGACGATGAATACAACTGGACGGTGAAGTGGAACATGACGGTGCCGGGGGCGACCTACGAGAATACCGTCGACAACCGCGCCTGGACTTAACGGCGCCGGATAAGAGTCTGCTGCAGGAGCGTGACCCACTTGCCGGATTCGTCAAGCGACCGCGCGGGGCTCGTCTGAACGATTTTGATTCCCTTCAGGGGTGAGGCGGCCTTGGTGTTGCTGGGCACGTAGTCCATGCTCACGAAGTACTGCTGACCTTCTTCGAGCAGATAGTCGTAGAACAGCCTTGCGGCGTTCGGGTGCGGCGCATGGCGCGCGACGCCGACGCCGTTCGAACGCGCGATGGCTGGCTCGAGCGCGAACCAGTCGATCGGCGCGCCTTTCTTCTTCGCCTGCTCGGGCATGTAGTTGTAGACGTTGAGCGCGAGCGGCACCTCGCCCGAAATCACCATGTTGTTCAGCAGCGTGTGCCCTTCACGGATCGAGACGCCGTTGATCGATGCGAGGTCGCGGAAGAATTTGAGCCCCGTCTCGCCGCCACCCATGACATCCACCACGGACGCGAACCAGTCTTCGTCCTTCCCCTCGAGACCGAGCTTCCCTTTCCACTTCGGATTGAGCAGGTCCTTGTAGGCCTTCGGCAGGTCTTCCTTCTTTATCAGCTTCGTGTTGTACGCCTGCACCCAGACGGAGAGCAGCGTCGCCGCCCACTGACGATGGGCGGGCACCGAGCCGGGCTGCAGATCGTTCTGCGCCGGCGAGGTGATTGGCAGCAGCACCTGCTCGCGCGCGAGCGCCTCCATCTCCGGCGAGCCGATGTGGACGACGTCGACGTCGTACTTCCTCGCGGCGGTCTCCTGGATCGCGCGGTGCAGCACGTCGGCTGTACCCGCGCGCCAGACGGTGACCTTGATGCCGTATCTGGTTTCGAAGGGTTTGACGAGGGCGGGCCAGTCCTTCTCGGCGATGGTCGTGTAGACGGTGAGGGTGCCTTCCTTCTTCGCCGCCGCTATTCGATCCGTCGCTTGCGCGGCAACGGAGGGCGCAAAGACGTTAGCCACAAAGAACACGGAGACGACTAAAACCACGAAGGACAGGAAGAACGCGAAGATCGGAAGCGGTGGCCCCGCCGCCGAAGGCGGCCTGCGCATGAGGACGCGCGGGCGTGAACAAGCCGCGGGGCGACTGGTGCGATTTGTTCGCGCCACTGCGTCCTCATGAGCGGTCGGCGTGCTGCGCACGCCGACGGGCGACCGCTCTTCGTGAACTTCCTGTTCTTCGTGGGTCAAAACGGTCTTCGAGAACTTCGTGGCAATCGTTTTAGTGGCGCCTCGTTAGGACCCGCGGATGTTGAACAGCTGCCGGTACAGTCCTTTCCACTTGTCGTACTCGTCGATCGCCACCTTCGCATCGACGAACTTCATCGGCACCTTGTTGAGCGGCGTGTCGATCTTCCTGCTGGTCGGGACGAACTCGAGATTCGCGATGATCTGCTGTCCTTCCGGGCTCAGCTCGAAGTCGTAGAAGAGCACCGCGGCGTGCGGGTGCGGCGCCTTGCGCGCCACGGCCATCCCGTTGGGACGCGCGATGGCGTTGCCGATGACGAACCAGTCGATGGGCGCCTTCAGCTTCTTCAGCTGCTCGGCCTTGTAGTTGTAGACCGTCAGCGCCAGCGGCACTTCACCCGACACCACGAGCTGCGTCAGCAGCGTGTGCCCCTTGCGCACCGACATACCGTTGGTGCGGACGATGTCCTGGAAAACCTTCCGGGCGCGCGCCTCGCCAATGTCGGCGAAGATGCCGGCGAGCCAGTCGGAGTCCTCCTGCTCGATGCCGATCCTTCCCTTCCACCGCGGGTTCGTGAGGTCCTCCCACGTCTTCGGCAGTTCTTCTTTCTTGACCTTGTTCGTGTTGTACGCCTGCACGAACACGTTCAGCCGCGTGCCCACCCACTCGCCGTGCGGAAGAATGGCGGGGCCGATCAGATCGCCGAGGTACGGGCTCTTCACCGCCAGCAGGATGTTCTCGCGGTGCATCGACTCGAGCTCGGGCCCGTTGGTCTCCATCACGTCAACGGTGTTCCGGTTCGCGCGCGCCTCCTGTATCGACCGCTGGACGATGTCCTCCGATCCCGCGCGCCAGGCGATCACCTTCACGCCGTACTTCTTCTCGAACGCGTCGCCGAGCTTGCCGATGTCGGCCTGCTGCAGCGACGTGTAGATGCTGACCGACCCTTCTTTCTTCGCGCCGGCGATCAGCTTCTCCATCCGGTCCGCGCCGGTGTAGGTCGCGACGTCGGTCGCGGTAGCGCCCGGCTTCACCTGCGCGGAGGTGATGACGGTTGCCGCCGCGAGGATCGTGAAACCAATCAGCGTCTTCTTCATCGCGTCACCGTCTCTGGAAGCTCCGCGAGCTCGGCCTCGTACGCTTCGTCCATCCGCGGCTCGAGGCCCTTCTTCGCGAGCGCGTCTCTGAACCACTGCCGCACCTTCGCCGATTCGTCGGCGTAGTCGATCTGATCGCCGCCGACCCGCCGCGAGATCCACGCCTTTGGCACCCCCTGCGCGTTGCGAATCGACACGCCTTCCGCCTTGAACGCAAGATAGCGCGCCGGGGTCGTCCCCGTATTGAAGTGCTGATGGAACCACGCATTGGGCGGGACGATCATCGAGCCCTCTTTCCACTCGTAGTGCTTCGGCTCCTCGCCTTCGGGCCACATCAGCGTGTAGCCCTCGCCGGTCATGATGATCACGTGCGCGCCGGGGCCATGCGCGTGCGCCTTCTTGTAACGGCCCACCCCGAACTGCGAGATGTGGCTGTTCATGTGCCCCTTCGCCATGCTGAAGCGGATGTGCGAGCCGCCCGCGCCGCGTTCCTTCGCGGAAATCAGCGGCAGGTTGATCGCATCCGCGACGAAGTTGGTGTCGAGCAGCAGGCCTTTCTGCTCGCCCTTGTTGGCGAAGTAGTCCGGCTCGCCGTTGAAGCGACCCTTGAAGTCGTACTGCGTGTTGAAGACGAAGTTCAGATCGCCGAACGCGTTGATGATGACCGGCGCGTTCGTCACCGCGACGTAGCGCGCCGGCTGCGTGCCCGAACCATTGAAATGCTGATGCCACGTGTTGAGCGGAATCGCGAACATGGCGCCCGCTTTCCACTCGAACGTCGTGCGCTTGCCCGCGTCGTTCCACACCGAGGTCGAGCCGCGGCCGTCGAGGACGTAGATCATCTCCTCGTAGAGCTGCCGCTGCGGCGCCAGCTCCTTGCCGGGCGGAATCTCGCAGACGTAGCAGTCGTTGGAGGAGCGCGACGCGTCGTGATTGAGGAAGACGCCGCGGCCGCCGCGGCGCGCCCACGGCTTCAGTTCAACGGCGTGCAGGTCGGGCACGTAGAAGGAGCTGACGATGTCCAGCCCCTCCGCGCGCACCCATCGCGTGTACGGCGTTTCCTTCTCGGAGGCGAACTTCCGTGCGAGGTCCTCCGAGACCGGGGCGTCCTTGGCCATTATTTCGTGACCGGGACCCGGCCGCGCAGATACGCTTCGACGAGCTCCGCGTTCAAGTCAACCGAGGGGTCGTATTCCGGCGCGTCTTCAATCTGCTCGAGATCGTTCAGGCCGCACGCCTTGAAGATGCGGTTGATGATCGAGATCATCCGCACCGGCGTGTCCGGACTCGCGTTGAAGTGCTGATGAATGGTGTTGGGCGGAACGTAGATGACGTCGCCCGCTTCCCATTCGAACTTCTTGACCTCGTCCTGCGGCTTCCAGTGGTACGTGTCGGTGATCTCGACGTCGCAGTCCTGATGCAGGTCGTAGCCCTGCCCCTCGACGACGTAGAGGCATTCCTCGGCGAGGTGGCGATGTTTTCCCGAGCGGCTCCCCGGCGGAATGATCTGCATGTAGGCGTCCACCGTCTCCATGCGCGTGTTCAGCGCCTCGTTGACGATGTGCTTGAGCAGCCCCTGCCGCGCCATCTCCCACGGCATGTCCTCGGGGTGGACGATCTTCTTCCGCTTCGCGTTGCGCGCAGGCGCCGCGGTCGCGTCGTCCAGCAGCCCCTGATAGAGCTTCTGGTTGAGTGTTCCCCGCTTCCACGCCTTTGCTTCGTTCCACGCCATGGGTCTATTCCTCGTGGTTGAAGTTCTGCTCGAACTCGCGCGCCTGGAAGCCTTCGGCGCCGGGCGCGGGCTGGGTCGGCCGCGGCTCGACAATCTTCTGGAACAGCATGTTCATGAACATGAACATCGGCTTGGTCTTCATGACCAGCGCGCGCGCCGGCCTGGTCGGGCTCGCGTTGAAGTGCTGGTGCACGCAGTTGTTGTGCACGATGGCGACGTCGCCCGCCTTCCAGTCGTAGCGGATGCCGTCGTGAATCTCGTAGCCCTCGCCGTCGAGGATGTAGAACGCCGCCTCGTTGACGTGGCCGTGCTTCTGCGAGTGGCCGCCCGGCGCGTACTCCTCGAGGTGGATGTGGAACATCTGCGTGATGCCATCCTTCGGCTCGATGTAGTGGCGGCTGTATGTCTGCGGACCGTCGTTGAATCGAATCAGGCGTCCTTTGCGGACGCGCGGCATCGCGCGCAGCCGCGCGAGCTCGTCCTTCAGGTTG